>JAZKFM010000064.1:0-10601 GCA_040386415.1 Pseudomonadota bacterium
GCGGCTTGAAGGGCGCGCGGCCCTTGGGCGGGGAGGAGGTGGTGGCCTGCTGCGGCAGCTTCACCACTTCCAGGGCGCGGGCCCGGTGCGGCAGGCGGCGCAGGAATCCGCGTTCCTCCAGCGCCGTGATCAGGCGATGGATGCCCGACTTGGACGCCAGGTCCAGCGCCTCCTTCATCTCGTCGAAGGAGGGCGAGACGCCGCTTTCCTTGATCCGCTCATGGATGAACATGAGCAATTCGTGCTGTTTACGAGTGAGCATTGGACGACGAGCCCTTGAAGAACAAAGCAGAAACCTTGCCGATGTTCTCTAGGCGTTCTTCGTTAATGTCAAGTTGACCGAAAGCTAGACCAGGAGCGCCCGTGCCGCGGCGGCCACATCGGCCTGTCGCATCAGGCTTTCCCCCACCAGCATGGCGGTGGCGCCCGACCGCTCAAGCCGGGCCGCGTCGGCGGCGGTGAAGATGCCGCTTTCCGTTACCAGCAAGGCGTTTGCGGGCGCCAGAGCCGCCAGGCGCTCGGTGATGGCCAGGTCGATGCTGAAGCTGCGCAGGTCGCGGTTGTTGACCCCCACCAGGGTCGAGCCCAGGTCGCCGGCGCGGGCCATCTCGGCCTCGTCGTGCACCTCGACAAGCGCGTCCATGCCGAATCGCGCGGCCTCCGCCATCAGGTCGCGGGCGGTGGAATCATCGACCATGGCCATGATCACCAGGATGGCGTCGGCTCCGAGCGCGCGGGATTCGGCCACCTGCCAGGGGTCCACCAGGAACTCCTTGCGCAGGCAGGGCAGGGCGCAGGCGTTCCGCGCGTCCGTGAGGAAGCTGTCAGCCCCCTGGAAGCTCGGGGTGTCGGTCAGCACCGACAGGCAGGCCGCCCCGCCCGCCTCATAGGCCTTGGCGAGCGACGGCGGATCGAAGTCCTCGCGGATCAGCCCTTTGGACGGGGAAGCCTTCTTGATCTCGGCGATCAGGGCCAGCTGGCCCGGCGCATGGGCGCGCTCCAGGGCGGCTCGAAACCCGCGCGGCGCCGAGGCCTGGGCTGCGGCGGCCTCGACCTGCGCCACGGTGCGCAGCGCCTTACGATCGGCCACCTCGACGCGCTTATAGGCGGCGATCTTGTCGAGGATGTCGCTCATGGCGCGCTCGTGATGGCGGCGAGGGTCGTCAGCGCCGTCTTGGCCCGGCCGTCGTCGATCACCGCGCGCGCCAGCTCGATGCCGTCGCGCAGGGTCTCCACCTTCTCACCCACCAGGAAGGCGGCCGCGGCGTTCAACAGCACGATGTCGCGATAGGCGCCCGTCTCCCCGTCCAGCAGGGCGCGCAGGGCCACGGCGTTCTCGGCCGGGCTGCCGCCGGTCAGGTCGGCCAGGGCCGCGCGCGGCAGGCCGACGGCTTCCGGGGTGATGGTGAAGAGCCTGGCCTGGCCGTCGCGCCATTCGGCCACGACGCTCTCGCCGGTGGTGGTCATCTCATCCATGCCGCCACCGTTCACCACCCAGGCGCGCTCCGAGCCCAGAGCTCCCAGCACCCGGGCCAGGGGCTCGACCCAGCGCTCGGCGAAGACCCCCATGACCTGGCGCTTGGCGTTGGCCGGGTTGGTCAGCGGCCCCAGCAGGTTGAACACCGTGCGGAAGCCCAGCTCGGCCCGGATCGGCGAGACGTGGCGCATGGCGCCGTGATGGGCCTGGGCGAACATGAAGCAGATGCCGGCCTCATCCAGGGCCTTCATCTGCCGGTCCACCGGGGCGTTGATGTCCACCCCCAGCTCGGTCAGCACGTCGGCGGTGCCGGACCGCGAGGACAGGGCCCGGTTGCCGTGCTTGGCGATCTTCAGGCCCCCGCCGGCGGCCACGAAGCCCACGGCGGTGGAGATGTTCAGCGTGTGCAGCCCGTCGCCCCCGGTGCCGCAGACGTCCATCACCTCATACGGCGGATCGAGGGTCACGGCGGCGCGGCGCATGGCCCTGGCGCAGGCGGTGATCTCGCCCACCGTCTCGCCGCGCAGGCGCATGGCGGTGATGGCGGCGGCCACCTGGGCGGGCGACGGCTCGCCCCTCAGGCAGGCGGCGAAGAACTCCCCGGCGTCCTCGTCCGACAGGGTCTGGCCGTCGGCCAGCCGGCCCAGAAGCGGCTTGAAAGCGTCCGACATCAGGCCGGCACGTTTCGCGGCACGCCGGCCAGTTCCAGGAAATTGGCCAGCAGGTGGTGGCCGCCCTCAGTGGCGATGGATTCCGGATGGAACTGCACGCCGTGGATGGGCCGGGTCTTGTGCTGGAAGCCCATGACCTCGCCGTCCTCGGTCCAGGCGGTGACCTCCAGGACGTCGGGCATCGTTTCCTTGGCCACCGAAAGGCTGTGATAGCGGGTGGCGGTGAAGTCCTGCGGCATGCCGGCGAACACGCCCTTGCCGGTGTGGTGCATCGGGCTGGTCTTGCCGTGCATGGTGGCCTTGGCCCGCACCACGTCGCCGCCGAAGGCCTGGCCGATGGCCTGGTGGCCCAGGCAGACCCCGAGGATCGGCAGGTCCTTCGGGGCCTTCTCGATCAGCTCCAGGCAGATGCCGGCCTCGTTGGGGGTGCAGGGGCCAGGCGACAGCAGCACGCCGTCGGGCTTCAGGCCCAGCGCCTCTTCGACGGTGATGGCGTCGTTGCGATAGACGAGGGTCTCCGCCCCCAGCTCGTTCAGATAGTGGACGAGGTTGTAGGTGAAGCTGTCGTAGTTATCGATGACCAGGATCATGGTGTTCCATCTAGGCTGGGACTGGGGCTGCGCCAAGTCCACGCATTGCGTGCTGTGAGAGTTGGGCGGAACCTGTGGCCATGACGACCGCTGATTCCGTCCTCGACGCCGACCAGATCGTGCGCGCCCGGCTGCTGCTGATGACCCCCGTGGTCAAGGAATCCATGTGGCCGGTGCTGTGCGCCGCGGCCTTCGCGGCCTCGACCGCGCTCGCCCTGGCCACCGCCATGATCCTCGCCCCGCCGGTGATCACCCAGCACGTCGTGCAGAGTGATCGCTAGCTAGCCCTCAGGCTCAGACGAACCGCCAGCTTTCCTCGGCCGCCCGGCGCAGGGCGCGGGCCTTGTGCAGGGTCTCGTCGTATTCGGCGTCGGCGTCGCTATCGACCACCACCCCGCCGCCGGCCTGGACGTACATCATCCCGTCCTTGAAGCAGGCGGTCCGCAGCACGATGCAGGTGTCCACCGAGCCGTCGGCGCCGAAATACCCGACCGCGCCCGCATAGGCGATGCCGCGCTTCTCCAGCTCCAGCTCGTCGATGATCTGCATGGCCCGCACCTTGGGCGCGCCCGACAGCGTGCCGGCCGGCAGGGCGGCCATCAGCACGTCCACGGGGTCGAGCCCCTCCGGTGCGTCGCCCTCGACGTTGGAGACCAGGTGCATGACGTGGCTGTAGCGCTCCACGAAGAAGCTGGCGGTCACTCGGACGTGCGACCCCTTGGAGGGCTTGGGCGGCTCGTTGGCGCCGGCCTTGTTCAGCATCGCCACCCGGCCGACGTCGTTGCGGCCCAAGTCCAGCAGCATCAGGTGCTCGGCCCGCTCCTTGGGGTCGGCGATCAGCTCGGCCTCGAGCGCGAGGTCCTCCTCGGGGGTCGCGCCGCGGGGCCGCGTGCCGGCGATGGGGCGGATGGTGATCTTGCCGTCCCGCAGCCGCACCAGGATCTCCGGCGACGAGCCCGCCAGCTGGAAGTCCCCGAAGTTCAGATAGAACAGGAACGGCGAGGGGTTCATCCGCCGGAGCGACCGGTAGAGGGCGAAGGGGTCGCGGGTGAAGGGCGCGCGGAACCGGTGGCTGGGCACCACCTGGAAGATGTCGCCGGCGCGGATGTAGTCCTTGGCCTTGCCGACGATGGCCCGGTAGTCCTCGCGGCTCACCGGGGTGGTGAAGGCGTCGGGCTCGGCCACGCCGTCGCCGGCCAGCGGCGGGGCGGGCTTGCGGAAGTCGTCCATCACGCCCTGAAGCCGCGCCTGCGCGGCGTCGAAGGCGGCCTTGGGCGACAGGCTGTCGGGGCGCACGGTCGTCACCAGGATGATCTCCTGGGCGATGGCGTCGAAGATGGCCACGATGGACGGCCGGATCATCAGGCCGTCGGGCAGGTCCAGCGGGTCGGGGTTGATGTCCGGCAGCTTCTCCACCAGCCGGATCATGTCGTAGCCGATGGCCCCGAACACCCCGGCCGACATCGGCGGCAGGCCGGCCGGTAGGTCCAGCCGCGAGGCCGCCACCAGGTCGCGCAGCGAATCCAGGGCGCCGCCCGACTGGCTCACGAACTGGCCGGACTCGATGCCGGCGCCCTGCGCGATCTCGGCCACGTCGCCGCGGCACTTCCAGACCAGGTCCGGCTTCATGGCGATGACCGAATAGCGCCCTCTCCAGGCCCCGCCCTCCACGCTCTCGAACAGGAAGGCGTAGGGCCGGCCGTGGGCGATCTTCAGATAGGCCGAGACCGGGGTCTCGAGGTCGTCGATGAGACGGGTCCAGACGACCTGCGGCGCGCCTTGGGCATATTTCTGCTCAAAGTCCGCAAACGCAGGCTCGATCATCACTTGGCCTTTTCCGTCTTGGACGCCGGGGCGTCCTTCTTGGGTTCGAGGGGTTCCAGGCCGATCGCGACCCGGGCGTTGTTGGGATAGGTCTTCACCTTCACCAGGGTCCCGGCGGCCTTCTGGGCGTCGGCCTGGATCTCGCGGAAGGTCGCCTCGGTCATCTGCGGGCGGCTCTCCTCGGTCATGCGCGCCAGAGTCGGGCCGGTGGGCGCGCGAACCGCCTCCAGCTTGGCGACCACCAGGCCGAAGGTCGGCGCCTCGGCGGTGTAGACCTCGCCGGTCTTGGCGCCGAAGGTCTTGATCAGGGCGTCCTGGGACAGGGCCTGGTTCTGGCCGGCGTTGCGGCGGTCGAGGCCGGTGGCGCGGCCCACGCGGGCGCCGATGCTGGAGGCGACGGCTTCCAGGGTCTCGCCCTTGCGCACTCGGGCGGCCAGCTCATCGGCCTTGGCCTGCAGGCGCTTGACCATCTCGCGCATCATCCAGACGCGGACCAGCTGCGGCTTCACCTCGGCCAGGGGCGGCATGGACTTGGGCATGATCTTCTCGACTCGGATGGCGTAGTACTCGCCGTTCCCGGCCTCCTCGACTCCGCTCTCGCCGCCCTGCGGCAGGCTGAAGGCGGTCGCCAGCAGCTTGGGATTGACCCCTGACACCGGTTGCCCTTGAGGTCCCGCGCCCTGGGCCGAGACGGGGCCGATGGTGAAGGTGGGCACGTTGGCCTTCTTGGCGGACTCGGCCAGGTTGGAGCCGCCGCCGTGGGCGTCGTCATAGGCCTGGGTCATCTCATAGACCTTCTCGGCGGCGGCGTCCTTGCGCAGCTCGGCCTCAAGCTGGGGCCGGATTTCCTCGAGGGTCACGGCCTGGCCCGGCGTGACCTTGCTGACCCGGATGACCGCGAAGCCGAGGTCGCCCTTCACCGGCGCGATCTGGCCGACCGGCAGGGTGAAGGCGGCCTGGCCCACCTTGGGGTCGGCGATGGCGGTGCGCGGCTTGTCGGCATAGGTGATGGCGTCGACGCCCAGGGACTTGGCGATGGCGGCAGGGTCCTCGCCCTTGGCCAGCCGGGCGGCCACGGCCTGGGCCGCGGCGGCGTCCTTGGTGGGAATCTGCACGAGGCTGCGGGTCTCGGGCCGCGACAGGGTGTCCCGGCGGAATTCGAAGCGCTTCTGCAGCTCGGCGGGATCGATGGGCAGGTTGGCGCCGACCATGGCCGGGCTGAAATGCACCACGGTCAGCGTGCGGAACTCCGGACGGGTGAGGGCCGCGGCGTTTTCCTTCATCAGCTCGGTGAGCTGGGCGTCGGTGGGCAGGTTGGGCTGGGTGACGTTGCGCGGATCGATGGTGAAGTAGCCGACATCGCGGCTCTCCATCGCGTAGATCGCGCCGAGCGCGGTATAGGCGCGGGGCACCCGCAGGCCGTTGGCCAGGGCCGAGACCAGGTGGCTGCCGGCGACCTGGTCGCGCATGATCAGCTCAAAGGCCGGCGGCGTCAGGCCATTCTCATTCAGGCGCTGGGCGTAGAGGTTCTTGTCGAAGCGGCCCGAAACCTGGTCGAAGAAGGCCGGAATCTTCTGCAGCTCGCGGGTGATCAGGCTGTCGGAGGGCTTGATGCCGATCTTGGCCAGCATTTCGCCGAAGGCCTCCCGGCTCGCCACCTCGTTCAGCACGCGGGTGTCCAGGCCATTGGCCGCGGCCATCTCGTTGGTGATGGGTTGACCCACCTGCTGCTCGGCGCTTTTGCGGAACGTGTCGAACTCCCGCTTGAAGTCGGCGGTCGAAACCTTGCGCGAGCCGGCCGTCACCACGGAATTGGTTGTGCTCCCCGTGAACACGTCGTTGATCCCGAACAGCGCGAAGCTGATGACAAGCAGGCCGATCAGCACGGCGGCGACCCAGGATTTTGCGAACTTGCGGACGGCGACGAGCATGGTGACGATCTTCCTGGCCCCGCGGGGCGAGCATCGGAACGGGCGGTATAGTGGAGGCCGCTTGGACCCCGCAAGCGCGTGACAGAATTCTCAAGGCGCCTTACTCGCCCAAGGAACACGACAAAAGCGAGGCCTTGATGACCGCCCCCGTCCCCTTGATCGCCGGAAACTGGAAGATGAATGGGGATTCCGCGTCCCTCGGGGAGGCCCTGGCCACCGCCGCGGGCCTCGGATCGACCCGGGCGCGGGTGGCCATCTGTCCGTCGGCGACCCTGGTGTCGCGGATGTCCGACGCGCTCAAGGCCACCAACGTGCTGGTGGGCGGCCAGGACTGCCGCGCCGAGGTTTCCGGGGCCTATACCGGCGACGTGGCGGCCGAGCAGCTGGCGGACGCCGGCGCCGAGCTGGTGATCCTCGGGCACTCCGAACGCCGCGCCGGCTACGGCGAGACCGACGCCCTGGTGGCCGCCAAGACCCAGGCGGCCCTGCGCGCCGGCCTGGAACCCATCGTCTGCGTCGGCGAGACCCTGGAGGAACGCAAGGCCAGGAAGGCCTTGGAGATCGTCACCGGTCAGGTGAGGGGTTCGCTCCCCGCCGAACTGGCCGGCAAGGCGTTTTCCGTGGCCTACGAGCCCGTCTGGGCCATCGGCACGGGCCTGACGCCTTCCACCGAGGAGATCGTCGAGGTCCACCGCGCCATCCGGGAGACCCTGACCGCGATCTTCGGCGCCCATGGTGAGACCGTGGCCATCCTCTACGGCGGTTCGGTGAAGCCCTCCAACGCCGCCGAAATCCTGCATGCCGCCGAGGTGGGCGGGGCCCTGGTGGGCGGTGCGTCCCTGAAGGCCGCCGACTTCCTGGGGATTATCGCGGCGGTCTAGTCGCCGCCTCGGCCCACATCTTCGTCGCCCTCGTGACCCTTGGCGTCGGCGCCGGCCAGGGTGCTCTTGGCCCCGGACAGTCCGTCGCCCAGGGCGTTGCCGCCGCCGCCAGCGGCTTCCGCCAGGTCGCGATCGGCGCCGGGATCGGGTGCATCCGGCTTGCCGGTGATGTCGGATTCCTTGGTGGCTTCGCCGGCGGCGTTGCCGATCGGGGGGCGGGGGGTCATCGGCTGTTCCTTGAAGAGTTGCTGCGGGCTCAACGAACGCCTCAGGCCGCTGTTCCAGACTTGCTGAGGTGCAGCGCGCCCTCCCTGTGGTCCAGGCCCACGCGGAACCCCTTCAGCAGGCCGGCGCCGATCAGGCCGTCCGGTAGCGGACTTCCGGGCTGGGCCGCGAAGATGCTGACCTTCACATCGCGCAGGGTGAAGCCCGCGAACCGAACCTGGTGGGCGGTGACCATCCGGTCGACGCTGGCCCCGCCGATTCCGATGGACCGCACGGAGGTCAGCCTGCGGGCCTGATCGAGCAGGCCCGCGGCGGCGGCGGCTTGATCCGACAGCGCCAGGGCGCCCGAGGCCCCGGTGTCGACGAGGGCCAGGATCGGCGCGGCGGCTTCCACCACGACCTCCGTCAGCAATGCGCCGGTCTTCCGGGTCACGGGGGCCGGCGCCGAATTGCTGGGCGGGACATAGGCCTCGTGGCGCAGGAAGGCGGCGCGGCGGCGCGGATAGTCCACCTCCAGGATAACCGAACGCAGGACATCGCGCCCCAGCAGCATGTCGAAGGGCTGGTCGGTGAAGGCCGATATGGCCGCCAGATCCAGCACCGCGGCGCGGATCCGCTCCACCCTCAGCGCCCCCAGATCGAGATCCAGGCCGACCGTGTGGGTGACGCTGGGCCCACCCCCGACGCCGTAGGCCAGAACCGGCAGAGGCAGGCCCGCGGCCAGGCCCAGGCGGCTGGCGAAGCCGGCGTCGATGGCGGAGGCCTGGGCCCCGGAATCCACCAGCACCCGGATCGGGCTCCCGGCGACGGCGCCCTGCAGCATGATGAACCCCCCGGCGCGCGGCAGGTCGATCCATCCGCTTCCCGAGACGTCGCCCGGGAAAGTCACCCGGGGCGGACCAAATTGCCCGCCATTGCGCACGAAGACGACACCCGCCGCGCCGGCGCCCAGGAAGGCGAGTTGTCCGAGCAGGGCGCGGCGGTTGGTCAGGTGGGCCTCGTGGGTCGGGGGAGGGGGTCTCTGCTAGATGGGGCCGCCGGCCGGGCGTTGAAGGGGCCGTTCCAGGGTGACCCTGAAGAACCGCGTCTCCACGCCCTCGATCCCGAAATCGTTATCGTTCACCAGCAGGATTTCCCGGTCCGACAGCAGGATCATGCCCTCCAGGTCCGGCGCGATCTCCGGTGCGTCGTCGCTGGTGAAGATCAGGTCCTTCCGCAGGCCGCGGCCGTCGCCGGCCAGATCGACCGCGTAGATCTTGCTGGTGTGGGACATCCGCTCCAGCACCAGCAGGCGGCCTTCGCCGACCCACAGCAGTTCGCCAATCTTCAGGTCGGCGGGCTCCACCGGCCCCGCCGCGACATCGCGCAGGAACGTCTCCGGCGGGTCGAAGGGGTAGCTGTGCTCCGCCAGCAGGGCGCCGGATGCCGCATCCAGGGTCCAGATCCGCACGGCCCCGGCGGCGTCGCCCTCGAAGGCGCTCTGGAAGCCGGCATAGAGTCGCGTTTCGTCGGCCGATACCGCCAGTCCCTCGAAGCCGCGATTGAGCCGCCGCCGCCCCGCGATGGCGGGGAGCAGGTCCAGGACGCCGGGCCAGGCCTGGCCCTGCGGCGTCCAACGAACCTCCACCACACCCTCGGCGCTGACCTTCATCAGGGAGGGGCCATATTCCTCAGCCACCCAGAACGAGCCGTCGGCCAGGGCCGCGACCGCTTCTGAGTCCGCCCCGTTCACGTCCGCAGCCAGCGGCCGCCCTTCCACGTCGAACAGCGGCTCCATGGACACCTCGGCGCCGCCAGGGAGAGGGAGGCCGGTCACGGGGGCGCCCGAGGCCACGCGCAAGGGCAGGGTTCGGAGGAGCTCGATCCGGTCGCCGGTGATCTGCAGCTCCGAGAGGCTGGGCCCGATCTGCGGCATCGGCAGGATCTTGGCCCCCGCCACCTCGCGCAGGTGGTCCAGGCCCTCAACGCCGTAGTCCTCGCGGGCCTGCTTGATGCTGAGGTTCGGCCCCCGGTCACCCAAGGCCCACAGCCGCCCCGGCGGGTCGCCTGCGCGCCGCGCCAGGCCCGAACCCAGGCCCAAGGTGGCGCGCAACACGCCGGAAGGCAGGGCGACCTCGCCCAGCGGCCGGTCCTGCCAGGTCAGCCGGTCGACCGTGAAGCGGGGAGAAGTCATCTGAAGCCTTCCGGATCTGTCGAATTCGATGGCTTGATGCCTGGCCGCGCATCGTGGCGATCCTGCGGATCGTTATGCACAGTCCCTCCGGAGTTCGGCCATGACCGATATGACCACCTATCTCGGCTGGAAGATCGACTACGGCCAGCCCGTGGGCGAGCCGGCGTTTCTGGATCCGGGCTCCGTCCACTGGCGGGTGTACAAGAACCCCATCGCGCTGGCGGTCGGCGGGGTGGCCGCCGTGCTGCTGGAATTCGCCGACCCCCGCATCCGCTCCGGCGTCTGGGACCACTCGGCGTTCAAGACCGACCCCATCGGACGCTCCAGGCGCACCGGCGTCGCCGCCATGGTCGGGGTCTATGGTCCTCAAAGCGCGGCGCGACGGGTCATCCAGGGGGTCACCAACATGCATGGCCGCGTGGCCGGGACCACCCCGTCCGGCGAAACCTACACGGCCCTCGATGTCGACCTGCTGGACTGGGTGAGCGCCACGGCCGGCTACGGGTTCCTCAACGCGTATGACCGCTTCGTCTCGCCGCTGAGCGAGGCCGAGAAGACCCGATTCTACGAGGAGGCCGCCCCCATCGCCCGGCTCTACGGCGTGCAGTCGTCGCCGAAATCCACCGCCGACGTCCTGGAGATGATGGAGGCGTTGGCGCCCCGCTTCGAGCCGCACGCCATCGTCAACGAGTTCCTGGGCATCATCCAGTCGGGCCAGGCCGCGCCGGGAACGCCGAAGTTCCTGCACCGCGCCGTGGGCCGCGCCTCGGTCTCGCTCTTGCCGCCGATCGTGCGCCAGAAGCTGGCCCTTGGGGCGGAGTACGACCTG
>JAZKFM010000065.1:0-15165 GCA_040386415.1 Pseudomonadota bacterium
GCCGCGTCGGCCGAGCGCTGGGCCAGGGCCCGAACCTCGGATGCGACGACGGCGAAGCCGCGGCCTGCTTCGCCGGCCCGAGCGGCCTCGACCCCGGCGTTCAGGGCCAGCAGGTTGGTCTGGAAGGCGATTTCGTCAATGACGCCGATGATCTGGGTGATCTTGCCGGAGCTCTGCTCGATCTCACCCATGGCGGCGACCGCCTCGCGGACCACCTCGCCGGAGCGCTGAGCGTCACCCTTGGCGGTGGTGTTGAAGGCTTGCTTGGCGCCTTCGGCGCTGCGCTTCACGGTGGCGGTGATCTGGTCCAGGGCCGCAGCGGTCTCCTCCAGGCTGGCGGCCTGCTGCTCGGTGCGGCGCGACAGGTCGTCCGACGCGCTGGCGATTTCGTCGGCCCCGCCCCGGATTCCGCCGGAAGAGGCGGCGATGGAGGTCAGGGCCTCACGCAGGCTCTGGATAGCCTTGTTGAAGTCCTCCTTGATCTGCTGGTAGCGGCCGTCAAAACGCGCCTCGATCTGGGTGGTCAGGTCGCCGGCGGCCACCCGCTGCAGGCTGTCGGCCAGGGCGCCGACAACCAGGTTCTGCTCGGCCTCGGTCTTGGCGCGCTCGGCCTCATTTCGGGCCCGCTCCAGCTCGACCTCGGTCACGTCCGTGGCGAACTTGATGATCTTGTAGGGCCGTCCCGCTTCGTCCAGCACCGGATTGTAGGAGGCCTGAATCCAGCAGACCGAGCCGTCCTTGGCTATCCGCTGGAACTTGGCGGCGACAAACTCGCCATTGTTCAGGTCCCGCCAGAAGTCGCGGTAGGCCGCGCTGTCCTTCTGGTCGGCCGGCACGAACATGCTGTGATGGCGCCCCTCGATCTCGGCGGCCGTGTAGCCAAGGGCGTTCAGGAAATTGGCGTTCGCCCGGAGGATGGTCCCATCGAGCTTGAACTCGATCACCGCCTGGGACCGGTCCATGGCGTTGACCTGCGCCTCGAGCTCGCGGACGCGCTGAGCTTCCCGCGCCTTTTCCTGAGCACGACCACCAAACAGCATCCGACCGCTCCGAATCCGCACCACCCCGATGCGGCATCTCATCGCACCTGGACCCCTAACGACCTCCTAATTGAAACCCAGACTTCTCACGCGACCGCGGGGTCCGCCGGTCCTGGCCGGTGGAATCGGGCGCGTACTCACTTCGAGGCGGTTAACAGAAGCTTAATTGAATTGCCGCACCGGCTCACTGTAGGTCAGGTTGCGCGTTGGACAGATGACGCCAACCTCAGGAAGAGCGTTGTGATGTCACTGATTCAACTGGTTTCCGCCCTCGTCGGCGACAGGGATCTGGCGGTCGTAGTGACCGACGGCAAGCTGGCGGAGCCGGGCCCGAACATCCTCTATGTGAACGCCGCGTTCGAACGCATGACCGGCTACGCCAGTCACGAGGTCGTCGGAAAAAGCCCCCGCATGCTGCAGGGACCGCTCACCAGCGTCGCGGCCAAGAAACGATTAGCCCGAGCGTTGCGCCTGGGGGTCACGCACCGGACCACCCTGATCAACTATCGAAAGTCCGGGGAGGCCTATCGATGCGAGATCGAGGTCTTTCCGCTGTTCACCCCCTCCGGGGAGCCCTTCGCCGCCGTCGCCTTGGAGCGCGAGGTCCCTCGCCGTCCCGGCCGACGCTCCGCCGCCTAGCCGGCGGGACGGCCTGAGGCTCAGTCGGCCGGCGCCTTCACAGGCTCGGCGACCATGGCGCGCGGACCCTGTTCCAGCTCTCGGGCCAGGACCTCCCGGTCCAGGTCCCCATCCCAGCGGGCCACGACGAGGGTCGCCACGCCGTTGCCCACCAAGTTGGTGAGCGCGCGGCACTCGCTCATGAACCGGTCCACCCCCACCAGCAAGGCGAGCGCCGCGATGGGGATTTCCGGAATGACCGCCAGGGTGGCGGCGAGCGTGATGAAGCCCGCCCCGGTGACGCCGCTGGCCCCCTTCGAGGTGAGCATGGCCACCCCCAGCAAGGTCAGCTCCTGGGTCAGGGTGATGGGGGTGTTGGTGGCCTGGGCCAGGAACAGGGTGGCCAGGGTCATGTAGATGTTGGTGCCGTCGAGATTGAAGCTGTAGCCCGCCGGGATCACCAGGCCCGCCGTGGTCTTGCCGGCGCCCAGGCGCTGCATCTTGTCGATCATCTGCGGCAGCACCGACTCCGAGGACGAGGTCCCCAGGACGATCAGCAGCTCCTCGCGGATATAGGCCAGGAATTTCAGGATCGAGAAGCCGGACATCCAGGCGATCAGGCCCAGCACCACCAGCACGAACAGTAGGCTGGTGAGGTAGAAGGTCCCCACCAGGGCGGCCAGCTTGACCAGGGCGGCGATGCCATACTTGCCGATGGTGAAGCCCATGGCCCCGAAGGCGCCGATGGGCGCCAGCTTCACCACCACCTGGATGATGGAGAAGAAGACCTTGGAGATGTCCTCCAGGGCGCCGGCCACCTTGTCGCCGAAGGGGCCGAGCCGGGTGCAGGCCAGGCCGGTGATCACCGCGATCACCAGAACCTGCAGCAGCTGGCCGTCGGCGAAGGCGCCGAAGAAGGTGTCGGGGATCAGGTTCAGCAGGTACTGGACGAGGTCGGGGCTGTGCTGAGCCTTCTCCACATATTCTTCCGCCACACTCGGATCGAGGCTGGCGGGATCGACATTGAAGCCGACCCCGGGCTGGACCCACTTGCCCACCACCAGGCCGATGATCAGGGCGATGGTCGACACCACCTCGAAATAGATGAGGGTCTTGGCGCCCAGGCGACCGAAGGCCTTGAGGTCGCTCATCCGGGCCATGCCGGCGGCGATGGTGCAGAAGATGACCGGGGCGATGGCCATCTTGATCAGCTTGATGAAGGCGTCGCCCAGCGGCTTGAGCTGCACGCCGATCTCGGGCCACAGCCAGCCCACCAGCACGCCAAGGGCGATGCCGATGAGCACCTGAATATAGAGCAGCCGGAAATGGCGCAGAGCCCCCATTCGCATCTTCCCTTTCGCCGCCGTGCGCGGTTGCGCTATCACCCCACCGGTCTGGCCCGGTAGCTCAGCAGGATAGAGCAGCGCTTTCCTAAAGCGAAGGTCGGGGGTTCGAGTCCCTCCCGGGCCGCCAGACAGTCAGGGCAACTTGGCTCTTCTCCAAGACCAAGTCGCCAGCCTTGGCAAACAGACAGCGTGTTCAACGGCTGACTTCCTGGCCAGGAACCACTGCTGCGCTTGTCCATTTAAAGAACCGATCTTGGCGCCTCAAAATCGTTAGGCGAAATCTTCGATCCCTCGGCGTAACCACCCGTCTCAATACTCAAAGAGAGGCCAGCGATGAGCGTAGAGACTGCCGATAAGGAACCTGCGGAGCACCGCACGCTAACAGCGGTCTCTCGCCGAGAAGCGCATGCTCGCGCGAAGACGGTCGAGCGCGTTCGGCGAACCGCTGAAGATCAGCTCGGAGACGAGGTCTCGAAACCAGGGGCGCCGGCGGCGCCCATCCGGGGTCAGCTGTACGATGCAGCGGCGATGGATCGTCAGATCGAAGTGACCCCGGAGGCTGTTTCCCAGCTTCAGAGTGGCAGGATACTGTGGATCGACCTTCCGCGACGCGACAGCGATGAGCTGAGTTGGCTAGGCCAGCTGCTTAGTCTGGACAAGCGGACCATTGAGGACTTGACGACCCCAAGGGGCGCTCTTGGCGTCGACAACTATGGCGCATACCTCCAATTCGCTGGCCTCGCCGCTCCCGGATCCGCTGACCCCAGAACCGCGAGGGATCGGCGAACACCGGACGGGGACCGGCGCATCGACTTCCTTATCGGCAGGAACTGGGTCGTGACCATTCACGGGACAGAGGTGGCCTACTTGGAAGCTTTCCGTGCTCAAGATAAGGGCGACACTCTGACTGGCGCGCTAAGCGCGGCTGCGCTCGGCGCTTCACTACTCGATTGGCACCTTGAAGAATACTTCGCTGAGGTCTCGCGCATTGAGACTGCAATTGACGAAGTCGACGAGGGCATTCTCGCCGAGCCATCCGAGGACCGCTTGCTCGAAGACATCCTAGCGATTCGCCGGCGAAGCTCACGCCTACGTCGCGCCTTGATGGTGCAACGTTCGGTCTTCTACGGCCTCAGCCGGCCAGATCTCGGACATGGGCTGGATAGCGACGCGTTGGCGGCGCTCGCTGCACTCGCGAGCCGGTTCGAACGGGCCGTTGACGAAGCAGAGCACACGCGTGACCTGAGCGTTGGCAGTTTCGAGCTCTTCACCTCGCGCTCGGCTCAGCAGACCAACAACCTCGTCAAGGCGCTCACGTTTTTCACGGTCATCATCGGGACGACAGCGGCTGTGGCTGGACTGTTCGGAATGAACTTCAATCCTCCATTCTTCCAGTCGGGGTCGGGCGGCTTCTTCGCAGTCACCATTGCGCTGCTTACCATCGGGCTAAGCGCCTGGATTATAGGGCGCAGGCGGGGCTGGATTTGAACCTAGTCGCCTGGGTCCCCTCCGGCACCCACTCTCAAGGAGCGTGGCGCTGGGCAGCCTCGGGTCCAGCAGCCACCTTTGTCGAGAGCGAATAGGTAATCACTCGCATATTGGCATTGATGGGCTGCCGACCGACCCCTAATCATTTCAACGCGGGGCCTGTGCAGTGTTAGGCCCAATGGCCTGGGTCGCGACCCCACCCACGGTCCCAACGGCGTTATTGGCCACTCCGCCAACCGTGCCCACCGCATTGTCGACGGTCCCCAGCGCGCGGTCGATGATCTGGGGGTTGCGATCGATGGTGGTAAGTGTGCGGTCGAGGATGGCGGCAACGTTGGCCAGGTGGACCTTGAGTTGCACCTGGGCCTTCACGCCCTTGATGTTGATCTTAACCTTGTCGACGCTGGCGTCCGCTCCGGCCGTGAGCTTGAGCATTGATCCTAGGCGGGCGTCTAGCGCGAGATGCACCTGCAGCTTGTCCACCTCGATGGTGATCTGCTCCACTGACAGGTTGGGAATATCAAGGAAGACGTCGGGCTCGCCATTCAGGTTGGCTGAGTAGCGGTTGGCCAACGCGTTCATGTCGATGGCCGCTGGTGTGGCCGTGGCGGGTCGCGCGGTCATGGTCGCAGGGCGAGCCGGAGTCGAAGGCGGGTTAGTCTGGGCGGCGGCGGCCCCTGCGATGGCGAAGGTGGCGGGAATTACGCACAACAGGGTCAGTGGCCGCATCGGGTCGTCTCCAGGCTGGGTCAGGGTTTTTGCGTAGGGGCGTCGGGGGCGGAGAAGGTGACGGTTCCGTCTTCGGCGACGGTCGCCTTCGCGTCCAAAGTGAAATCCACGTCCTTCAAGGTCTTGCCAACCGGCAGGGGTCCGGGGATCGGTCCGCGATTAAAGCGCCAGTCTCCGTCGCCACCCGGGTCGGCCCAGATGCGCGCCTTGGCGTTCCCGCGCTGGCGAACGGTGATCGAGTCGGCGTGTATGGTGGCGGTGAGCGAAAGCGTCGGCGTGGGCTCGTCGGGAGAAATGTCGGCGGTGTCAGCGGCGACCGAAGGCGCGGGCTGTGCGCATGCGAAGGACGCCAAACCCGACAGGGCCAGGAGCAAGGCGGCGAGGCAGGGCGACGAGTAAGACGGCATAGCTTGCCTCTAATGTTCTGCGGACAGAAAGGTTTCCGCGCGAGGGGTTCGTCAGGTTCAATCAGCCGAACACCAAAGACCCCCTCCCCGGCGCGGGGATTACGCTGCGGCGGTTGTCGCCGCACACGGCACAGTCCACAACCACTTCAATCAGGAACGCCACCTCATCAGTCGAGATCTCTACCGGAAACGGCGCTCAGCCGCGCTGGCTGTGTGGCGAGCCGTCATGGGCTAGGGCCAGGCTGGGGGTTGGGTAAATTGCGTCCGACCGGAGACAAGTTGACCTTCGACTGACAGTCCCGCCAGACAGTCCCGCAAACGGGTCTCCGCGCGGGACCCGGCCCAAAAGCCCTCGTGAGGTCCGCGGTTAGTGGGCCGCATGGCGTTATCGTTAGCGACCACACCCGGCCCGAACGAGGCTGGACATGAAACGGGGCCGATCCCTAAGCCATGAGTGCTCCGCGGCCGCCCGCGGAGCACACTTTTTCAAGGCGGACCTACGGCGGGGTCTGCTCTCGTGGCCCATGCCATGATCCGCCGACACTGAACCCGCAGACATCGGGATCTTCGGCCGCCATGCCCCGCCGAACCTCGTTCAGTCGCTGCGGGATTGAACCGTGGACTTCCGCCTCGCTGGCGGCCGATAGCCGGCCCGCCTGCAGAACGGACAAGAGGCTGAGCATCTCTGGCAGGCGCCGTTCAAGGTCGGGGAGAGGGAAGTCCTTGGGGTTGCGGACCTGAGCTCGGCCCAGCCACCAGCCGGCATAACAGTCCGCCTGCAGTTCGGGTGACTGTGACCGTTCGGTCAAGCCAGGGTTCGTCACCGTCTGGACGTGGCGCCCGACCTCGTGGGCGATCACCAAGCCCTCCAGGGCCCGTTCCGCACGAAGACGGTGTCGAGGGCCGCCATGTCGTTCAGATCGATCACGACGCCCAGTTCGCGCATATAGCCGGCGCCGCGCGCCGGATACCCAATGGGCGCCCTCAGCATCAGAACCCTGGGCGCCGCGTAGGCCACGCCGCGCGCCTGGAAGACAGCGTTCCATTCCTGGGTCGTCGACTCCACGACCGTCTGAACCCGCTGCCTCAATCTGGCGTCATCGTCGGGCGTGGCGGCAGCGGCCGGCGTAACCGAGCCCAAGGCCACCGCCACCACCGCGCTATGGATTGCGCGCCGCCGCAGCGCCTTTGCGCGGAAACCCGAAGGTGAGGCTGGAGAAGGTGGTGTCAAAATCGGCCTTAGCGGCGCCTTTGAGAGGCTTGGTCCAGATGACGTTCAACTGCCAGGAGCCTGAGCGCGGCACATTGAACACCGCCCGCCCCGCGCTGTCGCTGCGGATCTGCGCGACAGGCCGACCGTCGAAGTCGAGGTTGTTCAGCTTCACGAGGGCCCCGGCCAAGGGACGCCCCTCATAGAGGATACGAACCGGCAGGTTCGCACCGGCGGTCGGCGCATAGGGGTTCACCTCAGGCACGATCTCCAGCGACAGCCCCACCGGCTGGGTCACCAAGGTGTCGAACCTGGCGTCCGGCGCGCCGACCTGCACCAGGGCCTTCGCCCTTCGGGAGTAGACTTCGCGGCCGGGCTGATGAGCGATCTTCCGCTGGGCGCGAAGGTTGATCGCCGGAGTCAGCCCCTCTTCCTTCAGATAGCTCGTGAACCTTGGGCCCGGAAGTTCGCTCTGGGCGTGCTTGGTCTGCAGAACCAGGACATGGACGCCGGGACCCGCGAACCGCAGCAGGTGATCCTGGTCCATTCGGCCGGCCCGCAGCTCCGCCAGGCGATCAGTCCGGCCGGCGGGGCCAAGACTGTAGAACGAGGTCACCCGGCTGACGTCAGCGCCCCAACGCTCGCGGGAGGAACCGTGCCCGACCTGGAGCGAAGTCAGCACCGCACTATTGGATGCCAGCCAGAACTGCGCCGGCTGAACCCAGAAGTCGTGGGCCGAGGCGGCGGTGACCAGCGTTGCGGCCAGCACAGCGCCGGCCCCAGGAGATCGAATGGCTGTGGTCATGTTCATTCCATGTGGTCGGCGACGTAGCCGGGCGTCGGCGTGGTGGTGGGGAGAGCGGCGCCAAGGATGGCGACCGCCGCGAGCCAGCTCGCCAGGACCTTGATTGCGATGCCCCAGCGGCGACCGACGAGCCAGGCCCCCGGCAGCGCGAGCAGCACCAAGGGCGCGGCCATGGCCAGGTCCAGTGGGGCGCCGGCGGCGGCGATCACCGCCCCGCACCAGACTCCGGCGTTCACGGCCAGGAGGGTGGCGATCGGTCGGTTCAGTCCGCCGGGCAGGTGAACACTCGCGGCGGTGATCACCACGCTGGTCCAGCAGCCGAGGAAAATGGCGTCCTCCCAGCCGGCCTGAACAGGCAGAAAGGTCGCCGTCAGGGCGACCGCCAAAAAGGCGGGAACGCAGACCAGGAGACTCCCGCGCGGCGCGTAGCTGAGCGCGAAGCCCAAGGCCGCCGCCAGCAAGGCCGGAGGCAGGGCGCCTCCCCTCAAGCGCCTATCGCCTGGTACAGGAAGTAAACGCCGGCCAGGGCGATCAAGGCGCCCAGGCCGCGCGTCAGCAAGACGCCGCCGCGATAGCCGTTAAGGGCCCCGATGCCGATCCCGACCACATGCAACGACCCCGTGGCCAGCATGAAGCCCACGCTGTACCCTACGGGATCGGCCGCTGAAGGCAGCTCCTGGCCATGCGCATAGCCGTGGAAGACGGCGAACGCCGCGACAACGGCCGAGGCGGCCCATACCGGGGCGCGGACGGCCCCGGCGATGACGATACCCAACACCAGCACTGAGACCGCGATCCCGATCTCAACCGGGGGCCACGGAACATTGGCCATGCCCAACACGCCGCCAATGGTCATGACCGCGGGAAAGATCACCGGCAGGGCGAAGATCAAAGGCCGGCCCAGAAACGCACCCCACAGCCCCACCGCGACCATGGCCAGCAAGTGGTCGGGGCCAGCGAGCGGATGCAGGACGCCCGAGCTGAATCCGCCCGCCAGGTCTGTCGCGGTATGGGCCAGGGCCGGACCCGACGACAGGCAGAATCCAGCGCACAGCAAGGCCAGCACGATACGGAGGCGATCAGTCCTGATCACGACAGGGCCGCCGCACCCTGTTTGAACACGATCTCGGAAATGACCCGCCGACCGTCGCGGCGCGACAGCTGCACGAAGACGTCCACGATGCCGCGCACGTAGTCGACGATTTCGGTCCGGGTCAGCTGCAGGCCGGCCTGCAGGACAAGAAGGCTAAGCTGATCGACGGCCCCGCGCGGGCTGTCGGCGTGCAGGGTGGTGATGGAGCCCGGATGCCCGGTATTGACCGCACGCAGGAAGCTGGTCGCCTCGCGCCCCCGCAACTCGCCCAGTATGATGCGGTCGGGCCGCATGCGCAGGGAGGCCTGCACGAGGTCCTCGACCGTGACCTTGGCTTCGCCGGTCTCGCCGCGCACGGCCACCAGGCCGACGGCGTTCGGGTGGTCCAACTGCACCTCCGCCGCGTCCTCGATCAGCACCAGCCGCTCTTCGCGCGGAACTTCCTTCAGCAGGGCGTTGAGAACGGTGGTCTTGCCGGTGGAGGTGCCGCCCGCGACGATGATGTTCTTGCGGCCTCGCACCGCGACCCGCAGGAACTCGGCGAGCTGGCCTGCGTCCAGCAGGCCTTGCAGTTGCGCGTCCAGCACCTCGCTGTCAGAGCGGCCGTCGGTGCGCACATGGGCGAAGGCCTCGGCGCGGTCGTAGTCGTCCAGGCTGAGATCGGCCACCACGTGCTTGCGCACAGCGATCGCAAGATCGCCCCGGGTCGCCGGTGGGGCGACAATCTGCACGCGCTCGCCGCTGGGCAGGGTGGCGGCGAGCAGCGGATGTTCGCGGCTGATCCCCTGGTTGGAGAAGCTGGCGATCTGGCGCGCCAGCCGCCACAGGGTGGTCTCGTCGAGATCCGGCGCGGCGTGGCGTTCGATAGAGCCCAGAACCGTCTCGACCCAGACCTCTCCAGGCTTGTTGATGAAGATGTCTGTGACCTCCGCGCGCTCCAGCAGGAAGGCCAGCGGCGCCAAGTAGGTCCTCAGATAGATGGCGGCGGGGCCGGCGCTCACCGGATCGGATCCACGCCGGAGAAGTCCAGGTCGCGGGACACGAAGATGCGGATCGCCTCGCCCTGCGGAACCTTGATGGTGGGCGAAATCTTCTCGCCCTGCACCGCCGAGCTGGCGAGACCCGCCGCCGCTCCCGGTGAGCCGATGCTGATCTGGGTCGACGGCGTGTCGCCCAGGGAGGCCACCCCGGCGCTCAGCACCGAGAGCAGAATGGAACCGCTGAAGCGGCGGAAGAAGTGGCGGTCAACATCGCCCTCGAGCCCGCCGCGGCCCAGGGCGTCGGTGCCCGGCGACCCGATCTGGATCGAGACGCCATCCGGGCGCAGCACCCGCGTCCAGATGATGAAGGCCCGCGACTGACCCAGGGCGACGGCGCTCTTGTACTGGCCGATCAGGCGGCTGCCGCGAGGGATGAGGACGGCGCGGCCGTCGAAGCTGAGCACGTCGCGGCTGACCACCGCGCGCGTGAAGCCCGGCAAGTCGGAATTGATCGCGGTCTCCAGCACCCCGGGGATAATGGTCCCCTGGGGCGCCAGGGCGGAGAGATTGCGCAGGGTGGTCGCCCTCGCGCGGGCGGGCTCTTCATCCCCCACCCGTTCGGCGAACTGTTCGCTGTCGTTGAGATCAGGCCCTTTGGCCTGCCCGCCCGCGGCGCCGGCGGCCAGGGCCGCCGCGGCCTGGGGACCGGTGGCGCCAGCCGAGGCCTGGGCCAGGACCATGCGCTCGCCGGAGGGTGCGCCGAAGTCCACCACCACCGAAGGTGCGCGACGTCGAGCCATCACATCGCCCTGCGACGGGCCGAACCTGGGCGTCGAAACCGGCACATAGGCGGCGGACACGTTTGGTGGCGGCGGGGGTGGCGGTGGCGGCATCCCCACCTGGGTCGGCAGCCCGCTGAACGGGCCTGTGTCGCCACCCGTGGAAATCTGGGTCAAGGGCAGCTCCAGCGGCGGCGGCGACGCCTCGGCGATGGAGCTCGGCTGGCCCGTCGGGGTCACCAGACTGGCGCCTGTTCGGTCCATGCGGTTGCCATTGAGGACCAGAAATAGAGCGATGGCCACCAGCGAGAAGCCGCCGACGATGACCGCTGGGTGAAGCGTGCGGGTCGTCGATCCCACCATAGGTTCCGAGGCCTCGGCCGCCAGGGTCAGGTCTTCGGAGATCGGCGGCGGCAAGCCGGCGCCGGGTGCGCGGGGATCGTTCATTTGGCTGCGGTCCGTTGGTCCGGGGCGGCGGGGCGGTAGGCCTGGTTGGTGACGGTCGCCACCTGCTTGCCATTCCGCAGCATGAAGCGCGGCGCCAGCTGCTCGACCACGGTGTAGCCCCCGCGCACGCCATAGTTCACCAGGCTCTCCGCGCCGTCGGCGGCGACGGCGAAGATGGCGGGAGCGGCGGCCTGGGGCGCCCAGGCGAAATAGGTCATGCGACCGTCATCGAAGACCTGGACGGGCGCGCTCTCTGGCGCGCCGGTCACGGCATAGGCGCTGTTGACCACCTCCGGCGGCGGCTCCACCCATTCGGGCGGCGGGGCCGCGACCGCCACTTGGGGGTAGATGAAGCGCACCACATAGGGCGTCCGAGCCAGGCTGGGGCCCGTGCTCGCCCGCAGGTCAAAGGCGTAGCGACGCTGATTGGTGACCACCGTCATGTTGGTGACCGCGCGCTTGTCGATAGGCTTGAGGAACAGCAGGTTAGCGTTCCGGTTTGGGGTGACCTGCCAGCCGAGGGAGTCGCCGATGGAGACGTTCACCAGCCGCTCATCGGGGGCGAATTCCAGCATGAGCTGATAGCCGACAACTCCGTTCAGAAGCACGACCTGATCAGGATCGTACTCCACGCTCTGGATGTGGGGATCGCCGGGTCCGGGGCGCGGAACCTGAGCCGCCTCCACCGCTAGAGGTGCGGTCGTCATCGCCAGGACGAAGGCTAGGGTGGCGCGCATCAGCGCTGTCCCTGCGAAGCCGCAGTGGATCCGATCATCTCGGAATCCCGGCGATAGGATGTCACCTGGAAGCCCAGGGGATTGAGGAACCGATCCCCCATCCGCATCGGCGCGCCGGTATAGCGGAACCCGATCACCGCGGCGAAGGAGGCCCGCTCACCGGTAGGCGACCCGCTGTCGCGCCGCTCGGAGTCGAAGCGCACCAGGGCGCTGTTCGGAGACAACAGCGAAATACTCTTGATGGTGGGCTGCAGGACCGTGGCGCGGCCATACATTTTGACCGGGCTGGAGGGATTGGAGGCGGCCATGGTCCGCAGGTACTGGGTCTTCGCCTCACCGGCTGACCACAGGGCGACCTTGCGGTAGGTGGCCTGCAGATCGACGGGATCGAAGCCCTCCCGCGCCAGGACGTACTGGGCCAGGAAGGCCTGGGTGACCGCGGCGTCCTGTGACAGCAGCCCTGGGCGCAGACCCTGGGCGGCCTCAACGTAGCCGGTCTGGCGATCCACGGTGATGGTGTAGGGGACCACGGTCTTCAGGGGCATCATGGCGGCAAGCGCGATCGCCTCGAACAGCGCAACCGTCCCGGCCGCGCCCGCGATGATCCAGGCCAGGCGGCGCGACGCGCGCAGGGCGCCGTGCACGTCCTGAGACCATGAGGCGGCTTCGGCGTAGTAGGCGTCCCGCTGAAGCGGCTTGTCAGGCTTCATCGATCTCTCCGAACATTGCTCGCGGCCCGGCGGGGCTGGGCGGCGCGGCGATAGGTCTGGCCAAGGGGCGGCGCGCGCTCGGCTGCGCCTGGAAGTTCGTCACGACCCCGGCCCACCGAGGTCCGCCGGGGACCGTCAGTGCTCACAAGTTCCAGTCGGCTCTCACGGCGCTCCATGGCCGCGACCGCGCCGGCGACGGCGGCGGCGCGGGGGGGCGCCGATGAGACCGACGCTGCGACGGCGGTGGCCTCGCGCCTTTCGCTTGAAGCCCCGGCAGCGCCCGTGCGGCCACCCTCGACTCCAGCCACCGTGCGCCAGGGGAGCCGGAAGCCGGTGGCCACCATGGCGGTGGCGATCGCGAGGGACAGGGCGACGCCGGTGGAGATCAGAGTGAGCAGCAGAATGGCGTTGGCCGGGGCGACATCCACCACGCCCTGGGCTCGCATCTCCACCAGGCGCACCAGATGCGGTTCGATCATCACCAGTTGAACGATCAGGGCCAGGGTCGCCAATAGGGGTGTCAGGGCGAAGGCCACCGCGGCCCGCAGCCATCCCTCGAAGACGCCGCGCGTGGAATCGAACATCAGCAGGGCGATGAAGACGGGGCCCAGCGCCAGCAGCAGGCCCAGCACGATCTTCGCCGCCAGCACCGCGCCGAGGCTCATCAACAGCATGAGCGTGGACGCCAAGGTCAGGCCGAAGGCGGCGCCCGCGTTGCCACCCTGCAGCGGCGAGGCGAGGCTCAGGCTGCGCTGGGTGTAGTAGGCGGCGGAGCGCTGCAACTCGTCATAGGCCAACTGCAGGCCGTCGAAGGGATCGCCCCGCAGCGCCGAACCCGGCGGCTGGATGGCGTCCAGCATCGAGGTCGCCAACTGCGTCGGTCCCAGGAACAGGGTGTCGAACACCACGCGCTGATAGGTCGGCCAGTTGGTCGCCAGCGCCAGGACCGCGCCGATCTTCAGGGCCGTGATTGTCAGGTCGCCAACCCGCAGCGGGGTGCGACCCATCAGCATGCCGAACCCCAGGATCGCGATGTAGAGGGTCAGTATCGCGGTCAGGGCGGGACCGAACGACGACCCCGGCTGCGCCAGCGCGCCGTATCCCGCCTCAGCCATCACCCGGACGTTGCAGTCGACGGAGCCCAACAGGCCCTGGACCAAGCCGACGTCGGCCGCGGGGGCGGGGCAGAAGCCGGCCATCACGCGCGCTCCAGCAGTCGCGGCAGCCAGACGGCCGGGTCTTCGCCCAGGTCTTCGCGCAGGGTGTCCAGAAGGCGCACTGTCCGCTCCCGCCCCGACAGAACAGTCAGCAGGTCGGGTTCTCCCGACAGGTTCAGCCGCGCAACCACGCTGTCGGCCCCGTGCTTGATCAGGAAGCAATGGGAGGTGTCGGGCAGCGATCGGATCAGATCGTACTCGTGCTCCGTCAGACCAAACCCCTCGCAGTAGTCGCGGGCCTGGGCCTTGGGATTGGCCATGAAGATCTGGGTGGCGGCCTGTTCGATGATCGCCGAGGCGATGCGGCTCTCCAGGGCGTCCTGCGCGCTCTGGGTGGCGAAGCCGACCAGGCCGTTGCGCTTGCGGATGGTCTTTTCCCAGTCCTTGATCCGGGCCAGGAAGACTTCGTCGTCAAGCGCCTTCCAGCCTTCGTCGATGACGATGAGAGTGGGATCGCCATCGAGCCGCTGCTCCACCCGGTGGAACAAATACATCATAGCGGGCGTCCGAAGGGCCGGGTCATCGAGGATCTGGGTCATGTCGAAACCCAGGGTGCGCGCCTCCAGGTCCAGCGCGTCGGTCGGGTTGTCGAACAGCCAGGCCCGCTCCCCTTCCCCCCACCACGACCTCAAGCGGGCGGCGAGGTCGGTGCTTTGTGGCCGGCGGTCACCCCGGAACAGCTCGGCGAAGTACCGCAGTTGCCGGTAGGCCGGTTGCTGGCTGAAATTGGCGTCGACCGCTTCCTTGATGCGTTCGACATCCTCGGGGCTGAGGACTTCTCCCGGCTGGCTGACGAGGCGCGCGGTCCACTCGGCCAGAAAGCCGCGATTGGCCGCGTTGTCTTCAAGCTGCAGGGGATTGAACCCGGTCGGCTGACCCGGCCGGATGGCGTCGTAGCGTCCGCCGATCGCTCGCAGGAAGATTTCCGCGCCACGGTCCTTGTCGAAGAAGACGATGCGAGGGTCGAACTTCCGCGCCTGGGCCAGCAGGAAGCTGAGCACCACGGTCTTGCCGGACCCGGATGGTCCGATGATCGTGAAGTTGCCCAGGTCGCCCTTGTGGAAGTTGAAGTGGTACGGCCCCGCCGAGGTGGTCTCCAGCAGCGTCACCGCAGAACCCCAGTGGTTGCCCCGCGCTTGGCCGGTGGGGAAGTTATGCCCCGAGGCGAAGCCTGCGAAATTGGCCGTGGAGATCAGGGCACGGCGGGCGATATCCTTGAAGTTGCCGGGGAACTGCGCCCAGAAGGCGGCTTCCAGATTGACGTCCTCGCGAACGGCGATGACCCCCATCTCGGTGAAGCTCGACTGCACCTCGGCCACCGCCTCATCCAGGGCTGCGATACTGGGCGCCCGGACCAGCACGCTCAGGTGATGCTCGCCGAACGCCGCCCGGCCCGCCGAGACGTCATCCTTGGCCTCGATGAGGCCACGTCGCAGGGTTACGGCCTCATCGTCGGCCGCCCGCATGCGCCGCAGGGCGAGGTTCATGCGATCCAGACTGGCCTGCCGGTCCACGAATCCGAAACTCTGGCTGATCACCAGCTCGTGCGGCAGGCGCAG
>JAZKFM010000066.1:0-9190 GCA_040386415.1 Pseudomonadota bacterium
GAGAGCGGTGCTGAACGCGGCCTTGTAATCCATCGACTTGAATTCCGGCCGCGCGCTCGACCATCTCGCGCCGCAACCGGTCCCCTTAGCTTCGCCGGGCTTATCGCGCCCTGGGTCTCAATGCCCGGCGGGGACGGCGCCGCCCTTGATCTGGGTCAATTGCGGGAAATCAAGGCGCGACGCGGCGGTCCCCTTAGCTTCGCCCCATGAGCTGGCTCCTTATCCTCTCGCTGGTCACGGCGATTCCACCGGCGCCGCCAAGCGTCCAGGGCTTCATCAGCACCGAGGACCTCACGCTGCTCTGCGCGGTCGAGAACGAGTCACCGGCCCTTTGCATCGGCTACCTCGTTGGCGCGGTGGATCAATTGCTCGCCGCGCAAGCCCGCCGTCCTGCGGCGCGGCGCACCATCTGTCCCCCGGCGAATCTGTCGGCCGAAGCCGTGCAGAGCGCCCTGCTGCTGCGGCTGGGCCGCGATCGCGCAAACCGGCCGCAGGCCGCCGCCGACGCCATCCGCCAGGCGGTGGAAGCCGAATACGCCTGTCCGCTGGGCGCGGGCGTCCGGCCTGGCCGCTGAGGTGGAACCCGCCCCTCCTCGCCCCTCTTGGCCGGGCTGGGCGCTGGGCGTCCTCTATGGCCTGGCCCTGCTGGCCGGCGGATGGATACTCGGGCCCCTGCGGGTCATGGTGGTCGCACCCCTGATTGGGCCGCTCGCCGCCGTCGGCGTCGAGGGGCCGATCCTCACCACGGTCATGATCCTGACCGTCCGCTGGATGGAGAGACTGGGCCTGATCGGCCGCGAGCCGGTGCGACGTGCGACCATCGGTCTGACCGGCGCGGGCGTCGTGCTGGTGGGCGAGGTTGCGGGCGCGCTGCTGGCGGCCGATCACCGGGAAGCCCTCAGCCGGTTCTTCACGCCCGTCGGCCTTTTCGGCCTGGCCCTGGTCGGCGTCGCCGCTGTGATCCCTCTGGTCCTGCTCGCCGGGCCTTCGCCGGCTCGTCGGTTGCGCTAGGTCAAGGCGGCAGCCCGGGGCTGGGCCATGCTGACCTCACATTCCTGGAGCGTCCCATGAGCCTGCAAGACATTCTGCTTCATCTCGACACCTATCCCGAGCCGACCCCGGACGCCGCGATCGATGCGGCGGTGGGCCTGGCCGCCCGCCTGGGCGGGCAGCTCACGGCGCTGGCGCTGCGCCTCTCGATCCCGGTGAAGAGCAACATCCTGGCCGAGCGCCTGATCGGCCTGACCGAACTGGCGCGCGAAGAGGAGGCCCGCAGCCTGGCCGCCTGCAATCACGTCCTGGCGCGCTTCAAGAGGCGCGCTGAGGACACCGGGGTCTTCCGCGGCACGCTGCTCGAGACCGCCGGCTTGCCGGACTTCGCGCTCCATGTCGCCCGCAGGGCTCGGGCCCGCGACCTCTGCATCGTTCCCTTTGGCGGCGCTCTGGATGGCCAGCGGGAGGTCGCCGAGACCGTGATTTTCAACTCGGGCCGCCCGGTTCTGGTGCTGCGAAACGACATGCCCGCCGCTCCCAAGCTCGCCGATGGCGTGGCGGTGGTGGCATGGGACGGCGGGGTTCCCGCGGCCCGGGCCATGGCTGACGCCCTGCCGATCCTGCGGGGCATGCGTCGGGTGCGGGTCCTCACCATTCTCAATGAGAAGGCCTCGGCGGTCGGCGACCTGGCGCAGGACGCGGCCCGCCACCTGCAGACACACGGCGTCGAGACGGCCATCGACTATGTCGAGGCCGATGGGCACCCCATTGGGCGGACCTTGGACGAATACCTTGGCGAGACGCGGCCGGACCTTCTGGTCATGGGCGCCTATGGCCACTCGCGGCTGCGGGAGATGGTCCTGGGCGGCGCGACCGAGCACATGCTGCGCCACGCTCAGGTCCCGGTCTTACTGTCCCATTGATGTCCGATAGCCTGCGGGGCTCGTGGCCCAGGACGCCCGGCAGGCCAAGGACTGATCGATCGCGCTAGGAAGACCGGAACGTCTGCCAGGCGAGCCAAAGGGCGATCAGCACGAGGCCACCCGCGAGACCCTGATCAAGGCGGCGCCGGAAATCGGGCGTATCCCACCGCGCCAGGCTCACGCTCCCGGCCGCCAGCACGATGGCGGCGTGGACCGTGATGCTGACGACAACATGGATGGCGCCCAGGACCAGGGCCTGGGCGACAGGGTCACCGCGGGCCGGGTTGGTGAAGCCGGGCAGCAGGGCGACATAGAACACCGCGGCCTTGGGATTGAGCAGGTTGGCGATCAGGCCGCGGGCGAACAGACGCCCCTGGGCCGGCGGCTGCGCCTGGTGGCCCGTTTGCGGGGCAGGTCCACCGCGCCAGGCCTCGAAGGCCAGCCACAGGAGGAAGCCGACACCCGCCCACTGCAGAAGCGCGTAGAGCCAGCCGATACGCATGACGATGGCGCCCAGACCAGCCACCGCCGCGAGCATGTAGACCGTAAGCCCAAGAGTGACCCCCGCCACGGTCGCGAGCCCGGCCCGCCGGCCCCACCGGGAGGCGACGATGGTCAGGTACCCCATGTTGGGACCTGGGGTCAGTTCGACGAGGGCCACCGCCAGGAGGAATCCCGGCAGCAGCTCTGGGTCGACCGGCAGGGCGATGATCGCCTCCTAGGTCTTGGTCCGCCGCGCGGCCACCACGAGACCCACCAAGGCGGCAGCGGCGGTGGCGATCGCCGCGGCGGTGGCGACCGGATGGCGCTTGGCTTCCTCGGTCGTGGCCTGGACAAGGCTGGCCGAGCGGTCGCGAGCCTCGTCAGCCAGGGCATGGGCGGCGCGATTGAGCGCGTCCGACGCCTTGGCGATGGAGTCTTCGATGTCTCCGCCCACGTCGCGGGCGGCGCGCTTCAGTTCGTGCATGACGTCTTCTAGGGCCTCGTCGACGGTGCTGGCGACGGTCTTGGCGGTCGGCTTGGACATGGCGGCTTTCCTTCTGCTGCGGCGCCTTTTTCGCCCGACGGCGTGTCCATGGCTTTGCGATCGATCAAGTGGGGTGACGAGGCCGGCCGCCCGCATCCGCCCGCCTCCGTAGATCTACTTAGGGGACGCTCCCGAATTTCGCCGCTCACCCGTGACGCGTAGCCATTGTTCATCAAACCGGAGACGATCGATGAGCGCCGTCCAAACCCAAATCCAAACCGCCCGCGCAGGCTACGCTGGACTGATGGCCCGCCCTCAATCGGAGGCCGCGGATCTGATGTGGCAGATGGGCGTGCGAATGGCCTTCGCCAAGGACGAGGAAATCTACGGCCAGGACGAGGACGCGGACCTGATCTACCGGGTCATTTCGGGCGCGGTGCGCACGTCGCGGCTGCTGAGCGACGGGCGCCGCCAGATCGGCGACTTCTATGACGCCGACGACCTGTTCGGCATCGAGGCCGGCCCCACCCATCGCTACGCCGCCGAAGCGGTGGGCGACTGCGTCATCCTGGTGCTGAAGGCGTCCGCCCTGCGGGCCGCGGCCGGCGAGGAGGCCTTTCAAACTCTGCTGTGGGCCGCGACCAACCGGGAACTCGAACGGACCCAGGAGCATCTGCTCCTGCTCGGACGCAAGACGGCCTGCGAGCGGGTGGCCAGCTTCCTGATGGGCCTGGCCGACCGCCGGCCCGCGGGAACGGTGAACCTGCCCATGGGCCGCCAGGACATGGCCGACTATCTGGGCCTGACCATCGAGACCGTTTCGCGGATGCTGACGCAGCTGCAGGGCGCCCTGGTGGTCGAGTTCTCCGGCGCCCGGGAATTCCGCATCGCCAACCGTTGCGCCCTGGCGCGCATGGCCACCTGAGGGGCGTCACGGCCCGCGCGGCGAGGGTTCGGATAGGAGACGCTGGCGATGGCGACGATCACGTTCCATTCGATGGCCGACAGCGCCTATCTCTGGACCGCCATGCAGGTGGCCGACGAGAAGGGGGTCGACTACCACCTCGAACCTCTGGAGCTGGGATCGGAGGCGCATCTGCGGCTGAACCCGTTCGGCAAGATGCCGGTGCTCCAGCACAATCAGGTGGTGCTCTGCGAAACCCTGGCGATCGC
Organism: Pseudomonadota bacterium; assembly: GCA_040386415.1. Lineage (GTDB taxonomy): Bacteria > Pseudomonadota > Alphaproteobacteria > Caulobacterales > Caulobacteraceae > Phenylobacterium. Next base: position 4,057 of record JAZKFM010000066.1, read on the forward strand.
GCACTATATCGACCGCGCCTTCCCCGGCCCGGCCCAGCAACCTGCCGATCCCCTGGGCCAGATCAGATGACTCAACAGAACGCCGCGATGGTCGAGGAGACGACGGCCGCGGTCCACGCCATGCGCGCCAGTTCCGGCGACCTGGCGCAAAGCCTGGGCGCATTTGTCACCAGCCCTGAAAGCGGCCACGCCCGCCGCCAGGGTTCGCCTCCACCCCTGGCGCCTGTGCGCGCGACGCGGGGCGCCCTGGCGCTCGCGGCGGCTCCCGAGGTTGGGCCCGACGGCTGGGCGGAGTTCTGATCAGGCGGCCAAGGTCACGGCGTGACGGTCGTTTCGGCGGCCTGGGGCGGCGTGACGTTGGGCGGCAGCGGCCGAGGATTGCATCCGGCCAGGACGAGAGGCGCGAGGCTCAGTAGAAGACAGCGGCCGAGACGGGTCATTGTCAGGCTCCACATGGGCGCCGTGGCGCCGGTTCAAAGGTCAGACTGCAAATCGACGCAGACCCGGGCTCACCCACCTCAATGAGAGAGCAGCAGCGGGCAGGGCGGGTCGGCCAGCAGGTTATGGCTGACGCCGCCAAGCACCAGTTCCTGAAGCCGCGGGCGACCATAGACCCCCATGACCAGGAGATCGGCCTTGAGGCTGGCCACATGGTCGCGAATGATCTGGCCCGCCGAGGCGTCATGGCTGCGGTCGACGATGAGGTTGGCCTTGAGGCCGTGGTTCTCCAGGTGACGCTGCAGGAGCCCTTCCGGCCCGGCCTCGCCCCGCGGCGAAACCATCAGGACGTGCACTTCCTTGGCCTGGCGCAACAGCGGCCAGGCGTCGCGCAAGGCCCGGGCGGACTCCCGCGAGCCCTTCCACGCGACCACAACCCGTTCGGCCAGGGTCGGCGTGGCGCCGCCTTCCGGGATCACCAGGACCGGCCCACCGCTGCCGAGGGCCACTGCGGCGGCTGAGATATCATTGAAGCCCAGGCTGACCTTGGCGATGGGTGGGAACACCGTCAGGTCGAAGCGCCGCGTGCAGGCGATCAATTCCTGATCCCGGCCGCCATCGACCACCAGCCAGTCGGAGTTGACGCCCGCTCGCCCCGCCTCGGCCTCGAAGATCCCGCGAGCGGCCTCGGAGGCCTCCAGGCGAGCCGCCGCTTCCTCCTCGATCAGCGCCTGGAGCGCGTCCGGAGGCATATAGGCCAGCGACTCCGCCACCATGGCGTCGCGCAGGAATTCGGACTTCAGGAAGACGCCGGTCAGCCGCGCGTTCAGGCGCGCCGCGAGCGTGGCCGCGGCCGCGGCGCGGGCCTTGGATGAGGGGTGTTCGTCGACATGGACGAGAATGTCTTGGTAGGTCATGGGCGATCCTCCGATCAGTCCATGATGCGCCTGCCGGCGATGGCCGCCTTGACGCCGATCAAAGGGCCGGGGTTCGGCGCGACAGACACGGATTTCCAGGGAAATTGGAGCGGGCGATGGGATTCGAACCCACGACATTCAGCTTGGGAAGCTGACGCTCTACCCCTGAGCTACGCCCGCGAAGGCCCTATCGGACAGGGCCTGCAGTGGGGGTTCTCTAGCGGGTCTCCGGGGCCCACTCAAGCGCCTAACCGGAGATGACCCATTCGGCGACATAGGCCTGGGCCTTGCGGGCGAGGCCGGGGGGGCCGGAGAAGTAGAACTCGCTGCCGAACATCGTGCGCTGTTCGCGCCAGGCCAGGGGGCCGGTGTCCTCGGTCTGCAGTATCGCGCGCAAGCGGTCGCGCTTGGCGGTGGGTACGAAGGCGATGTAGGTCGCATCGGGCATGGCGGTTTCCTGGCCCCTCTTGGCAAGGAAACCGTGAGTCGAACTTAAATATGGTTAACGCGGTCAACAGCTTGGCTGTGGCGGCCCGCCGCAGTGTGCGGACGATCTAATCCTCGAAGATGGCCTCAATGGGGAGGTCGAACAGCCGCGCGATCCTGAACGCCAGAGGCAGGCTGGGATCATACTTGCCGGTCTCGATGGCGTTGACGCTCTGGCGCGAGACGTCGAGGCGGGTGGCCAATTCGGCCTGGCTCCAGTCCCGCTCAGCCCGCAGGACCTTCAAGCGGTTCTTCATCGCCGGGCCAGCCGCCACCACAGGCCGACGGCCAGGGCGCCGGTGACCTGCAGGGCCAGGGGCAACATGTAGCCCAGGCCGAAGGCGCGCCCGAGGCTTGGGCTGGACTCGACGGCCGGCCAGAGCCAGGTCAGGCCGCCCATGCCGATGAAGATGAAGGCCGGGAAGGACAGCAGCAGGCCAAACAGCCCACCCCAGTACCAAGCCACCCGCTCGGCCTGCCGCAGATACTCGTCCTGAGCCCGGTAGATGCGGACGGCGAAGACCGTCCACCAGACGACGATGACGGAGACCAGCACGGTGGCGCCGACGATCCGGACCGGCCGCTCGAGGCCCTGGATGCGGCTGAGCACCACCATCAGCAGCCCGATCATCATCAGGCCGCCGACACCGATCAGGCTCTGGCGGCGCAGCTTGCGGGTTCGGGGATCGGTCATGATAGGCCTCCTTGTCTATATGACAAGGAAACACGACATTTCGTGACCTGTCAAGTGACCTTGTCATCCCGGCCCTTCGGCGGCTAGGGTTCGGGCGATGCTGTCGAGAATGCAATTCAGGGGCGTCTGGCGCGACTACCAGGCCCGCGTGTTGGCGGAGATGGACGACCATCTCGTCAACAATCGATTGCATATTGTCGCCGCGCCCGGCGCCGGAAAGACCATCCTCGGGCTGGAGATCATGCGGCGTCTGGGCCGCCGGACCGTGGTGTTCGCACCCACGGTCGCGATCCGGGATCAATGGGCCGAGCGCGTGGGATCGATGTTTCTCGACGCGCCGCCTGGCGCCGAGGACCTATCCCACCAACTGACCGCCCCCCGCACCCTGACCCTTGTGACCTATCAGGCGCTCGACGCCTTCAGACGCTCCGACGACATCGATCTTCTGGTCCAGGGCCTGAACGCCGCCGGTCCGATCACCCTGGTGCTCGATGAGGCCCACCACCTGCGGCGGGAATGGTGGAACAGCATCAAGCAGCTGGCCGCGTCTCTGGCCGATGTCCGGATCGTCGCTCTGACGGCGACCCCGCCCTACGATGCGAGCTTCGCCGAATGGACGCGCTACGAGAGCTTGTGCGGGCCGATCGACCTGGAGGTCGGGATCCCCGAGCTGGTTCGCAACGGCGATCTCTGCCCGCATCAGGACCATGTGATCCTGTCGGCCCCAACCGCCGACGCCCTGACCCTGCTCGACGAACGCCGCCGCGCCATCTGGGGACTGCAGCGCGATCTTTGGTCAGATGAGGAGCTTCTAGACGAGATTGAGCGCCATCCCTGGCTCCAGCGGCCAGAGGATCATGTCGAAGCGATCCTGGAAGCGCCGGAGGTGCTCTCGTCAGCCCTCGTCCTGTTGGCGGCGGCCGGCCGGCGACCGCCCCCGGCCGCGCTCAAGCTGCTTGGTGTCAGCGGGCGCGAGCTGCCTGGTCCTTCCCTTCTCTGGCTGGAGAGGTTCCTCGAGGGTGTGGCCGGCGCCCATGCCGGGCCATTTCGCCTGACGGAAGGCAGGCTCAAGGTCCTGCGTGACCAGCTTCACCGGCTGGGACTGATCGAGGGCGGCCGGGTCCGGCTGCGAGAGACACGATCCATCTTCCAGATGATGGTTTCCAACCTCGCCAAGCTGGAGAGCGTCGCCGAGATCGCGCGGGCCGAGCACGGGACGCTGGGCTCAGGGCTGCGCATGGTGGTCCTGTCGGACCATATCCGCAGCTCGGAGCTGCCCGCCGACGCCCAGGCCGAGTTCCGGCCCTCGAAGCTCGGCGTCATCCCGATCTTCGAGCACCTGCGGCGCACGGGCCCGGCCCCCGATGTGATCGGCGTCCTGACGGGGACCCTGGTGATCATCCCCCGCGCTGCGCTACCCAAGCTTCGCGAGCTCGCCGCGGACCAGGGAGTGGATCCAGCGGCGGTCAGGTCTTTCGATCTTCCCGCCTGCCCAGGCCATGTCAGGATCGAGCTCAGCGGAGTCGGGGCCGCGCGCCTCGTGCCACTGGTGACCGCGCTGTTCACGGGCGGCGCTATCCAGATCCTGGTCGGCACGCAGGCCCTGTTGGGGGAAGGCTGGGACGCACCGGCGCTCAACAGCCTGGTCCTGGCCAGCAATACGGCCTCCTTCATGCTGTCCAACCAGATGCGTGGACGCGCCATCCGGATCGAGGCCGGCAACCCGGCGAAGGTGGCCAACATCTGGCATCTCGCGACGCTCGAACGTCCCGCCAAGGGCGTCGTGGCCGAGGTGATCGACCTGGTGACCTGGGGCCACCTGAGGGACGAGGCGCCGGCCGGCCTCTCCGACGGCGCTCTGCTGAGCCGTCGGTTCCGGGCGTTCGAAGGCATATCCAACGGGGCGTCCACGCTGATCGAGAGCGGGATCGGCCGCCTGGGTCTGGATTTCACGCGAGATCTCGGGATGGCGAACGACCGGGTCTTCGCCGCCGCCGCCGACCGGCAGGACACCGCCCGCCGGTGGTCAGAGTCCCTGGGCGCGGGCGGTGGCCGAGCCCGGGTCCGGGAGACGGCGGCGCCCAACTATGCGCCCCAGCGCCTGGCCTGGTCCGATACCCTGCGGGCGCTGGTGTGGAGCGCCCTGAGCGCAGGAGCGTTCGCCATCAGCGATGTGGTGCAGGACCTCGACGGCACGGAGGCCGCAGGCGCCCTGGGCATGCTGGCGGCCAGCGCCGCGGCCCTGGCCAGCCTGCCGGGTCTCGCCAAGGCGGCGCGCCTGGCCTGGCGCAACGGATCGGTTGAAGGCAGCCTCGAGCAGGTGGGGATGGTCGTCCTGCTGGCGCTGGTCCGCGCCGGACTGGCGAGCGAGGCCGATGCGCGGGACGGGCGGTTCGAAGTCAAGGCGAGCCTCGACGGGCGCCGGGACATCGTGCTGCGCGGGGTGAGCCGCAGCACCGAGCGCCAGGTGATGCAGGCGATCGCCGAGGTCCTGGGGCCCGTGCAGAACGCGCGCTATGTCCTCATGCGCCACAGCCGGTTGGGCTGGAGGACCCGCACGGACTACCATCCCTTGCCGGCCGCCCTGGGGGCCAGGAAG
>JAZKFM010000067.1:0-2646 GCA_040386415.1 Pseudomonadota bacterium
GGCGGCCTGCCCGTCGCCGCCTGCCGCCTGGACGACCAGTCGGTCCGGGCCCTGACCCGCGAGCCCGCCGCTTACGTCGCCGGCCAGGCCTGGCGCTAGCCGTTCGTCCCGGCAGGTCCGCCGCTCGTCCCACCCCGCTTTACCGCGGGGTTTCTGACGCGCCTTTGGGCGCATGACCCGACACGTCCTGCCCCTGCTCGCCGCCGCCAGCCTCGTCGCCTGTTCCGCGCCCCAGGTGGCCCCGGCTCCCGACGCCGGCTGGGCCCACTATGGCGGCGACGCCGGGGGGCAGCGCTATTCCACAGCCGCCCAGATCACGCCGCGGAACGTCAAGCGGCTGAAGCCGGCCTGGACCTTCTCCACCGGCGACATGGCGACCAAGGGGGTGGCGATGGAGCGCGCCTCCTTCCAGGTCACCCCGATCCTGGCGGCGGGCCGGCTCTATCTCTGCTCGCCCTTTAATGCGGCCAGCGCCATCGATCCGGCCACCGGCGCGCCGCTGTGGCGCTTCGACCCCAAGATCGACCCCGGCGTCGACTATCCAAACGACTACACCTGCCGGGGCCTGGCCTATTGGAGGAACCCCGCCGCGCCGCAGGGCGCCCCCTGCGCTGAGCAGATCTTCATGAACACCAACGACCGGCGGCTGTTCGCCCTGGACGCCGCCACCGGCCGGGCCTGCCCCGGATTCGGCGCGCAGGGCTGGGTTCCGGCCATCCCCGGCGTGAAGCTGACCCGCCCCGGCGGCGCTCAGATCACCTCGCCGCCGGTGGTGACGCGAGGCCTGGTGATCGTCGGCTCCTCCATCGACGACAACCAGAAGGTCGAGGAGACCTCCGGCGCGGTCCACGCCTTCGACGCGGTGACCGGCCAGCTAAGGTGGAAGTTCGATCCGCTGGACAGCGTCCGGCCGCAGGTCCGCGCGGGCGCCGCCAATGTCTGGGCGCCGATGTCGGTGGACGAGACCCGGGGCCTCGTTTTCCTGCCCACCTCCAGCGCCAGCCCCGACTTCTACGGGGCCGCGCGGCCCGGGAACGGCGGCCACGCCAACTCCGTGGTGGCGCTCAAAGCCGCCACCGGCGAGCTGGCCTGGGGCTTCCAGACCACCCACCACGACGTCTGGGACTATGACGTCCCCGCCCAGCCGACCCTGGCCACCGTCACCTATCGCGGCGTCACCTCGCCCGCCGTGATCCAGACCACCAAGCAGGGCCTGCTCTTCACCCTGAACCGCGACACCGGCGCGCCCGTCATCCCCGTGGTGGAGCGCCCGGTTCCCCAGGGTGGGGCGCTGGGGGAAACCCTCTCCCCGACCCAACCCTTCCCCATCGCGCCCAAGTCCCTGGCGCCGAGCCGGATCAACCCGAAGGACGCCTTCGGCCTGACGCCGTGGGACCGGGCCGCCTGCCGCAGGCTGCTCGAGGGCGCCCGCAACGAGGGGCTCTACACCCCGCCCACCACCCAGGGGACCATCATCTATCCCTTCACCGGGGGCGGCTCGAACTGGGGCGGCGTCGCCTTCGATCCGGCCCGCCAGATCGTCTACGCCAACACCTCCAGCGCCCTGCACAAGGTGACCCTGATCCCGGCGCAGACGGTGAAGGCCGCCCGCAAGGCCCAGCCGGACGTGGAGATCAGCCCCAACGCCGGGGCCCGCTACGGCATGAAGCGCGAGCTGCTGCGCTCACCGCTCGGCCTGCCCTGCAACCCGCCGCCCTGGGGGGAGCTCTCGGCCATCGACATGCGCGACGGCCGCGTCCTGTGGCGCGTCCCCCTGGGGACCACGCGGGACCTGGCGCCCGGCTCCCACTTCCTGATGCGCGGGACCGGCACGCCCAATTTCGGCGGTCCTATCGTCACCGGCGGCGGCCTGGTCTTCATCGGCGCGGCCATGGACAACTACCTGCGCGCCTTCGACGCCGGCTCGGGCGAGGAGCTGTGGAAGGGCCGCCTGCCGGCCGGCGGCCAGGCCACCCCCATGACCTACGCCTGGAAAGGCCGCCAGTATGTGGTGATCGCCGCGGGCGGCCATTCAAAGTCCGACACGAAGCGCGGCGACCAGATCGTCGCCTTCGCCCTGCCCGAATAGGGAACCGGCGGGCCCACGGCGGTTTTTTTGCTGGCGCGGACGCGCTGGCCCGGTGAACCTGCCCCATGACCCTGACGACCCGCGTACTTCTCGGCCTGGTGGCCGGCCTCGCCGCCGGCGCCGCCGTAGCGGCCTACCTGCCTGACTATGCGCCGCAGATCATCGCGGTGGCGGAACCGGCCGGCGGGGTCTGGCTCGATGCGCTGCGGATGACCATCATCCCCCTGGTCTTCGCCCTGCTGGTGACGGGGGTGGCCCAGGCCGCCGACACCGCCCGGGCCGGTGGCGACGCGGCCAAGACGCTCGGCCTCTTCGCCGTCCTGCTGGTGCTGTCGGCCAGCTTCGCCGCCATCGCCACCCCGGCCCTCCTGGCGCTGTGGCCCGCCCCGGTGGAGGCCGCCCAGGCCCTGCGCGCCTCGGCCGACGCCGCCAACGGCGAGATCCCGCCGACCCCCACCATCCAGGAGATGGTCAAGAGCTTCATCCCCACCAATCCGGTGAAGGTGGCCGCCGACGGGGCCATGGCCCCCCTGGTGGTCTTCGCCCTGGTGTTCGGC
>JAZKFM010000068.1:0-4542 GCA_040386415.1 Pseudomonadota bacterium
GCCTTCTTGTCCTGGCCCATGTGGCGGACCAGCTTGCCAGCGTCGAACGATGTGGCGGAAACCTCGGCCAGCCGGGTGGGCAGGCCGGCGGCGGCGATCGCGGCCTCGGCCCGCTGGGCGTCCTGGGTCGAGCAGAGGCCCTGGGACGCGGAGAACCGGAAGGCGATGGCCGAGCCCGCCGCCACGGCCTCGCCATGCAGCAGCGCCTCGCCGTAGCCGGTCTCGGCCTCCAGGGCGTGGCCGAAGGTATGGCCGAGGTTCAGCAGGGCGCGGCGTCCGGCCTCCTTCTCGTCCTCGGCGACGATCTCGGCCTTCATCTCCACCGACCGGGCGACGGCGTGGCTCAGGGCCTCGGGCTCGCGCGCCAGGACTTTCGGCCCATGGGCCTCAAGCCATTCGAAGAAGGCGAAGTCGCCCAGCAGGCCGTACTTGATCACCTCGGCGTAGCCCGCCCGCATGTCGCGGTCGGTGAGGGTCGAGAGTACATCCAGGTCGGCCAGGACCAGGCGCGGCTGATGGAAGGCGCCAACCAGGTTCTTGCCGCGCGGCGTGTCGATGGCGGTCTTGCCGCCGACCGAGGAGTCCACCTGGGCCAGCAGGGTGGTGGGGATCTGCACGAAGTCGATGCCGCGCTTGTAGATGGCCGCGGCGAAGCCCGCGAGGTCACCCACCACGCCGCCGCCGAAGGCCACGATCAAGTCGCCCCGGTCCAGCTCCAGGGCCAGCAGGCGGTCCGAAAGGTCGGCGAGGCCATCGAAGCTCTTGGTCTGTTCGCCTGGCGGCACGACGATGGCCGGGCAGGTGATTCCGGCCCCCGTGAGCGACGCCGTCAGCCGCGCCCCGTGCAGGGCCCAGACGGTTTCATCGCTGACGATGGCGACGCGCCGGTTTTTCAGGAAGGGCGCGATCCGGGTTCCCGCCTCGTCCAGCAGCCCCCGCCCGATCACCACCTCGTAGGATCGGTCGCCCAGGCCGACAGGGACGATGCGCGGGCTCACTGGGGAGGTTCCTCGGTCTTGGCGAGATGGGCCAGAAGGGCCTGGATCACCTGGTCGACGGTGACGTGGTGGGCGGCGTCGCCGGTCTCCACCATGACGTCGGCCAGCTCATAGATGGGGTAGCGTTGGGCGGCTTGCTCCCGCAGGACATCGATCGGGTCGCGGCCGGCGATCAGGGGGCGATTGTCCTTGCGCGACACCCGCCGGGCCAGGACCTCAAGGTCGGCCTTCAGCCAGACCGAGAGCGAGCGCGCCTTGATCAGGGCGCGGGTCTCGTCGTTCATGAAGGCGCCGCCGCCGGTGGCGAGCACGTGGGGCGGCTCGTCCAGCAGGCGGGCGATCACCCGGCGCTCCCCCTCGCGGAAGGCGGGCTCCCCCAGATCGGCGAAAATATCCGGGATTGAGCGCCCCGCGGCGGCCTCCACCTCGGAGTCGGCGTCGCGGAACGGCAGTTCCAGAGCGTTGGCCAGACGGCGGCCCACGCTGGATTTGCCGACCCCCATCAGGCCGACGAGGGTGATGGTGCGGGCGCGTAGCGGTTTGTAACGGTCCATGAACGGCGCACGTCTACATCAGGGCGACCCCCCGCGCCAATGCCCGCGCTGTGCGTTAGGATAGGACCATGTCCGTTCGAAGCATTTCCCTGGCGGTCCTGACCGCCCTGACCCTCTCCACTCCAGCCTTCGCGCAGGAGGTGCAGGTCGCACCCCTGGCGGCGCCCGACTTCTTCTCGACCGGGGCGCGGGAGACCGGCCTGACCGCCGAACTCTGGCGCGGCGCCTCGGGCCAGACGGCCCGCACGGTGCTGCCGCTCTTGGCCGCCAAGCCGCTTTCCCCGGCGGCTCAGGCCCTGGCGCGCCGCGTCCTGGCCACGGGCGGCTCAGGCCCGGAAGGCGCTGGGCAGGACGCCGGCGTGGCGGGGGCTCGTATCAGCGCCCTGATCGCCCAAGGGGGTGTGAAGGACGCCGCCGCCATCCTTTCGCGCACCGCGGGTCTGGAGCAAAACCCGGTCCTGGCCCAGGCCGGCGCCGAAGCGGCCCTGCTGTCTGGCGACGCCGAGGGCGCCTGCGCGATCTCCGACCGCCTCCTGGCGGGGCGCGAAGAGATCTACTGGCTCCGCCTCCGGGCCTATTGCCAGCTCAAGTCCGGAAATTCCGGCGCCGCCCAGCTCACCTTCGACCTGGCCCAGGCCCAGAGCCGCGATCCGGTCTATGGCCGGCTGATGGGCGCCAAGCTGGCGGGCGCTGGAGATCCAGGCGAACCCTCCCTGCGCAACGGCCTCGACTACGCCCTGACCCGGGACCTAGCTCTCCCGGTGACGGGGCCCGCCGCGCCCGCCGTCGCCGCCGCCCTGGCCGCCAGTCCCTCGGGCTCGGCCACCTGGACCATCGAGGGCGGCCCCGGGCCCGTGAAGGCCGCCATGGCGGCGCTGGCGGCCGGCGACCTCGGCGCGGCCCAGACCCTGCGCGCCAGCCTCACCTCCGACACCATTCCCGGCGCCACCATTACAGATCTCGCCCTGCTGGACGCCATGCTGGCCGCCGCCTCGGGCAGGGCCGATCCCCAGACCCTGGACCGCCTGATCGAACGCGGCGCGGCCGCCGACGCCAAGACGCGGGTCCGCGCCCAGCAGGGCGCGCTGATCCTGGCGGCCCTGGGCGGGTCGATGAGTCCCCAGGCCCGGGGCCAGTTCGCGGGCTTCACCGCAGGCGAGACCAAGGCGCCGGCCGCCCGCGCCTTCGCCCTCGACGCCGCCGGCTCCGAGAAGCTGCAGGGCGAGACGGCCCTGCTGGCGCTGTGGATTTCCGCCGACGCGGGAGCCGGCGGGCCCGCCGCCGGAGACCGGGCGAGGATCATTCGGGCGCTTAGGGCCGCAGGTCTTGAGGATGACGCCCGCGCCTTCGCTGTCGAAGGCCTGCTGGCGGTCCGATGAGCATCTCGTCGGGCTGGGCCGAGGCCTTCCTGGAGATGATGGCCGTCGAGCGGGCGGCGGCCAAGAACACCATCACCGCCTATGGCAAGGACCTGGCCGACGCCTCCGGCTACCTCGCCGGCCGGGCCCGCGACCTGGGCGACGCCACCGCCGAGGATGTCGAGGCCTATTTCGCAGCCTTGGGCGCGCGCGGCCTGTCGCCGGCCACGGCGTCTCGCCGCCGCGCCGCCGTCCGCCAGTTCTACCGGTTCGTCCTGGGCGAGGGCTGGCGCGCCGATGATCCCTCCCGCCGGGTGGACGCCCCCAAGCGCGGCCGCCCCTTGCCCAAGGTGCTGAGCCGCGAGGAGGTGAACGCCATCATCGCGGCCGCCTCGGCCAAGGACGGCGCCCAGGGCCTGCGGATCGGCTGCGTGGTGGAGCTGATCTACGCCTCGGGTCTGCGGATCTCCGAGCTGACGGCCCTGCCGCTGGCGGCGCTGGCCCGCGATCCGGCCTATCTGATGGTCACCGGCAAGGGTGGCAAGGATCGCCTCGCGCCGTTGAACAACGCCGCGCGAGGCGCGGTGAAGGCCTATCTGGAGGTCCGCAAGACCTTCCTGCCAAAGGGAGACCTCGCCAATCCCTGGCTCTTCCCGTCCCGGGGCAAGGCCGGCCGCATGACGCCGCGCCGGTTCGCCCAGCTGCTGGACGAGGCCGCCGCCGACGCCGGGATCGATCCCGCGCGCGTCAGCCCCCACGTGCTGCGGCACGCCTTCGCCACCCATCTGCTGGAAGGCGGCGCCGACCTGCGGGTGGTGCAGAAACTGCTTGGCCACGCCGACATCGCCACCACCCAGATCTACACCCATGTGGCCGGCGACCGTCTGGCCCAGGTGGTGGCCAGCAAGCACCCGCTGTCCCGCAAGAGCTGAGCGGGGAACGAGAAAAGCCGCCCGCGTGAGCGGACGGCTTCCTCAAGACCTCAGATCTGGCTGGGGGTTAGCCGGTGATCCGATAGCGGCCCTGGCGGTCGGGGCAGACGCGGACGTAGCGCACGTCATCGCCGTAATCGTCCACCGGCGCGGTGGCCAGGCGGCAGCGATTACGGTTGTAGTAGCTGTAGTCGTACTGGCCGTTGCGTTGGCCGCGCGCATAGCGGCTTTCGCGGTAGGGCACGGTATCGGCGTAGCTGTAGTAGTAGCCGGCGCTATCGCACTTGGCCTGGGCCGACGACTTGCCGATCTGCGAGCCGGCGAGGCCGCCGACGACGGCGCCCAGCACCGCGCCCTCGGTCCGCGCATTGCGGGCCGCCACGTTCGAGCCGATCGCCGCGCCGGCGAGGGCGCCGATCAGGCCACCGGCCACCTGGCTGTTGTAGTTTGAGGAGCGGCAGGGGTCGGCATAGGACGAGCCCGAATAGGTCGTGTTACGGCCGTAACGGTTGGCGTCGTAACGGTTGGAGTCGTAGCGGTTGGCGTCGTAGCGCGCCGAATCCCAGGTCGGGGCGGCGCCGTAGCTGCGGGCATAGGCCCCGTAGCCGTAGCGGGCGTCGTAGCGGGCGCGGTCGCGCTCATAGCGCTCGCGCTTGGCGTCGTACTCGGCGCGGGCGCGGTCATATTCGGCCCGGGTGGC
>JAZKFM010000068.1:4552-9189 GCA_040386415.1 Pseudomonadota bacterium
TCGTAGTTGCGCATGTCGCGCTGGTACTGCTGGGTCGGTTGATACTGAGCGAAGGCGGGGGCGGCCGTGGCCAGCATCGCCGTCGCCACCAAAGCGGTCTTAAGCGTCTTCATGGTGCGTTCTCCTGGAACTAACGACGGACCGCTCCCGTCCGGGCGGTCTCGTGAACAATGGGGTCCTTGCGACCTCGGAGTACCAAACGTGGAGCTTGGGCCCGGGTTGCACGAACATCGTTCGATTGCGCTCAGCCCTCGCGCGCGTCAGCTTTCAGCAACCGCAGCAGCGCCTTGGCCAGGGCGTCGGTGGACTTCAACTTGTCCTTCAGGCTCAAGGCGATCACCGGTCCCACATCGGTCTTGTTGACGTCCACGATGTAGATGCGGCCGGTGGGCTGGTCGCGCAGGATGTCCAGTCCGCCCCAGTCCAGGCCCATGCGCGCGGCGAAGGTCGCGATCAAGGCCAGCTCCTCGGCGCTGTAGATCTCGGCGGGATCGGCGCGGTTGACGGCGAGATTATGGATGGAGAAGCGGTTGTCCGCCGGCTTGCGCTTGATCCAGACGACCACCGGCTTCCCGCCGACGCAGGGGGTTCGCAGGTCGTGGATGAAGGGCCCGACTGCGGTGTCCACCAGCCACTGGTAGGTCTTGCCGGGCAGGCGGGGATGCGGGCAGACGATGATGCGTCCGTCATGCACGCCGTTCAGCTCGCCCTTCTCCACCGCCTCCCCGATGAAGGTTTCAGGGTCGATGGCCAGGGGATAGCCGAACACCTCCTCGAACACGGCGGCGACGTGGCTCTTGGAGACGTCCAGGCAGGTGAAGTTGAAGGCGCGCTCGTGGGTGGGCAGGGCGCGGTGGCCCCAGGTGGCGTCCTCGAAGCAGAAGCAGGCGTCGGCCTCATCGGCCGTCTTGGCCATGCGGCAACCGCTCCAGGCCATGGCCGCCCAGATCAGATACCAGGGCCGCGGCTTGTCGGGGGTGAACCAGATGGCGGGTCCCGGCGTCCGTGTGGCCGCCAGCGCCCAGGATCTGGCCCGGACGATGAGGTGGTAGCCCAGCCAGATGAGGCACTCACCGATCAGGGTGGCGTCGAGGCGGATCTGCGTCCCGGTCTTGTGAACCGTGAGGCCGCCATCATGAAACTCGAAGTCGCTGAACCAGCCACCCCGCGGCGACAAGCCAGGCAGAAAGCCGTCCGGCGCTGGGGTTTGCAGTTCGCTCATGGAAGCCTCAGGACCTGAAGGAGACCGGGCGATCTCAGAGTGAACCCGCGCGCCGCCATGCTCAAGCTCGTAGAGCGGCTCCGGGCTTCTCGAACACGGCGCCCACGGCGGCGATGCGGTCGACACGCCGATAGGCCGGGTGCATCAGCGTGGATCCGAAGACGTCGGGGTCGATTTCGCGGTAGCGCAGCCTGGCGCCTGCTCCGGCGACGATGGCTTCCAGCTCCGCCTTCAACCGGTCGCGCCCGTCGACGATGGCGCTGCCGGTGTAGAGCAGCAGCCGCCCCCCCGCCGGCAGTCGGTCCATGGCGGCCTTGCCCCAGTCCAGCGACAGGCGCGCGCCGAGCAGGTCGCCGCCGTCGCGATAGGTGCGGCGCCCCGAGCCCAGGATGTAGGGCGGGTTGGCGATGGCCACATCCATGGCCCCGGTGACCTTGGAAAGCCCGTCGCTCTCCATGACCTCCACGCTGACCACGGCCGCCGCGGCGTTGATTCGCGCCAGACGAAGGGCCGCCGGATTGATGTCGGCCAGCACGATCGCGGCCCCGGGACAGACCCGCGCCGCCACGATCCCGCCGACTCCCGAGCCCGCGCCGATATCGACGATCCGGTTGGCGTGCCCCAGTTCCTGGCGGATGAAGTCGGCGTAGCGGTAGCTGTCGGGCCCGAAGAACACCGCGTCCCTGGCCTTGGGCGGGTAGGCCGAATGCAGGAAGAGGTCTTCACCGAGGCTGGAGACCCGCAGGGCGCTGGACAGGCGCCGCCCGCGCTCGACCAGGATGCCGGCCTCGCGCATCAGAGCGAGGATTTCCACCTCCAGGTCGCCGTCGCGGAAGGGCCGGCTCCAGCCGAAGATGTCCCGCAGAGTGCGCCGTGTTCCCTGGAACAGGCGCCAGGAGACCAGCCGATGGGTGTGGTTGGTGGGGGTGATGAATTGATAGTCCCGGGCCTTCAGCGCCGCCAACAGGGCGACCAGGGCTTCGTCTTCGCCGGTCACGAACGGTGCGCCTGGGCGAGCGCTTCCTTGCGCAGGGCGCGCATGGAGGCGGGCATGCCTTTGGCCACGGCGCCGCGCACCATGCTCGCAGGAACGGGCGCATCGACAGCCACGTGCAATTCATAGGTCACATGAGTCCCGCCGGGTATCGCGGTCAGCCGCCATTCGCCGTCGGAACGCTTCCAGTCGCCACTGGTGCGGCGAAACGCCAGGCGGCGCGGCGGCTCAAGGGTGGTGCGGAACACGTTTCGCATCACCGGCTTGAAGGCGTTGCCTTCCAGGCGGTGCTCGCGGACATCCCACCTGCCCGCCGGGTCGCGTTCCAGAGTCTTGCAGCTGAGGAGCTTGGGCATGTAGCGCGGGGCGTTGGCGCAGTCGCTCAACACCTTCCAGACCACGGCGGGCGGCGCGGCGACGTCCATGGCGGCGCGTATCACCCCTGCCGATCCGCCCTCCGCCTGGGCCGAAACGGCGGGGGCGGCTTCGAATCGCCCGGCGGCGAAGGAAGGGCCCGCGATGGCGGCGAGTGCGAGGACAAGGATAGGCTTCATGCACGGTGAGGTCGCGAGGGATGAATTCGTTCCCAGCAGATAGCGGTGCCGAGGAACTGGCGCGACGCCACGTACTTGTTAGGCTGCGGGTTCCCGCCTAGTTTCCGGCGCTTCCGCCAACGGAAGGAAGAGTCCCCGCATGGTCGCGCACTATCTCGAGTTCGAGCGTCCCATCGCCGACCTCGAAGCCAAGATCGAGGAGCTCTCCAAGCTTTCCGAGACCACCGGATCCGGGGCGATGGAAGGCGAGATCGAAGCGCTGCGGACCCGCGCCCAGACCCTGCGTCGCGAGGCCTATTCCAAGCTCGACGCCTGGCAGAAGACCCTGGTGGCCCGCCATCCGGATCGCCCCCATTTCGTCGACTATTGCGCCGGACTGATTGAGGAGTTCGTGGAGCTTCGCGGTGACCGCAAGTTCGCCGACGACCAGGCGATCATGGGCGGCCTGGGCCGTTTCCGCGGCCAGCCCGTCGTGGTGCTCGGCAACGAGAAGGGCCGCGACACCGTCACCCGCGTGAAGCACAATTTCGGCTACGCGCGGCCGGAGGGCTACCGCAAGGCCATCCGCCTGTTGGAGATGGCCGAGCGCTTCCACCTGCCGGTGATCAGCTTCGTGGACACCGCGGCGGCCTACCCCGGCGTGGGCTCTGAGGAGCGCGGCGTCGCCGAGGCCATCGCGCGCGCCACCGAGAAGTCCCTGATGCTGGCCGTGCCCATGGTGGCCGTGGTCACCGGCGAAGGCGGCTCCGGCGGAGCCATCGGCACCGCCTGCGGCAACCGCGTCCTGATGCTGGAGCACGCCATCTACACGGTGATCCCGCCCGAGGGCGCCAACTCGATCCTGTGGCGCGGCGCGCGCACGGCCGAGGAGGCCGCCAAGGCGCTGAAGATCACGGCCCAGGACCTGATCGGCATGAAGATCGTCGACCGGATCATCGCCGAACCCCCCGGCGGCGCCCACTCCGATCCCGAAGCCACCATCGCCTCGGTGGGCGACGCGGTGGAGGAGGAACTGGCGATCCTCACAAAGATGACGGCCCCGGAACTCAAGAAGCAGCGCGCCGAGCGCTTCTACGCCATCGGCCGCAGCGGCCTGCAATGAGGGCCGGCCTGCTGATCGCCGTGGTGCTGCTGGCCCCGGCGGTCGCGCAGGCCGCGCCGAAGTCGGCCCTGGACCGCTGCCTGGCCTCGGAGGCCGGCGCCACCACCATGGGCCAAATCCAGTGTGTCGGCGACGAGCTCAAGGTGCAGGATACGCGCCTGAACGCGAACTACGCCAAGGCCATGAAGGACCTGACCCCCGAGCAACGGGACAAGCTGCGCAACGCCCAGCGCGCCTGGCTCGCCTTCAAGGATGCCGACTGCCTGTCGCTGTGGGATGACGCCTGGGGGACCATGTCGCGGGTGACCGCAAACATGTGCGCCCTGGACCGCACCATCGAACGCGCCGACGAACTGGCGAATTACCCCGACCGCTAGACGTCAACAGACGGCTTGCTTGACCCCGCGTCGGGGGTTTCAACTGTCTCAAACATCCGTTTGGGAGGACGTCATGGCGCTGAAGACCCGTTTCACCGAGCTCGTCGGGGTCGAGCACCCCATCGTCCAGGGCGGCATGCAGTGGGTCGGCCGCGCCGAGCTGGTGGCAGCGGTCGCCAACGCCGGCGGCCTGGGCTTCATCACCGCCCTCACCCAGCCGACGCCCGATGCGCTGCGCGAGGAGATCGAGCGTTGCCGGTCGCTGACCAAGAAGCCCTTCGGCGTGAACCTGACCATCCTGCCGGCCATCAACCCGCCGCCCTATGCCGAATATCGCCAGGCGATCATCGATTCGGGCGTGAAGATCGTCGAGACCGCCGGCAACAAG
>JAZKFM010000068.1:9199-9756 GCA_040386415.1 Pseudomonadota bacterium
CGGCCTGATCCTGATCCCGGCCGCCGCCGACAAGATCAAGATCCCGATGATCGCCTCGGGCGGCTTTGGCGACGCGCGCGGTCTGGTGGCGGCCCTGGCCCTGGGCGCCGAGGGCGTCAACATGGGCACCCGCTTCATGGCCACCAAGGAAAGCCCCATCCACCAGGCCATCAAGGAACAGATCGTCGCCAATGACGAGCGCTCCACCGACCTGATCTTCCGCACCATGCACAACACCAGCCGGGTGGCGAGGAACGCCGTCAGCCAGCAGGTGGTGGCGCTGGAGAAGCAGGGCGCCAAGTTCGAGGACGTGCGCGAGCTGGTGGCCGGCGTCCGCGGCAAGAGCGTCTACGAGGTCGGTGACAACGACGCCGGCATCTGGTCGGCGGGCCAGATCCAGGGGCTGATCCACGACATTCCCTCGTGCCAGGAACTGATCAGCCGGATGGTCCGCGAAGCCGAGGAAATCATCACCGGCCGCCTTGCGCGCTTCATCAGCGGCAAGCAGATGGCGGGCGCCTGACAACGCGGCTCGCCAAGGGCGGGAGTCGTGTAAG
>JAZKFM010000069.1:0-3315 GCA_040386415.1 Pseudomonadota bacterium
GACCGACCCCGTTGGCGCGGGCCACGGCAGCCTTGTCCTCGCGGGCGGCGGCCTGGGCCAGCTCGGCCGGCGACAGGATGTCCAGCACCCCCAGCGCCGCCTTGGGCCCCACCCCCTGGATGGATTGCAGGACGACGAAGGCGCGACGCTCGTCGCGGCCGAGGAAGCCGTAGAGCCGCATGCCGGTGGCCTCCGACCACTGGGTCTCGACGTGCAGCACCGCCTCCTCGCCCATGGCCGGCAGGTGGCCGAGCGTGCGCGAACCGCAGCGGACCACATAGCCGACGCCGGCGACGTCGATCAGGGCGTCTTCCTCGCCGACCTCCGCCACCAGGCCCCGCAGCCGCCCGATCACGCGGCGGCTCCGAAGCTGCGCGCCTTGCGGGCGTGGGCGTGGGCGATGGCGACGGCCAGGGCGTCGGCGGCGTCGGCGGTGGCGGGGCCGGCCTTGGGCAGCAGGCGGGCGATCATGAAGGCCACCTGGGTCTTGTCGGCCGACCCGGTGCCCACCACCGATTTCTTGACCACGGTGGCGGCGTATTCGGCGACCGGCAGGCCGGCGCGGGCCGGGACCACCAGGGCCATGGCGCGCGCGTGGCCGAGCTTCAGGGCCGAGGCGGCGTTGTTGTTCATGAAGGTCTCCTCCACCGCCGCCTCGTGGGGGCTGTGCAGGGCGACCACGTCGCTGATGCCGACGAACAGGGCCAGCAGGCGCTCGGAAAAGGGCAGGCTGTCCTTCGGCGCGATCACTCCGTGAGCCACATGGGTCAGCCGCGCCCCGTCGATCTCGATCACGCCCCAGCCGGTGCGGCGAAGACCCGGATCGAGGCCGAGGATGCGGATGGCGGTCATGACGGGACTCAAGGCGCGTTCGGGATATGTTCCGGTGATACAGCGGCCATCAGGGTTAAGGAAGGGTGTTGTGGCGGATCAGCCCCGCGTCTCCACCGCCAGGATTTGGTGCCCGGGTCCCTTGCGCACCACCAGGTCGGCCTGGTCGCGGGCGGGCAGGATATGGTCGTGGAGGTTCTTCAGATTGACCTTCTCCCAGACCATCCTGGCCAGGCCCTCGGTCTCGACCCGGCTCATGCCGCGGAAGCGGGCGTAAAAGGAGGCCGGGTCGTGCTCGGCGGCTTCCCACAGGCCCATGAAGCGGGCGGTGTACCAGGCTTCCAGGTCGTACTCCGGCGCGTCGAGATAGATCAGGCTGTCGATCAGGGACGGGCCGTGGGTGGGGATCAGGTTCAGCCCCTCGATGATCAAGATGTCGGGCGGATCCAGGGTGCGGGCCAGGCCTGCGTCGATGTCGTAGGTCACATGGGAATAGCCGGGGAAGGCGGTAGGCTCTCGGCGCACGCTCTCAAGGGCCGCGCGCAGGGCGGCATGGTCATAGGAGGGCGGGAAGCCCTTCTGGTTGGACAGGTCGAGTTCCGCCAGCCGGGCGTTGGAAAACAGGAAGCCGTCGGTGCAGACCAGCTCCACCTTGTCCCCCGCCGCCGCCAGATGCTCGGCCAGGGCCGCGGCGAACACGGTCTTGCCGGCCGCCACCGCGCCGGTGACGCCGACGATGTAGGTTCCCGACGCGGGCCGCCGCGCGGCGAGGCGCTCGGCCACCTGGCTCAATTCCATCGCGGCCATCGGCCCTCCACGCGTTTTCCGGCGGTGACCCTGACACAGGCCCGCGGCTTTGGGCTAGATGGGTCCAGAGAGGGGAAACGCCATGGCCAAGACCGCGAACCGAACGTCCGTCGAGGACCTGAACCGCGCCAATGACGGCAAGCTGCCAGGCCATCTGGGGCTGACCGTCACCGAGGTGTCCGATGGCCGGGTGGTGGGACGCTTCGAGGTGCGGCCCGACCTGGTGGCCCATACCGGCTTCCTGTTGGCCGGCTGCCTGCTGTCGGTGGCCGACATTCTCTGCGCCTACGGCGTCTCCACGGCCTGGCCGGAGGGCGCGAGCGGCTTCACCACCGCCGAGGTGAAGGCCAACTTTATGAGCACCCTGCGCGAGGGCGCCGTGATCTGCACCGCCCAGATGCTGCACGGCGGCCGCACCACCCAGGTCTGGGACGCGACCCTGACGGACGCCGCCACCGGCAAGCTGATGGCCGCCTTCCGCTGCACCCAGATCATCCTCTATCCGAGAGCCTAGGCTGAAGCGGCCCACAAATCTCCGTCATCCCGGACGCCGATAGGCGATCCGGGATGCGAAGCACGGCGCGAAGCAGCCACCCAGGGGGGATTGCTGCGGCCCCTGGGTCCCGGGTCTTCGCTTCGCTACGCCCGGGATGACGTGGTGGAGGAGGCCTCGGTCTTGGCCGGCGGCGCCTGCAGCAGTTCGATGGTGTAGCCGTCGGGATCCTTGGCCAGGCCGACCACCGCGCCGCCCAGGCTGGCGATCGGCGCCGGCTCGCGGATGATGGTCAGGCCATCGGCCTTGATCCGGTCGCTCACCGCCTTGGGGTCGGTGACGTAGAAGACCAGCTTGATCGGGTTGTCCTTGTAATTCCGCTCCGAGCCGTCGGTGTAGTGCATCAGCACCACCGCCGTGCGGCCCTCGAAGGCCACCACCACCTCATCCATGTAGTCCAGCTTGAAGGTCTGAACCTGCTTCATGCCCAGGACCCGGGTGTAGAAGTCGGTGGAGCGGGCCAGGTCGCTGACCCCGATGCCGGTGGCGCCGAGATAGTCGGGGGAACGGGGCATGGGTTGTCCTCTCAAGGTTTCAACCTGAATAGCCGAGCCGGCCATACCGCCATATAGAAAATTGGGGTGGAGGGGTCCCAGCCCCCTCCGTCACGCGCTGACGCGCGCGCCACCTCCCCCGCGACGCGCTTCGCGCTGGGGGAGGAATTTGGCGCTCTCAATTCCTCCCCCAGGCCGAAGGCCGTCTCGGGGGAGGTGGATCGGCGAAGCCGAGACGGAGGGGGTTAGGACCTGTCCGCCTACCGGTCCCGTCTGAACTTCGCCGCATCCGCCGCCAGCGACGACTGCATCTTGGCCTCCACATCCTCCTCGGCCTGATAGGGCAGGGAGCCCGCCACGCCGCGGATGGCCAGCCACATCTGGAAGCTGAACTGGGGCAGGATCTTCAACGGCCGCCGCTTGTCGGTGACGTCCCAGCCGGCGGCCTCGAAGGCTTCCACCTGGTCGCGCTCGGACTTGCGCTCAATGCGGTCCCAGTCGGCGGGCAGGGCCACCTCATCGGCCTCGTCCAGGGTCAGGCCGAAGTTGGCGCGGCTGACCTCGTCCAGTTGCGGAAACTCTCCTTGAGCGCCCGGCTCGCGCATGGCGGGCTTCATGACGGAGGCGAAT
>JAZKFM010000070.1:0-788 GCA_040386415.1 Pseudomonadota bacterium
CCTGGCCCGCAATGTCGCGCGCCAGACCGACATCAAGATCATCGCCTGGCAGGGCCGCTGCGAGGTGCACGAGCGCTTCACGGCCGCCGACATCCTGGAGCTGAAGGCCGCCTATCCGAACGCCCAGATCCTGGCCCACCCGGAATGCCCGGCCGAGGTGCTGGAGGTCTCGGACTTCGCCGGTTCGACCGCGGCCATGAACGACTACGTCCTGACGCGGAAGCCCAAGCAGGTGGTGCTGATCACCGAGTGCTCGATGGCCGACAACGTCGCCGTGGACGCCATCGACACCGAGTTCGTGCGCCCCTGCAACCTGTGCCCGCACATGAAGCGGATCACGCTGGAGAACATCTACGAGACCCTGGTGCACAACCGCTACGAGGTGACCGTCGATCCGGCGATCAGCGCCCGCGCCCGTGTGGCCGTGCAGCGGATGATCGACCTGCCGCCGCCCCTGGTCCCGGCCCGCTACGACCTGGTGAAGGCCCGCCACCATGTGGATGTGGAGCTCATCTGAGGTGGCTGACCGCATCCACCATGACGGCGTCCTGATCGTCGGGGCGGGCCTGGCCGGGCTGAGCGCGGCCCTGGCCGCCGCGCCGCGCAGCGTCCTGCTGCTGACCGGCGCGCCCCTGAACCAGGGCTGCTCGTCGGCCTGGGCGCAAGGCGGCATGGCGGCGGCCCTGTCGGCCGACGACGCACCGGCCCTGCACGCCGCCGACACCATCGCGGCGGGGGCGGGCCTGGTGGATTCGGCCATGGCTCACCTGCTGGCCAAGGAAGGCCCG
>JAZKFM010000070.1:798-4468 GCA_040386415.1 Pseudomonadota bacterium
CACCTGGCGGCCCTGGGGGCGCCCTTCGACCGCGACGCCGCCGGCGACTTCGCCACCAGCCTTGAGGCCGCCCACTCCCGCAGCCGCGTGGCCCGGGTCAAGGGCGACCAGGCCGGCCGCGCGATCATGGAGGCGGTCGTCCAGACGGCTCTCTCCTCGCGGCACATAGAGGTCCGGGCCGGCATGCGCCTGCGCGGCGTATTGCACGACCTGAACGGCCGTGTGCGGGGCGTCGTCGCCGAAGAGGCCGGACGCCTGATCGAGATCACAGCGCCGGCCACCCTGTTCGCCACCGGCGGGATCGGCGGCCTCTACGCGGTCACCACCACCCCGGCCGAACTGCAGGGCGAGGGCCTGGCCCTGGCGGCGCTCGCCGGCGCCACCATCGCCGACCCCGAGTTCGTGCAGTTCCACCCCACGGCCATCGACATCGGCCGCGACCCCGCGCCCCTGGCCACCGAGGCCCTGCGCGGCGAGGGCGCCCGGCTGATCAATGCGGCGGGCGAGTTCTTCATGGCCGGCTACCACCCGGACGCCGAACTCGCGCCCCGCGACGTGGTGGCCCGCGCCATCCATGCCGAGCTGGCCGCCGGCCGAGGCGCCTTCCTCGACGCGCGCACCGCCGTCGGCGACCATTTCCCCGAGGAGTTTCCCGCCGTCTACGCCGCCTGCCTGTCGGGCGGCGTCGATCCGCGCGTACAGCCGATCCCTGTGGCGCCCGCCTGCCACTACCACATGGGCGGCATCGTCACCGACGCCAACGGCGCGACCTCGCTGGAGGGCCTTTTCGCCGCCGGTGAGTGCGCGTCCACCGGCGTGCACGGCGCCAACCGCCTGGCGTCCAACTCCCTGCTGGAGGCCGCCGTCTTCGGGACCCGCGCCGGCAAGGCCGCCCGCGAGCAGCGGGAGGTCGCCGCCGGCCCCCTGCGCCGCATCCTGACCCCGGACCTGCCGGCGCAGGCCCTGGCCGCCCTGCGCATCGGCATGAGCCGCGACGCCGGCGTGGTCCGCGACGCCGCGGGCCTCACCAACCTGCTCTCCGAGATCGATCGCTTCGAGGCCGCCCACGGCCGCGCCGGTCCCCTGGTGGCCGCCCGCCTGACAGCCCAGTGCGCCCTGGACCGCAAGGAGAGCCGGGGCGGCCACTACCGCTCCGACTTCCCCGAGCCCCTGCCGCCCAAGCGGACCTTCGTCACCTTCGCCGACATGAAGTCGGATGACCCTCTCAGTTTCGCGGCCGAATGATCCAGCCCCTCCCCGACATGCTGATCGACCCCACAGTGCGCGCCGCGCTTGCCGAAGATCTCGGCCGGGCGGGCGACATCACGGCCCAGGCCTGTATCGACGCCGACGCCCAGATGAGCGTGGTCTTCGCCACCCGCCAGAGCGGCGTGGTGGCGGGCCTGGCCTGCGCGCGCCTGGCGATCCTGGCCCTCGACCCCCAGGCGAGTTTCGAGGCCGTGGTGGAGGACGGCGACAGCGTCGAGGCGGGCGCGGTCCTGGCCAAGGTCACCGGCAATGCGCGCGCCATCCTCTCGGCCGAGCGCACGGCCTTGAACCTGATGGGCCGCCTGTCGGGGGTCGCCACCCTGACGCGGGCCTATGTCGACCAGACGCAGGGCACGGCGGCCCGCATCGTCGACACCCGCAAGACCACACCTGGCCTGCGCCATCTGGAAAAGTACGCCGTGCGCTGCGGCGGCGGGGTCAACCACCGCTTCGGCCTGGATGACGCCATCCTGATCAAGGACAACCATGTCGCCGCCTGCGGCGGGGTCGCCAATGCGCTGAAACGGGCGCGCGCCTTCGCCGGACACCTGACCAAGGTGGAGCTGGAGGTCGACAGCCTGGAGCAGCTTCGCGACGCCCTGCCCCACGGCGCCGACGTGATCATGCTGGACAATTTCAGCCCCGATGACCTGAAGACGGCCGTGGCCCTTGCCGGCGGCAAGGTGGTGCTGGAGGCCTCAGGCGGGGTGAACCTGCAGACCGTGCGCGCCATCGCGCAAAGCGGCGTCCAGGTGATCAGCGTGGGCGCCCTGACCCACTCGGCGCCGGTGCTCGACATCGGGCTCGACGCGGTCTGAATTCTCGGAACAAGGCTGCGGCCGACCGGTTCTCTTCTCAAGCAAGAGGAGATCAGACCATGTCCAAAGCCCCTCCCATTCCGCCGGAACAGCAGTCCTTCAAGGGTGAGAAGCCCGACATCACCGGCTCCAACCAGGGCCGCCGTGACCAGCAGACCGGGCTTCAGTCCACCGAGACCGGCGACGGCGACGTGAACCTGCGCGAGCAAGGCCGCCAGGGGAACATCCACCAGAACGTCGATACGGTGCAGCACAAGGTCCGGCAACGCTGAGCCCCGGCGCAGCGCCCAACGCCCTCAAGCCCGCCCTCACCCGGCGGGCTTGAGTTTTTCTGACGTGACCCAGGCGGCGGGCGGCGCTACCTCCAAACAATTGTTTGAATTCTTTGCAGCCGTCCCAGGGAGCTTCCCATGACCACCGCCCGCCAGATCCACCTCGTCCGCCGTCCGAACGGCAAGCCGGTGCTTGAGGACTTCGCCCTGGTGGAGGCCCCGGTCGCCGACGCCGCCGAGGGCGAGATCCAGGTCACGGCGCTCCTGATGTCGGTGGACCCCTACATGCGCCCGCGCCTCGACGCCGATCAGGCCCTGGACGCGCCCCTGCTGGGCGGCGGCATCGGCCGGGTCACCCAGTCGAAGAACCCCAAGTTCAAGGAAGGCGACCTGGTCCGCCACGGCGCCGGCTTCCGCGAGACCTTCGTCTCCGACGGACGTGGCGTCTCGGTGCTGAACCGCGATCCCGAACTGCCGCTCAGCGTCTACATGCATGCGCTGGGCGGCACCGGCATCACCGCCTACGGCGGCCTGCTGGGCACCGGCGCCCTGAAGGATGGCGAGCAGGTCTTCGTCTCCACCGCGGGCGGGGCTGTGGGCTCGGTCGTGGCCCAGATCGCCAAGATCAAGGGCTGCTACGTGGTGGGCTCCACCGGGACCGACGAGAAGGCCGCCTGGCTGCGCGACGAGGTCGGGATCGACGCGGTGATCAACTACAAGAAAGAGAACCTGGCTCAGGCCCTGAAGGCCGCCACGCCCAAGGGCATCGACGTCTACTTCGAAAATGTCGGCGGCGCGCACCTGGACGCCGCCCTGCCGCTGATGAACGTGCGCGGCCGCATTCCGGTCTGCGGGATGATCTCGACCTATAACGGCGACGGCGAAGGGGTGAAGAACCTGTTCTCCATGATCTATGGCCGCATCCGCATGGAGGGCTTCGTCGCCGGCGACTTCCCGCACATGAACGCCGACTTCCTGGCCGACATGACCGGTTGGCTGAAGTCGGGCCAAATCAAGTACCAGGAGACCATCCTCGACGGCTTCGAGCGCGCGCCCGAGGGCCTGATCGGCCTGTTCGACGGCCTGAACAACGGCAAGATGCTGATCCACATCGCGGACTAGACGCTCGCTCCGCCTCGTCCCCCCGGCGTTGCACGCCGTCCACCCCCCCCGGCCCCGCCGGGAGGTGGACACCAGCGCGGCGCACTAACCCTTAGACGGCTTCCAGTCGGCGGGCGGCCTCCTCGGCCGCCTGCTGGCGGTCGCCCATGGCGCCGGCCATCATGGCGGTCACCGCGGCCAGGATTGCCG
>JAZKFM010000071.1:0-5306 GCA_040386415.1 Pseudomonadota bacterium
TGAAGAAGATGTGGAAGTCGCCCAACGGCACGATCCGCAACATCCTCGGCGGCGTCGTCTTCCGCGAACCGATCATCTGCAAGAACGTCCCCCGGCTGATCCCTGGCTGGACCCAGCCGATCATCATCGGCCGCCACGCCTTCGGCGACCAGTACCGCGCCACCGACTTCAAGGTGCCCGGCCCCGGCAAGATGACCATCAAGTGGGAAGGCAAGGACGGCCAGGTCATCGAGCACGAGGTGTTCGACTATCCCGGCTCCGGCGTGGCCATGGCCATGTACAACCTGGACGACTCGATCCGCGACTTCGCCACGGCGTGCTTCAACTACGCGCTGCAGCGCAAGTACCCGCTGTATCTCTCGACCAAGAACACGATCCTCAAGGCCTATGACGGGCGCTTCAAGGACATCTTCGAAGAGATCTACCAGTCGGACTACCTCGACAAATTCAAGGCGGCCGGCCTAGTCTACGAGCACCGCCTGATCGACGACATGGTGGCCTCGTCGCTCAAGTGGTCGGGCGACTTCATCTGGGCCTGCAAGAACTACGACGGCGACGTCCAGTCCGACCAGGTCGCCCAGGGCTTCGGCTCGCTGGGCCTGATGACCTCGGTGCTGATCACCCCGGACGGCAAGACCATGGAGGCCGAGGCCGCCCACGGCACCGTCACCCGCCACTTCCGCCAGCACCAGAAGGGCGAGAGCACCTCGACCAACTCGATCGCCTCGATCTTCGCCTGGACGCGGGGTCTGGAACACCGCGCCAAGCTCGACGGCAACGCCGAGCTGGACCGCTTCGCCCGCACCCTGGAACGCGTCTGCGTCGAGACCGTGGAAAGCGGCTCCATGACCAAGGACCTGGCCCTGCTGGTGGGCGACAGCCAGGGCTGGCTGACCACCGAGGGCTTCATCGACAAGGTCGCGGTGAACCTCGACAAGGCGCTCGCCCAACCGGCCTGAGCCGACAAGCCGGACCGCGCCTCGCGGCGCGGTCCGGCTAGCCCGTCTATCTGAACAGGTTCAGCACCGTCGCCGACGAGGTGTTGGCGATCGACAGCGCCTGGACGCCCAGCTGCTGCTTGGTCTGTAGCGAGGTCAGCCGTGCGCTCTCGCGGGCGAGGTCGGCGTCCACCAGGTTGCCCACCCCGGCGTCGATGGAGTCCTGCAGCTTTCCCACGAAGGTCAGGTGGGCGGAAATCGCCTTGGACCCCGTGCCCAGCTTCGACAGCGCCGTCGAGACATTGCCGATGGCCGTCCCCACGTCGGTCACCATCTGTTCGGCCAGCGCCTGAGTCCCCACCGACGAGGTGTCGGCGAGCCCGATGCCACCGAGCGAGAGGTCCTGGGCCAGGACCGTGATCTTCGAGGTTCCGTCGTCATTGGCCAGGGCCGCGACCGTCGTGCCACCGGAACTGATCATGTTCACACCGTTGAAGGTTGCGTTGGAAACCGACTTCGCGACCTGATCCCGCAGGGCCTTGAAGTCCTCGTTGAGGGCCGTGCGCGACGCCGTGTCGAGACTGGAGTCGGACGCGGCCAGAGCCTTCTCCTTCATCTGCAGCAGGAGGTCGGAGACCGCTTCGCCGCCGGCGATGGCCACGTCGACGGTGGATTGCGAACGCTGGAGGGAGTCCCGGACCGCGTTCAGGGACGAGGAGGTGGCCCGCTGGTTCTGGGCGATGGCCCAGATGGCGCCGTTGTCCTTGGCCGACGCGATCTTCTTGCCCGTGTTGATGCGAGCCTGGACTTCCATCAACTCACTACTGGTTTGATTGAGATTCTGCAGGGCGATCATCGCCCCTATGTTGGTATTGACGCTATTCGGCATCCTACAAACCCCACATTTTTTAGGTTTCATCCATCATTTTTAATGGACGTGAGCATTTTTGCTCTGCCTTATCTATAGCAGGTGAGTCTTTCGGGGCGGCTAAGAGAGTATTTAGGATTCATGAATCGAAATTCGATTGACGACGATGCGGACGAAGTGTCGCATCCTGCAGCCCGAGCGCCCCATAACACGGGCAAACCGAGGCCACGCTTGGCGTAACGTCGTTTTTGAGAATGAAGACTCCGGCCAGACTCGACCCGGGGCGCGGGCCGACCCGTCGGCCAATCAATTCAGGCCTTCGAAATCTTTGGCCTGCTCAATTCAAGTCTTCGAAAGCATTGTGAGCGGCGGGCGCGAAGGATCGTCAGGCCGTAGGCCCGGTCGGTTAGGACGATGTCTTGCCTGTCTTCAGTCGTTCGGGATGGGCCGGCGGGTTGATCAGCTCCGCCCGCTCCTGCGCCGTGACGGGCCGCCAGCGGCCCTCCGGCAGGTCCCCCAGCTTCAGCGAGCCGATCCGCACCCGCAGCAGGTCGACCACGTGCAGGTCCACCAGTTCGCACATCCGGCGGATCTGGCGGTTGCGGCCTTCCTTCAGGACAAAGCGCAGCAGCTGGTCTCCGATCAGAGTGACCTTGGCGTGGCGCAGCTGACGCCTGTCCAGCTGCAGGCCGTGGCGCAGCATGGCCAGCTTCCTGTCGGTGATCTGCCCCGTCACCTTGACCCGGTACTCCTTCTCCAGGTCCGACTCCGGGCCGATGACCGCCTTGGCTACCACCCCGTCCTCCGAGAGGATCAGCAGGCCCCGGGAGTCCATGTCCAGGCGGCCGACCGGGGCCAGCCGGTTCTCCAGGCTGGGGATCACGGCCTCTGCGCCGAACAGGGCGCCAGCCGTCAGCAGCCGCACCGCCGGGATCTGGTTGGGCTCGGCATGGGCCGAGACGATCCCCACCGGCTTGTTGATCACCACCGTCAGGGTGGACTCCAGCTTCGACTGGGCCCCATCGCTCAGCACCAGGGTCTGGCCCGGCTCGATCTTGCGCCCGGCGTCCTCGACCGTCTGGCCGTCGATGCTGACCAGGCCCTGCAGGATCAGCCCCTCGGCCTCGCGCCGCGAGCAGACCCCGCTCTGGGCCAGCCAGCGGTTGACCCGCTGCGGCTCGGCTTCGTCATAGGTCTTGGTCCAGGCCATGGCGGCTCTCTAGCAGCCAGCGCCGGGCCGCGCCAAAAAAAGAGGGCCGCCCCTCAAGGAGGCGGCCCAGTTGATGCTCTCTTGGGAAAGGAGGACTAGAAGCGCTTGGTGACGCTGAGCTTGTAGGTGCGGCCCAGCGGATTGGCCGTCGCGGGATCGTAGCTGAGGTCCCGGCGGGCGAAGGGCGGATCGGCGTCGAACAGGTTGGCCACGGTCACCGTGGCGGTGGTGTCCCACGGCAGGCGGACGCGATAGGTGATATCGGTGGTCACGAAGGCGTCGACCTTGGCGCCCTCTGGCAGGATGTAGCCGAACACCGCCCCGTTGGGCCCGAAGATGTTCGTCCCCCCGAACCGGCCGTCCCGGGTGTCCTGCATCGAGTCGATGTAGCGCAGGGTGGCCCGCACATTGTGGATGTCGCGGCTGTACTCGGCGAACAGGTTGGCCCGCAGCACCGGGAAGGACGAGCCCCCCGCCGTGCCGCCATGGGTGCCGGCCAGTTCCTGGGCGTTCTGGACCTGGATCCCCTCGATGAAGGAGGCCCCATTGTCGTAGGCCAGCAGGTACGAGCCATCGAGGCCGAAGTTCATGTCTCCGCCCAGGACGTCGTCGGCCCGGTAGGTGGCCGCGAAGTCGACGCCGGAGGTCTTGGTCCCCGTGCCGTTGATGGTGGTCAGCCGCACCCGCTGAATATTGTTGGGCGCGCAGATTCCCGACTGGAAGGTGAAGCGCGCCACCAGGGCTGCAAGGCCCGGCGTCGTGCAGCCGTTGGGCAGGGTCGTCGAGGCGCCGTTCGGGAAGATGGTGGCCAGCAGGCCCGCGCCGGATTCCGCCTCGATGGTGTCCTTGAAGTCGAAGGACCAGTAGTCGACCGTGGCGTTGAAATTGCCGAACCGGAAGATGGCGCCGAGGTTCAGGGTGTCGGCGGTCTCCGGCTTCAGGTTCGGGTTGCCGCGGGTGTCGAAGGCCCGGTACCCGCTGGTCTGGGTGATGAAGGCCTGGGTGGTGTTGGCGTCCGGCAGCAGGTTGGACTGTGTCGGCGCGCGGAAGGTGGTGCCCGCCGAGGCCCGGAAGGCCAGCCAGTCGGTGGCCTGCCAGCGAACCGCCAGCTTCGGATTGGTGGTGGAGCCGACATCGCCGCTGTGCTGCTCGTGGCGGACGGCCAGCTGGAATGACAGGTCATCGGTGATGGGAACCTGCAGTTCGCCGAAGGCGGCGTAGACGTCGCCCTCCAGGTCCTGCTGCGAGAGCGGGCCCAGGAAGCCGAACACGCCATTGCCGAAGCCGGTGGTGCAGGTGGTGACATTCTCCTCCGGGCAGGGGTTCAGCGCGATGTTGTTGATGGCGTTGACGTCCCGGCTGAAGCCGTTGCCGCGGTACTGCGCGCCCGCCGCCCAGCCGATCTTGCCGGCGCCGAAGTCGATGCCGAGCTGGCCGTTGACCACCGCGTCCACCACCGTCAGCGTCGTCTCCGACTGGTAGCCATAGGGTTGGAACAGCCACTGGCCGATGGCCTTGCTGTTGGCGTTGGCGGCCGCCGAGCCGGGGACGTAGTTCGGGTTGACCTCGCCGCTGGCCGCGTTGGCCGGGATGCCGGTGGAGAAGGGGTTGTAGTAGAGGCAGTTGCCCACCCCGGCGACGCCGCCCTGGACGCCGGGCGCGATCGGATCGGTGTCGCAGCCGGGGCCGCCCAGGCCGTTCAGGGCGTAGTAGAGGCGGGCGACCGGGATGTCGTAGGTGACGATGTCGCTGCGGTTGATCATGTGGGTCGCGGCCACATCCCAGCCGATGCCATTGTCCAACTGGCCGCTGAGACCCGCCGAGACGCGGATGCCGTCGAAGAACCGCTGGTCGGGTTTGGAATCGCCGGTCAGCGGGTTGCCGCCCACGCCATAGGGCCGCCAGAGCAGGATGTTGGCGGCGGTGAAGCCTGAGGTGTTGATCGACGTCTGCTGGGCGGGGGTCAGCTGGCCGAACAGGCTGCCCGGCAGGCTCACTTCCACACCTTCCACGGCGGGTCGTTGGCCCACAGCTCGTTGAGCTGGTTCTTGTCGCGCAGCGTGTCCATCGCCTGCCAGAAGCCGGTGTGGCGGAACGATTGCAGTTCACCGTCGGCGGCCAGCTGCTGCAGGTAGAAGTTGACCGACTCCTGGTACTCGGCGTTCTCGGGCGCCACCACGGAGAACGTCCGCGGCCGGCCCGTGTACGGCGCCCCTGCGTACTCGGCGTTGCTGCCCGAGCCGAGGCGGGCCTTGATCCCTCCGACTACGCCGACGACCGGCGCACCTAC
>JAZKFM010000072.1:0-12354 GCA_040386415.1 Pseudomonadota bacterium
CGAAGGCGGGGGCGGCGGACCCGCCCGCCGGGGTCTCGCCCTCGACTTGGCCCTCAACGGTCGCGGGGAGGATGGGAAGCGGCGCGGCGATGGGCTGGGCCAGCAGGGCGGCGAGGATCTGGGCGTCGGTGGAGGGGGTGGCGGTGTCGGCGACCTTGCCCTCGGCCTTACCGTCCGCCGCGAGCTTGGCGTCTTTGTCGCCCTTTTTGGCGGCGCCGGCGGCCTGAACCACGGGCTTGCCGTCCGCGCCCAGCGTCGGCTCGGCCGCGCCCGGACCGCCGAAGAAGGCGGCCATTAGGGCTTCGAAGCCCGCCACCGGCCCCCCGGTCGCGGCGGCGCCAAACAGACCAGTCGCTCCGCCGGCGGCGCCGGTGGGGGTGAGGGTCGAGGCGTTGAGCAGAGGCGCGGTCATGAGGTCGGGGTGTCCGGTGGACGACGATGTGCGAAGCGCCTGCCGCGCCCCGCCACCCTGCTCAGCAACCTCCGCGCCAACTTGGCCAATGCCTATTAATCGTCTGTTTTAAAACAACTTTAGTCGCGCGCCCGCATGCTCGCGCCAGGCTGTCGCGGCGCTTTTTGCCGAGCCTGGCCACCCTGATAGGTCGTCCCTGCCGCCCGGTCGGTCTCACCGGTCACTTCGAAGAACTGGCGCGGCTCTTGCGCCACAGATTCCAAGCTCATCGGGGCCCTAAAGGGACCACATTGAAAATGTTGAAGAAAATTCGAGCCTACGCGCGGGCGTTCCCCAGACTACCGGCAGATTTGGCCGGGTCGGGCGTCAGGCTTTGCCGGGCGGAGGGCTAAGAGATGTCCCTGACCGTTTCCCTCAGGACCGCGGCGTCCGGCCTGCAGGCGGCGCAGGCCGGCCTGCGGACCACCTCCGACAACATCGCCAACGTCAACACGCCTGGCTACGTCCGCAAGACCATCGACCAGAAGCCGCTGGTCGTCGGCGGCATGGGGATGGGGGTCGAGGTTTCCGGCGTCAAGCGGATCACCGACCAGTATCTGCAGATGGCGACCCTGACGGCGACGTCGGACTCCAAGCACTGGGGCACGGTGTCGGAATATCTCGACAACGCCCAGAGCCTGTTCGGCGACCCGTCGAGCAACAACTTCTTCGTCTCGCGTATGGACAGCATCTATTCGGCCTTCTCGGCGGCCTCCGATGATCCGTCCTCCAGCCTGCTGCGCAGCCAGGCGATCTCCAATGTGAGCGACTTCCTCAACGAGGGCGCCCGCATCAACACCCACATCAATGATCTTGGAAACACCGTCGACGCCCAGGCCAAGGCCGACATCGACCGCGCCAACGACCTGCTGGAGCAGATCAACCGGCTGAACTCCGACGTCAGCCGCGCCAACCTGGCCAATGCCGACGCATCGGGCTCGGAGAACATCCAGAGCCAGCTCATCGACGAGCTGGCGGCCATCATGAACGTGCAGGTTCAGCAACGGACCCAGGGCGGCGTCACCATCCGCTCGGCCGAGGGTTATCTGCTGGCCGGCGATAACGCCGCCAAGCTCAGCTACAACCGCACAGACTCGACGATGTCCTACATCGCCATCGAGCCGGTCGGCGGCATCGGCCAGGCCCAGCCCATCACCATCACCGGCGGCGACCTGCGGGGCCTGATGGATCTGCGCGACCAGGTCCTGCCGGGTCTGTCGGATCAACTCGGCGAGTTCGTCAGCCGGGTGACCGAGCAACTGAACGCGGCGCACAACGCCAACGCCGCCATGCCGCCCCCCGCCACCATGACCGGCCGCGACGTCGGCATGGACCTGGACACCGCCGCCGCGGGCTTCACCGGAACCTCCACCATCGCCATCGTCGATCGGGCCAATGGCGTGGTCCAATCCTCGGTGGTCATCGACTTCGACAACCAGACCATGACGCCTGGCGGCGGCTTCAGCGGCGACTTCCTGGCCGACCTGAACAACGCGCTCGGCGGGATGGCCACGGCCAGCTTCTCGGACGGCCAGCTCAGCCTGGCGGCCGGGGCCGGCTATGGCGTGGCCATGGATGAGGGAACCTCGATGAAGGCCGGGCGGGCCTTCTCCCACTTCTTCGGCCTCAACGACATTGTCCGGTCGAACGGGGTGACCAACTACGAGACCGGTCTGAAGGTCACAGACGGCCACGGGTTCACCCCGGGCGATGTGATCAAGCTCAGCCTGGCCCAGGCTGACGGCCGCCCGCTGCGCGAAATCTCCATCGCCATGCCGCCGGCTGGGACCATGCAGGACCTGCTGGACACCCTGAACGCCAGTTCGACCGGGGTGGGCCTCTATGGGACCTTCTCCCTCGACTCCAGCGGCAAGATGACCTTCGCCGGCAACGGCGGTGGCGATGTGCAGCTGGCCGTGGCCAAGGACGACACCAAGCGCGGGACCGACGGCGCCTCCCTCAGCCAGCTCTTCGGCCTGGGGGTCAATGAGCGGTCGAGCCGGGCCGGGCGGTTCACCGTCGATCAGGCCCTGGTCTCCAACCCGATGAAGGTGGCCCTGGGTAAGCTTGACCTGTCGGTGACCCCGCCGGCCGCCTCCTTGCGGCCCGGGGACGGGCGGGGCGCCCTGGCCCTGGCGGGCTCGGGCGACATCGCCACCGCGTTCAGCGCTGCCGGAGAGCTGGGGGCGGTGACCATGACCGTCTCGCGCTACGCCGCGGAGTTCGGCGGCTCCATCGGCCGCCGCGCCCAGGCCGCCGACACCCGCAAACAGTCCGCCGACTCCGTGGCCACCGAGGCGACGGCCCGGCGGCAGTCGGTGGAGGGCGTGAATCTCGACGAAGAGCTGGTGCGTCTCACCACCTACCAGCAGGCGTTTAACGCTTCGGCCCGCATGGTGCAGGCCGCCAAGGAGCTGTTCGACGTCCTTACCAATATGATCTGACCGAAGGCCAACCGCGATGACCCGCGTTTCCACGAACGGCAACTACAGCGCCGTACTCGCCAATATCCAGGCCGCTCAGCAGCGGCAGATGGAGGCTGGCGCCCGCGTCGCCACCCAGAAGCAGGGGACCGACCTCAAGGGCTACGCGCGCAACGCCGAGATGCTGACCGCGATGAAGTCCATCGACGCCCGGATCGGCGGCTATCTCGAACAGAGCAAGCTGATCACCGACAAGCTGACCACCCAGGACTTCGCCCTCAACCAGATCACCTCGGCGGCGCAGGGAACGCGGGAGACCATCGCCCAGGCCCTAGCCAGCGGCCGGGCCGACACCCTGATGCAGGACCTGCAGGGTTTCTTCCGCAACTCGGTGGACGGCCTGAACGCCCGCTATGGCGGCAAGTACGTCTTCGCAGGCGGCCAGATCGACACCCTGCCGGTCTCGGCCACCTCGTTGAGCGACCTCACCGATCCAGCCAAGGTCATCTCGGACTTCTTCCACAACGACGACTTCATCACCCAGGCCAAGGTGGACGACTCCACGACGGTGAACACCGGCCTGCTGGCCAACAACCTGGGAACAGATCTGCTGACCGCCTTCAAGGACGTGCAGGCGTTCCAGGAGGGCCCCGACGGCCCGTTCCAGGGCAAGCTCACCGACAATCAGCGCATCTATCTTGAGGGCGTGCTGGCCACCTGGGACTCCGTGAACAAGGAGATGATCAACAACACCGCCAGAAACGGCATGGTCCAGACCCGGGTGGACTCGGTGAAGATCGACCTGGTGACCCGCCAGAACAGCCTGGCCGGCATGATGGGCGACATCACCGACGCCGATCCGGCCGAGGCGGCGACGGCGCTGCAGCAAGCCGGCGTGGCGGTGCAGGCCGCGGCCCAGGTGTTCCTGTCGCTGCAGAACTCGTCCCTGCTGAACGTGCTCAAATAGGCCCTATAGACTGAACTCGGCGCCCACGCGGCCCACCAGGCGTTCGCCCATCCAGACCTCCACGGCGAACTGGTCGGCGCGGAGATCCACGGCCTCCTTCAAGGCCGAGATGTCATCGGGGAACTGCGCCTCTCGAGTGGCGGCGACGAGTTCTTCGGGATTCAGGACATAAAGCCGGTACTGGTTCATCTGCGTCCCCAATCGGTGAGGTCGGACACTGGTCATTGGCTGAGTGTCCGCTGGTCTCCGCGGTCGGACGGTTACTTCACGGTGACACCGGGAGTTTACACCACTCGCCTCGCAGGCGAGATCACTGTTTCGCGACTATTTGGCCGAGGCTGCTGAAGTCTGCGGTTCAGGCCCCGTCTCGCAAATCCCCCTGTGAGCCGCTACATAGACCCCATGAACGCGCCCGTTCTCTTTGCCGATCACGCCGTCGAGGCCGCCCGCGTCGCGGTGGGCCTGCCCGTCGGCGCGCGCGTGGTGGCGGCCATGTCCGGGGGCGTCGACTCCACCGTGACGGCGGCCCTGCTGGCCCGCGCCGGCTATGAGGTCATCGGCGTGACCCTGCAGCTCTACGACCACGGCGCGGCGATCCAGAAGAAGGGCGCCTGCTGCGCCGGCCAGGACATCCACGACGCGCGCACGGCCGCCGACGCCATCGGCATCCCCCACTACGTCCTCGACTATGAGAGCCGCTTCAAGGAACAGGTCATCGAGGAGTTCGCCGACGCCTATCTGCGTGGCGAGACGCCGGTCCCCTGCATCCGCTGCAATCAGACCGTGAAGTTCCGCGACCTGCTGGACGTGGCCCGCGACCTGGGGGCCGAGGCCATGGCCACCGGCCACTATGTCCGCCGCGAGATGGGGCCCGCGGGTCCGCAGCTGCGACGCGCCGCCGACCCGGGGCGCGACCAGAGCTATTTCCTGTTCGCCACCACGGCCGAGCAGCTGGACTATCTGCGCTTCCCGCTGGGGGACCTGCCCAAGAGCGAGGTGCGCCGCGCGGCCGCCGAGTTGGGCCTGGCGATCGCCGAGAAGCCCGACAGCCAGGACATCTGCTTTGTCCCGGAGGGCCGCTACACCACGGTGATCGACCGTCTGCGCCCGCATGGGGCCGAGCCCGGGGACATCGTCCACCTGGACGGCCGGGTGCTGGGCCGCCACGAGGGGGTGACCCGCTACACCGTCGGCCAGCGCCGGGGTCTGAACGTGGCGGTGGGCGATCCGCTGTTCGTGGTGAAGATCGACGCCGACAGCCGCCGGGTGATCGTGGGGCCGCGCGAGGCCCTGCTGACGGTGGGCTGCAGCCTGAAAGAAACCAACTGGCTGGGCGACCAGGCCAGCGTCGAGGCCGCCTGCGAAGCCGGCCTGCCGGTCCTGGCCCGCGTGCGGTCCACCGCCGAGCCCCTGCCGGCCAGGCTGGCCCTGCGAGACGGGGCCGCCGCGGTGATCTTCGACGAGCCCGAGCACGGCGTCTCGCCGGGCCAGGCCTGCGTGCTCTACGACCCGGCGGCGCCCGGTCGTGTGCTGGGTGGCGGGTTCATCGAGAAGACCTTCGGGGTCTAGGCGCCCCGCCGCTTGCCGGACTTGGTCCCTGTGGTGAGCTTGATGCGGGTCTCGCGCACCGCCACCGCCGGCAGGCTGCCTGCCTCCCGGTCCAGATAGGCGGCCACGGCGTCCGGACGCCGCGCGGCCATGGCTCGCAGCAGCCAGGACACCGCCTTGGTGATCAGGATCGGCGTCTCAGCCTTGAGCGCCTCGATCGTGCGGAAGGCCAGGTCGTGGAAGGCCTCGTCGTCGGAGCGGGCGGTGGGGCCGGTGAGCAGGACCAGGGACGCGCGGCGGCGGTTGATGTCCGGACTGACGGTGAGGCCCTCGATCAGCGCCTGCCAGGCCGGCCAGTCGCGGGCCATCTCGGCGGCGCTGAAGACGTTCTGGCAGAGATTGTCCACCTCCGCCCAGCCGTTGAGCTTGCCCAGCCAGCGGTCGAGGTCGGCGGGATGGGTCGCCGCGCGGGCCGGGGCGCTGTAGCCCAGCAGGAGGGCGGCCAGGGTCTTCTCCTCGTGGGAGGCCCCGTCGAACAGGCTCTCCACCAGGGCCAGGGTCGCCTGCGGCCCCTCAGCCTTGCGCCGGGCCAGCCAGGCCTTGGCCATCGCCCGGCGGTGGGGAACCGAGATGTTGAAGAACGGCCGGCCGCTGCCGCCATAGGAATCGTTCTGGACCGGGGCGCCGGAGGCCGGCCGCGCCAGGCGCCGCAGCTCTTCCAGCATGAGGGCGTGATCGGGATGCATGGCGACAGTCTAGCTTGGCTTGCGCCCCGGGCGCCTTGAACTTCTTGGCCACCCCGCGCACATCAGGGGCCTCTGCGAGGAATTCCAGCCATGTCCGCCTCCGATCCCGTCGTCATCGCGTCCTACGCCCGCACGCCCATGGGCGGTTTCCAGGGGGACCTGTCGCCCGTGAAGGCCACGGCGCTGGGGGCGGCGGCGGTGCGCGCGGCGGTGGAGCGGGCAGGGCTCGACCCCGCCGCCGTGGAGCAGATCGTCATGGGCTGCGTCCTGCCCGCCGGCCTTGGCCAGGCGCCGGCGCGACAGGCGGCGCTGGGGGCGGGCCTGCCGCTGTCGGTGGAGGCCACGACGGTCAACAAGATGTGCGGCTCGGGCATGCAGGCCGCGATCCTGGCCCATGACGCCCTGGCCGCGGGCTCCGCGCAGATCGTCATCGCCGGCGGCATGGAGAGCATGTCCAACGCCCCCTATCTGATGACCAAGCACCGGGGCGGCGCGCGCATCGGCCACGATACGATCAGCGACAGCATGTACCTGGACGGCCTGGAGGACGCCTATGAGCCCGGCCGGCTGATGGGCTCCTTCGC
This sequence comes from Pseudomonadota bacterium, assembly GCA_040386415.1. Classification (GTDB taxonomy): domain Bacteria; phylum Pseudomonadota; class Alphaproteobacteria; order Caulobacterales; family Caulobacteraceae; genus Phenylobacterium. The sequence continues at coordinate 6,720 of JAZKFM010000072.1, forward strand.
CGAGGAGAGCGCCAAGACCTACCAGTTCACCCGCCAGGCCATGGACGACTACGCCATCGAAAGCCTGGCCCGCGCGAAGAGGGCGACCGAGACCGGCGCCTTCGCCCGCGAGATCGTCCCCGTCGAGGTGGTCAGCCGCAAGGGCGCGGTGCTGATCGAGGCCGACGAGCAGCCCATGAAGGCCGACCCGGCCAAGATCCCGACGCTCAAGCCCGCCTTCGCCAAGGACGGCGCCATCACCGCCGCCAACGCCAGCTCCATCAGCGACGGCGCCGCGGCCCTGGTGATGACCCGGGAGTCGGTCGCCCGGCGCCTGGGCCTGAAGATCGTCGCCCGTGTCGCCGCCCACGCCGCCCACGCCCATGAGCCGGGCCTGTTCACCACCGCCCCCGTGCCGGCCATGCGCAAGGTGCTGCAGAAGGCCGGCTGGTCTGTGGCCGACGTCGATCTCTGGGAGGTCAACGAGGCCTTCGCCGTGGTGGCCATGATCGCCGAGCAGGAGCTGGGCCTCGACCGCGCCAAGCTGAACGTCAACGGCGGGGCCTGCGCGCTCGGCCACCCCATCGGGGCCAGCGGCGCCCGCATCCTTGCGACCCTGCTCTCGGCTCTCGAAGCCCGCGGCGGCAAGCGCGGCGTCGCCAGCCTCTGCATCGGCGGCGGCGAGGCCACCGCCATGGCGGTGGAGCTGGTCTAGCCCTTGGGGGGAACCGGCAGCTCCAGGATGTTGATCTTCATGCCGCCGGGCAGGGACATGTCGCCGGGCTTGTAGCCCTCGGGGCAGGCCCCCTGCCAGGCGGCCTCGACGGTGACCTTGTGCGGGCCGTTCATCTGCGGAGCCGCGGCCCCTTCGGTCGAGCTTTCCGCCTGGATGACGTACTTGGAATTGAAGTCGCCCGTGGCCGTGCCGCTGGTGGTGGTCTTGCCGCCCGTGCCCATGTCGCAGACCGAGCTGAACTGGTAGCCCCCGGCCACGCGGGCCGAGAAGACGTTCTTCTCGCACATGTCGCGCGTCGCCTGGGAGCCCCAGAAGCTGATCTTCTCGTCGGTGGCGGCGTCCAGGCAGATGCGGCTGACCTGCACGAAATCGCCGGTGGAGACCCGCTGTTCCCAGAGGCCCGGCTTGCGCTTGGGCGGGGTCTGGGACGGCGTGAAGGCCGGCGCGGCCGCCTCCGCCTCGGTCTTCTCGGCCGGCTTGCTGCAGGCGCTGAGCGCCAGAACCGACGTCGCCACGATCAATAAGTGCTTCATCCGGGTCCCCCGCTCACGCAATCGCGAAGCTAATCGGGATCGATCTCGCGGGCGAGGGGGTTATGATCAGACCATGACCGATCTGCGCGACACCGGCGACCGCTACGAGATGGACGAACAGGGCCAGACCTCCTGGGCCGACTATCGTCTGAGCGGAGAGCGCCTCTATCTCGACCATGTGGAAAGCCCGGCCGCCCTGCGCGGCACCGGAGCGGCCGGCCGGCTGATGGCCGCGCTCAGCGCCGATGTGCGGGCCAAGGGCCTGAAGATCACCCCGATCTGCGGCTATGCCGCGACCTGGCTGCGGCGCAGCAAGGAGTTCGGCGACCTGGTGGCCTAGGGCCGGTTTCCACCCGGACTCCGCGCCGGTTTCCCGTCCGGCGACCGGAGCGTGCGCGTTCGCCATCTGCGGTTTCGCTTGTTCCGCGAACGCAACCGGCGCCTTAAGGCGAATCGCCACAAGAGGGCTCCGCGCCCCGATCGTCGGTCACGACCCAGGGGGCGGCAGTTCCCCCAGGTTGCGTTCCATGTCCCAGTCGCCAACTCCCGCCCCCAGCCTGTCGGATTGCGTCGGACCGCCCTTCGGCATGACCGGCGAGGAGCCTGTCTTCCGCCGCGCCCAGCAACTGGCCAATGCGCTGTTCGGTGAGGTGGGGGTCAGCCTGTTGATCGCCCGCGGCGGCGAGAGCTGGCGCAGCCACGACCCCGCGGGGCGCCACCCCGGCTCCGATCCCCTGGGCGACCGCGTGCGGGCCACCGGCGCCACGGTCTGGGTGGAGGACGCGCGTCTCGATCCCGACGTGGCCGACCATCCGCTGGTCGCCGGTCCGCCCCACTACCGCTTCTGCGCCGGCGCGCCGGTGCGGCTGTCGGATGGCGAGGTGATCGGCGTCTTCGCCGTCGTCGGCCCCGCGCCCCGCGCCTATGACGCCGGTCTGGCGGCCAACCTCGACAATCTGGCCGGGGTCATCGCCGAGGCTTGCGAGCAGGCCCGCGCCCACCAGCTGCTGGTGCAGGGCAAGGCCGCCCTGCGCCAGAGCCAGGCCCACCTCAAGGCCATGGTGGAGGCCGCCCCGGCCGCCATCATGATGACTGACCGCGACATGCGGCTCATCCAGGTCAGCCGCCGCTTCGTGGAGGAGAGCGGCATGCCTGCCCCCGACATGCTGGGCCGGGTCGTCAGCGAGTTCGATCAGCCGCTCTTCGAACGCCTGCGCTTCGCCCATGAGCGCTGCTTGACCGGGGAGACCATGCGCGCCCCGCAGGTGCGGATCGCGCGGCCCGACATGCGGGCCGTCTGGGTCCGCGTCGAGATGACCCCCTGGCGCGACGCGGCCGGCGAGATCGGCGGGGTGGTCTGCGCGGCCCTCGACGTCACCGATCTGGTGAACGCCGTGGAGACCGCCGAACGCTCCGAGCAGCGCCTGCAGGTGGCCGCCCAGATCGCCGAACTGCACGTTTGGGAACTGGACTATCAGCGCCAGACCCTCCTCCAGGACGAGGATATGGCCGAGATCTTCGGCCGGCTCCTGACCTATGAGGAGCTTGCGGCCGACCCCCACGGAACCATCCATCCCGAGGACCGGGCCCTGATCGCCGAGCCCTGGGCCCGGGCGGTGGAGACGGGCGAGCCCTACTTCCCCGAATACCGCATCGCCCGCGAGGACGGGCGTGAGGTCTGGGTCGCCTGCACCGTCAAGCTGGTGCGCGACGCGGCGGGCGCGCCCCTGCGCCTGCTGGGGGCCATGCAGAACATCACCGCCCGCAAGCAGGCCGAGGCCGCCCTGGTCCAGGCCAAGGAGGAGGCCGAGGCCGCCAACCTGGCCAAGTCCACCTTCCTGGCCACCATGAGCCACGAGATCCGCACGCCCCTGAACGGGGTGCTGGGCATGGCCCAGGCCATGGCCCGGGACGAGCTGTCGCCCGTTCAACGCGGCCGCCTGGACGTGGTGCGCCAGTCGGGCGAGACCCTGCTGGCGATCCTCAACGACGTGCTCGACCTCTCCAAGATCGAGGCCGGCAAGCTGGAGCTGGAGCTGGCGCCCTTCGACCTGGAGGAGCTGGCCCTGGGGGCGCACGCGGCCTTCACAGCCATCGCCAACAAGAAGGGTCTGTCCTTCAACCTGGTGGTCGAGCCCCAGGCCCGCGGCGCCTATCTCGGCGACTCCACCCGCCTGCGCCAGGTGATCTACAACCTGGTCTCCAACGCCCTGAAGTTCACCCCCTCCGGCGAGGTCCGGGTGCGGCTGGCCCACGCCGGCGGCGAACTCTGCATCGAGGTGTCCGACACCGGGGTTGGCATGAGCCCCGATCAAGTGGACCGGCTGTTCCGCAAGTTCGAGCAGGCCGACGCCTCCACCACCCGGCGCTATGGCGGGACGGGCCTGGGCCTGGCCATCTGCCGGGAGCTCTGCGAGCTGATGGGCGGGGCGATCGGGGCGGTCAGCGTCGAGGGCGAGGGGAGCACCTTCGTCGCCCGCCTGCCCATGGCGCGGGCGGAGGCCGGATCGGTGTCCGCCCCGGCGGCGCCCGAGGCCGGGCCGCAGGAGGCCCTGCCGCCGCTGCGGGTGCTGGCGGCGGAGGACAACCTGATCAACCAGCTGGTGCTGCAGACCCTGCTGCACCAGGCGGGCATCGAGCCGGTGATGGTCTGCGACGGCGCCGAGGCCCTGGAGGCCTGGCGCGCGGGGCAGTGGGACGTGATCCTGATGGACGTGCAGATGCCGGTGATGGACGGCCCGACCGCGGTCCGCGCGATCCGCGAGGAGGAGGCCCGGCTCGGGCGGGCGCGGACGCCGATCGTGGCGCTGACCGCCAACGCCATGGCTCATCAGGTGGCGGAATATTATGGGGCGGGTATGGACGACTTCGTGCCCAAGCCCCTGGAGGCGGCGCTGTTGTTCGCCGCCCTGGAGCGGACGCTCGGCGTCGCCTAGACCCTTTCCGGATCAGGTTGAAACAACCTGATCGGATAAAAAGGGTCTATCTCTTGAAGTTAGAGCATGTCCGGGCGGCGAACCGGTTCCCACTTGCGCCTGACATGCTCTAGCGGCCCTGGCTCTGCTGGCTCAGGCCCTGGCCGAAGGCCACGGGTTGCGAGGCGGCGACCATGGTCCCGGCCATGGCGACGACGGTCATGACGGCGGCGGCGGCGGCTCCGATCAGCACGCGGTTGATGGTGTCGGTCATCTGGCAAATCCCCTGGCCGGCCGCCGGGGAGGGCGGCCACTTTGAACAACCGGGATGCTAACGCCGCTCGTCCGAAATGGATGCAGGCGGGCCTGAAGCTTTACAATCGTTGACGGTTCGCCGGGCTAGCTGCGCTGGACGATGGCCATCAGGGCCTGGACCTTGGTGTCGGTCTCGCTGGCGAAGCGCCGGGCCAGCTCGCGCACGCCGGCCGGGTAGACGTCACCGCCCGCCCCGATCTCCTCCGACAGCCGCTCGACCTCGATCAGCGCCAGGCGCAGGGCGTCGACGTGGTTGCGGGCCAGGCTCTTGGCCTCGCTCTGCAGACGCCGGATCTGCTCGGCCAGGGTCTCGGTGGCGGGCGCGGGCGCCTCGGCCGTCTCCGGCGCGGGCGCCAGGGCCTGCAGGGCCACGACATTCACCTTGGGGGTATCCGCCACGAGGCGGGGACGCGCAACACGACTGACCATGGGTTCGCTCCAAACCGGGACGGTTGAAGCGCTGCCATGCAGGCGCCGGGCCAAGTGTCCCTTCCCCCTCGATGGGGGAGGGCGGGGTTGGGGGTGAGGGCGGAGCGAAGGGGCGAAGGTCACTTAGGGCGCGGCGCCCAACAGCGCGCATCTTTTCAATTCAGCACACGCACCCCCACCCAACCCTCCCCCATCGAGGGGGAGGGCTTTGGGGCTATTGGCGCAAAATGATGGCCTCGATCGTGCCGATCTTCGACTCGCAGTCCTCGGTCAGGCGGCGCGCGATGTCGCGGATGCCGGCCGGATAGGCCTCGCCGCCCTCGGCGATCTCGGCGGCCAGGGCCTCGGCCTCGTGCAGGGCGGCCACCAGGGCGGCGACATGTTCGCGGGCCAGGCCCTTGGCCTCGGCCTGCAGGCGGCGCACGCGCATGGACAGGGCTTCGGAACGCGGGAGGGCGCCGACAACGTTATCGGACACGACGGAAAGCGACGGCGACATGGCTGCTATCCCCAGCAAGAGTTTTGGAAGCGCCGTCCGTCGTCCGTTTCTGGACCGCCGGTTCGGCGCTCCCCCATGGCCAAATCTACGCTCGACCGCCGCCCGGGTTCCGGACCCCGCGCCCAAGCCGGCGACCTGCGGTATTTGGGTCACAGGGTCTTGGCGGGGCCGCTGCAACCGCTAGGGTCAAGTTCCAGCTTGGGAGGACGACCATGGGTGGAAGGACATT
>JAZKFM010000072.1:12364-13046 GCA_040386415.1 Pseudomonadota bacterium
GGCCCAGCCCCAGTCGGGCCAGACGGTGATCGACATCCCCTACACCACCTGCGACGGCTCCCGCTGGACCGCCACCTGGGCCGGCGCCGGCTTCCACCACCAGCCGGAAAAGGGCGCGGGCCACACCGACCGCCGCATCGACTACCGCACCTGGGGCGGCGACTGCTGGTCGGCCACCTGGGACCCCGCCGGCCAGCGCTTCCACCACACGCCGAAGTCCGGCGGCGCGGGCCACTACGACACCATCCTCAACTTCACCGACTGGGACGGCGCCGCCTGGACCACCACCCGGGTCGGAGATGGCTGGAAGGTCACCCGGCGGTAGACGACGCCCCGACCTGGGGAAGCGCGGCTTAGATCCTCCCCCAGGCCGCAGGCCGATGTGGGGGGTCAGAAGCGCCGACCCGCGCTCGCGGGGCGGATGCGATCGACAACGATTTGTCGATCGCCGCGCCGAACGAGCGGACCGCAGCGGCGAGCCGGAGGGGGATCAACGTAGTTGACCCCTACAACCCAAAAACAAGAGTCAAAGTCCCCCGAGGCGCTTCGCGCCAGCTCCCCCAGGAGGGGAGCATCTCGCGACACCGACCGGCGGCTGACGCTTCAGGCGCTGGTGATCAACGGGCGGCGGGGTGGTAGGGGGAGAGCTCTCCCAGGCCCTTCGGCCCCAACACCCGCGGTC
>JAZKFM010000073.1:0-7097 GCA_040386415.1 Pseudomonadota bacterium
CCTGGCCGCCGGCGAGCCGCCCACCACCAAGGGCTATACCCCCACCGTCTTCACCGAGCTGCCCAAGCTGCTGGAGCGGGCCGGACCCGGACCGGTTCGTCCGGACGGGACCACGGCGGGGCCGATCACCGGCATCTTCACCGTGCTGGTGGATGGCGATGACCACAACGAGCCCATCGCCGACGCCGTGCGCGGTATCCTCGACGGCCACATCGTCATGGAGCGCGCCATCGCCGAGCGCGGGCGCTTCCCGGCGATCAACGTGCTGAAGTCCATCAGCCGGACCATGCCGGGCTGCCACCTGCCGCACGAGCGTCAGATCGTCACCAACGCCCGCCAGACCCTGGCGGCCTACGCCAATATGGAGGAGCTGATCCGCATCGGCGCCTACCGCACCGGCGCCGATCCCGCGGTCGACCGGGCCATCGCCCTGAACCCGCAACTGGAGGCCTTCCTTGGCCAGGACAAGGACGAGGCCTGCGGCCTCGAAGAAAGCTTCGAACGCCTGGCCGAGATCCTGATGAGTGAGGCCGCATGAGCTGGGCAGACAGTCTGATCAAACTTTCGACCTATGAGGTCGAGATCCTGCAAAAACGCCTGGGCGAGATCACCGACCGGCGCATGGCCGCCGAGATGAAGCTGGTCCTGCTGGAGGCCGAGGGCGAGGCCGAAGCGCAACGCGCCCGCGAGGACGCCGAGCACGGCTGGTATCAGGTGGGCTTCCTGGAGGGCCTGAGGGTCCGCAAGGCCGCGACCCAGGTGGAGATCAACCGCATCGCCGACGAGGAAGCCGGCGCCCGCGACGCGCTCTCCCTGGCCTACGAAGAGCAGAAGAAATACGAGCAGGTGGCCGACGGCATCGCCAAGGCCCGCGCCAAGCAGGTCGCCAAGCTTGAGACCGCCGCCCTCGACGAGCTCGGCCTGCGGCGGGCCGCCGGGGCGCGATGAGTTCCGGCCTGCATCGGCGGGCCTTTGTCGGCTCCGCCCTGGCCCTGGCGGCCTGCGGCGCCGACGCCCAGACCGGGCCGGTCATCATTCCACCCTTGAAGAGCCTCGCGCCCTTCCCGGTGGGCGTCTGCATTCAGGCCGTCCATCTCGAGGACCGCGATGTCGCGCGGCTGCTCGTCGAGCAGGTCTCCCAACTCACGCCGGAGTGGGAGATGAAAATGGAGTACATCGCCCAGCCGGACGGCTCCTTCCGTTTCGATGGGCCCGACCAGATCGCCGCCTTCGCCAAGACCCACGGCCTGCGCCTCTTCGGCCACACCCTGGTCTGGTACGATCAGGCGCCGGCGGCCTTCACCGATCTGGACGAGAGCCGGGTCAGCTTCGCCGACGCCTACCGCAACTACATCCTGGCGGTGGTGGGGCGCTATCGCGGCCAGGCGGTGGGCTGGGACGTGATCAACGAGACCGTGCTGGACGACGGCAGCGGCTGGCGCGACAGCCTCTGGGCCCGCAAGCTCGGCAAGCTGGAGCACATGGTGCTGGCCTTCCAGCACGCCCGCGAGGCCGATCCCGGCGCCGTGCTGTTCCTCAACGACTTCTTCCTGGAAACCCACCCGAAGAAACGCACGGCGTTCCTGAAGCTGGCCGAGACCCTGCTCAAGGCCGGCGCGCCCCTGGGCGGCCTGGGCACCCAGACGCACCTGACGGCCGGCGACCAGAAGGGCCTGATCAAGGCGGCCATCGCCGACCTCGCCTCCCTGGGTCTGCCGATCCATATCTCGGAGATGGATGTCTCCCTGCAGGAGGGAGGCGACCGCAACGCGCGCCTGACCCGCCAGGCCGACCTCTACCGCGAGGCGGCCGAGGCCTTCTCCGCCCTGCCGCAACGCCAGCAGTTCGCCTTCACCACCTGGGGACTTCGGGACCAGGAATCCTGGCGCAAGCGAGAGGATGGCGCCGACGCGCCCCTGCTCTTCGATGTGAATGGAAATCCCAAGCCGGCGGCCGCTGCGTGGGTGCAGGGATTGGGCTGAGAGGCCCTCTCGGCGATACCTACCGCTACTGAGGCGGCGGCGAGCGGACCGAGTGCTCGGCGTCGGTGGCCTGGCGGATGGCGTGCAGGTCGTCGCTCAGGCGGAACAGGGCGACATAGAGTTCACAGAACGAACGCCACAGCAGCACCAGGGCCGCCACCACCAGGAACCCGCCCACCAGCACGCTGGCGGCCAGCAGGATCCCCATGAGCAGCTCTTCGCGCAGGGCCACGCCGACCGCGGTGCCGATGAACCCGAAGGCGATCAGGGCGATGACCCCGAGGCCCGCCCAGTAGATCAGGTGGATGACCTGGTTGGTCATCAGCCGCTCGAAGGTCAGCAGGTCCCAGAAGAGACTCGCGCCTGCGCCGCGCCGGGGTTTGGGTTTGGATGGCCGCATGCGATGTCCAAGCTCGGAGCAGACAATCGCCCCGTGGGCGAAACCGCTACCAGTCGAAAAGCGCGCCTGCAACGGCCCACACGTTGTGCGGCCGCCTAGATCGTCCCGACTGTCTTGAGGCGGGCCTTGGGGTGTACTTCATTCTGGCTCATCACCGGGGTCTGGCCGCGGAAGCGTTCGATGATCGAGCGGACATAGGGGCGGATCTGCGGGCTGGTGAGCAGCACCGGTGAGTCGCCGTTGAGCGCTGCGCGCTCGAAGCTGTCGCGCACGCCCCGGATGAATTCCTGCAGGCGCGAGGGGGCCAGGGCCAGTTGCTTCTCGTCGCCGGCGCCGATCAGGGCGTCGGCGAAGGCGTTCTCCCACTCCGCCGACATGGTGATGATCGGCAGGGCTCCGTCGTCGCCGCGGTGGGCGAAGGAGAGCTGGCGCGCCAGCCGGCCGCGGACCTGTTCCACCAGCAGGGTGATCGACTGGGTATGCGGCGCGGCCTCGCCGATGCCTTCCAGGATCGACGGCAGGTCGCGGATCGAGACCCGCTCCTTGAGCAGGGCCTGCAGGACGCGCTGGATGGTGGTGGCCGACACCACCTGGGGCACCAGGTCGTCCACCAGCTTCTTCTGCTCGGGCGGCAGGTCCTTCAGCATCTTCTGCAGCTCCGCATAGGAGAGCAGGTCGGGCATGTTTTCCTTGAGGATCTCGGTCAGGTGGGTGGTGAGCACCGTGGCCGGATCGACGATGGTGTAGCCGCGGAAGGTGGCTTCCTCCCTCAGGCTGTCATCCACCCAGGTGGCGGGAAGACCAAAGGCGGGCTCCCGGATGTGCTCACCCGGCAGGTCCACCTGGCCGCCGCGCGGGTCCATGGCCATCAGGGAGCCCAGCCGAACTTCGCCGCCGCCGGCCTCCATCTCCTTGATGCGGATCATGTAGCCCTGGCTGGCCAGCCGCATGTTGTCGAGGATGCGCACGGCCGGCATCACGAACCCGTAGTCGGTGGCCAGCGTCCGGCGCAGGGCCTTGATCTGGTCGGTCAGGCGGCGGCCCTCGAGGTCGTTGATCAGCGGCAGCAGGCCGTAGCCGAGCTCGATCTTGATCTCGTCGATGGCCAGGGTCTGGCTGATCGGCTCTTCCTGTTCCTCGGCGGTGGGGGCAGCGACCGTGAGCGAGTTCTGCTCGGGAACCACGGGCTTGGCGTGCCCCCGCCGCCAGGCCAGCACGCCGGCGGCGATGGAGACGATGGCGAAGGGAATGATCGGCATCCCGGGGATCAGAGCCACAACGCCGGCCGTGGCCGAGACCATGCCGAGCGCGATGGGGTTCATCGCCAGCTGGGTCACCAGGGCCTTGTCGGCCGAGCCGTCGACGCCGGCCTTGGACACCAGGAAGCCCGCGGCGATGGAGATGATCAGGGCGGGGATCTGGCTGACCAGGCCGTCGCCGATGGTCATGATGGTGTAGGTCGCGGCGGCCTCGGCGATGGGCACCTTGTGCTGGATCACCCCGATCAGGATGCCGCCGATGACATTGATGGCGACGATGACCAGGCCGGCGATCGCGTCGCCGCGCACGAACTTCGACGCGCCGTCCATGGCCCCGAAGAAGGTCGATTCCTGCTCCAGCTCCTTGCGGCGCTTCTTGGCGAGGTCCTCGTCGATCAGGCCCGAGGACAGGTCGGCGTCGATGGCCATCTGCTTGCCGGGCATGGAGTCCAGGGTGAAGCGGGCGGCCACTTCGGCGATCCGCCCCGAACCCTTGGTGATGACCACGAAGTTCACCAGCACCAGGATGGCGAAGACGATCAGGCCGATGGCGAAACTGCCCCCGGTCATCAGGTTGCCGAAGGCCTCGATGACCTTACCGGCCCCGTGCGCCCCCTCGTGGCCGTGGCCCAGGATCAGGCGGGTCGAGGCGATGTTCAGGGCCAGGCGGAACAGGGTGGTGACCAGCAGCACCGTGGGGAAGGCGGTGAATTCCAGCGGCCGGCTGATCAGCAGGGAGGTCATCAGGATCAGCACGGCGCTGGTGATCGAGAGCGCCAGCAATGCGTCCAGCAAGAAGGCCGGAATCGGCAGGATCAGCAGGACGATGACGCCGATGACGCCGATGGCCAGGGCCACCTCGCCACGCGCGATCCAGCTCCACACCTCTCCGGCGGAGGGGCGGTTGGTGCCGTAACCTGCGGGGACGTCAGCCATGGATGGAATCCGAAGCGCCTGCCCCCATGCGAGGGCAGGCGGAAAGCGAAAAGATCAGGCGGCTAGGCGGCGTGGGCGCCCATGCCCTGAGGTGCGGGGACCGAGACGCCGGCCTCGCTGTACTCCTTGAGCTTGTTGCGCAGGGTGCGGATGGAGATGCCCAGGATGTTGGCCGCATGAGTGCGGTTGCCCAGGCAGTGCTCCAGGGTGTCGATGATCAGCTGCTGTTCCATGGTCGCCACGGTCTGTCCGACGAAGTTGCGGGTCGCCGACTCCGCCGCGGTGGCCGCGGCGTAGGCCGTGCGCGAGCCGGGGTCCGGGGCGGCCAGGGGCTGGCCGTCGGGCAGTCGGATGGCGGCCTCGTCGATCTCCGGGCCGATGGCCAGGAGGACGGCGCGGTGCATGGCGTTCTCCAGCTCGCGGACATTGCCCGGCCAGCGGTGGCCGGCCAGGCGGCGCTTGGCCTCCCCCGACAGCGGACGCTCGGCCACGCCATTGGCGGCGGCGTATTTCTTGACGAAGAATTCGGCGAGCGCCACCACGTCGCCGGGCCGCTCGCGCAGGGCCGGCAGGCGCAGGTTCACGACGTTGAGGCGGTAGAGCAGGTCTTCGCGGAAGGTCTGGTCCTTCACGGCCTGCACCAGGTCGCGGTTGGAGGTGGCCAGAATGCGGATGTCCACCTTCACCGGCTTGGAGCCGCCGACCCGGTCGATCTCACGCTCCTGGATGGCGCGCAGCAGCTTGGCCTGCAGGCGCACGTCCATCTCGGAGATTTCGTCCAGCAGCAGGGTGCCGCCGTTGGCTTCCTCGAACTTGCCGATGCGGCGGGCGAGCGCGCCGGTGAAGGCGCCCTTCTCGTGGCCGAACAGCTCGCTCTCCAGCAGGTTCTCGGGGATGGCCGCGCAGTTGACCGAGATGAAGGGCTTCGAGGCCCGGCGCGACTTCTGGTGGACATAGCGGGCGATGACTTCCTTGCCCGAGCCGCTCTCGCCGGTGATCAGGATGGAGGCTTCCGAGCCCGCCACCTGGTCGGCGAGCGAGATCACGGCCTGCATGGCGGCGTCCCGCACCACCATGGGCTTGTTGTCGTCGGAGACGGCGGCCAGCACCGCGGCGATCATCTCCGCCTCGGGGGGCAGGGGGATGAACTCCTTGGCGCCCGCGCGGATGGCGTCGCCGGCCCGCTTGGGATCGGCGTCGACTCCGCAGGCCACCACCGGCACCCGGATGCGCTCGGCCTCGTTGGCCGCGATCAGGGCGGCGATATCGAGGTCATAGTCCACCAGCAGGAGGTCCGCCCCCTGACCTGCGCGCAGGGCATGGGTGCAGGCCGCGATGGTCTCCACGTGGCTGACCTTGGCGCCCGCCGACATCGCCATCTTCACGGCGGTGGACAGTTGCCCGTTCAATTTTCCGACGACCAGAAGCCGCATATCAAATCTCCTCAGACTCCCGCAGCCGTCAGGCCGCCGAGTCCCCGTCCTTGATGATTTCCGTCATGGTCACGCCCAGGCGCTCGTCGACGATGACGACCTCGCCCCGGGCGACCAGGCGGTTGTTGACGTAGATGTCGATGGCCTCGCCGACCTTGCGGTCGAGCTCCAGCACGCTGCCGGAGCTGAGCTGCAGCAGCTGGGCCACCGACATGGTGGCGCGGCCGAGGACCGCGGAAATGGAGACCGGGACGTCGAAGACCGGCGCCAGGTCGGTGGCGGTCTTGTCCTCCATGTCCATCGACATGTCGGCGAGCGGATCGCCGGGGGCGAATTCGTCGAGCTCTAGTCCGTTCTCGGCCATGGGGATCAGCCTTCACTTCCAGGAATAAGGGGTTCGGCGTGCAGGCCCTCGGCGGCGAGGGCCGCTTCCAGGACTTCCGCCACACGCTCGGCCGCGGCCGCGGGGTCGTAAGCCGCCGCGCCGTCGCCGAAATCGAGGGTGAAGGCCGCGCCGCTGAGACCGGCGCCCTCCTTGATGTGAATGGCCCCGGCATAGCCGATGCTTTGCGCGACTTCGGCCAGCAGGGGCTCCAGCACGACGGCGAGATCGGGAGAGGCCGACACCACCAGGCGCGGCGCGGCCTCGATCTCGCGGGCCAGGGACTCGAGCGCGGCCTGGATCGGGGCCTCGGGGAAGCGGGCCAGGGCGGCGTCGGCGATGGCCTTGGCGCAGGCCAGCGCCAAGTGCGCCGAGCCGAGCCGGTGCTCATGGGCGACCTCCGCCAGGGTCGGCAGGGCGGCGCGGGCGGCGTCGGCCACCCGCGACAGGGCCTGGGCCTGCAGGGCGGCCATGGAGGCCAGGCCCTGGCTTTCGCCGGCGGCGAAGGCGGTCTGGCGTACGGCCTCGACCTCCTCGGCGGTGAAGGAGCGCTTCGGGCGCGGCTGCGCGAAGGCGACGTCGCCCGCCCCGTCGAAGACGGTGTCGAAGCCAAACTTTTCGTGGGGGATGTCGCTGGCCATCAGTAGATCAGCTCATCGTCGCTGCCGGCGCCGGCCAGCATGATCTCGCCCTTGGCGGCCAGGT
>JAZKFM010000074.1:0-425 GCA_040386415.1 Pseudomonadota bacterium
CATGCCTACCTTTTCACGGGCACCCGGGGCGTGGGCAAGACCACCTCGGCGCGCATCCTGGCCAAGGCCTTGAACTGCAGCCGGGGACCCACGGCCACCCCCTGCGACGCCTGCGAGAACTGCCTGGCCTGGTCATCGGTCCAGGCCGGGGTCCAGCCGCGCAGGGCGTAGAAGCGGATCAGGCGGGGATCGGTCGCCACCGACTGCAGGACGCGAGGGTCCACGGTGGGATTGGGCAGAAGCTGCGCGCTGGCTATCGTGGGCGCCGCCAGCCCCATGCCGAGGGCCCACGCGCCAAACTGCCGGCGCGTCGCCCGCGCCGGTTCGGCCTCGCCCCCCGGACGCCCTACGGCGTCACCGCCCCCGAACACCATCAAATCCAGTCCACGCTTTTACGGCCCCAGCTATGGGGCAACGCGCGAGCC
>JAZKFM010000074.1:435-2497 GCA_040386415.1 Pseudomonadota bacterium
CTCACCTCGCAGGTGATCTTGGGAATCGGGCGGATCAGCGGCCGAGCCAGCCGCCATCCACGGCCAGCAGCGTCCCGTGCACATAGTCGGCCGCCGAGGACGACAGGAAGACAGCCGCCCCGCCGATGTCGGCCGGCGTGCCCCAACGTCCGGCCGGAATGCGGGCAAGGATGTCGCGCGATCGGTCCTCGTCGGCCCGCAGGGCGGTGGTGTTGTTGGTGGAGAAGTAGCCCGGCGCGATGGCGTTGACGTTGATCCCCCTGGCCGCCCACTCGTTGGCCAGGGCCTTGGTGATCCCCGCCAGCCCGCTCTTGCTGGCCGCATAGGACGGCACCCGGATGCCCCCCTGGTAGGACAGCATCGAGGCGATATTGACGATCTTGCCCCCTCGCCCCTGTTCGATCATGCGGCGCCCCACCGCCTGGGTGAGGAAGAAGGTGGTCTTCAGGTTCACGTCCATCACCGCGTCCCAGTCGTCTTCGCTGAAGTCGACGGCGTCGTTGCGGCGGATGATGCCGGCGTTGTTCACCAGGATGTCGATCCCGCCGAAATGCTGGACGGTCTCGGCCACGATGCGGCCGATCGGCTCCATCGTGGAGAGATCGGCCGAGACATCATGGAAGCGGCGCCCCAGGGCCTCGACGGCGAAGCGGGTGTCCACCGGCGGGGTGCGGCCCACGGCCACGATGTCGGCGCCCCCCGTGGCCAGGGCCTCGGCGATGGCCTGGCCCAGGCCGGTGTTGGCCCCGGTGACGATGGCGGTCTTGCCGGTCAGATCGAAGGGAGACATGGCCCCTACTTCAGCTGGCAGATGTCGAGGACGTTCATGTCGGTATAGTCGAGGTTCTCCCCACCCATGGCCCAGATGAACCCGTAGTTGGAGGTGCCGGCCCCCATGTGGATCGACCAGGGCGGGCTGATCACCGCCTCGTCGGCGCCGACCACGATGTGGCGCATGGCGTCTGGCTCGCCCATGAAGTGGAAGACCTTATTGTCCCCGGCCAGGTCGAAGTAGAAATAGATCTCCGAACGGCGGTCGTGCAGGTGCGGCGGCATGGTGTTCCACACGCTGCCGGGCTTGAGGAAGGTCACCCCCAGCAGCAGCTGGGCGGACTCGCAGATCCCCGGGATGATGTACTGGTAGATGGTGCGCTCATTGGAGGTCGCCGCCTCCCCGCGCTCCAGGGGGTTGGCCTGGCTGATGGCGATGTGCTGCAGCTTGCAGACCTTATGGGCCGGGGTGGAGGCCAGGTAGAACCTGGCCGGGTTGGCGCCGTCGGTGCTCTCGAAGGTCACGTCGACGACGCCCATCGGGATGTAGAGGCCATCGCGGGGCGCCATGTCGAAGGCCTGTCCGTCGACGATGATCCTGCCTGCCCCGCCGACGTTCACGACGCCCAGTTCGCGGCGTTCCAGGAAGGGGTGGCCGGCGGCCGAGGCGGGCTCGGTCTGAACCGGCAGCTTCACGGGCCCGGCGACCGGGGCCGCCCCGCAGATCACGAACCGCTCGTTGTGGCTGTAGTTCAGGCTGACCGTGTCGGCCACGAACAGGTCCTGCACCAGATAGCGGTCACGCAGGTCATCGTTGCCGGCGCCCTTCATCATGTCCGGGTGGGTGGCGTGATAGGTTTTCTTGAACATGATCAGGTCCCTGTAGGTCTTTCCTGGTCGCTTGCGGGCGTGCGCGAACGCGCCGCAAAGCGTCTCAGAAGGCGCGGGCCGACCGCCCGTCTGACGTCAAGGTAACCGGTGTCATTGTGAGGAGCAAGGTTCGCAATCGTTCCATCCACGCTAGATTGCGCAGAGAGACGGGGGAGCGAGATGGCGGACTTCAAGGATCTCGACGAGCGCGCCTGGGCGATCCGGCGGCTCTATGCCGAGCTGGAAACCCAGCGCTATGGCCGGCCCTGGACCGGCGAGGAGGTGGCCCTGGGCTTCATGGGCGACGTCGGCGACCTGGCCAAGCTGGTCCAGGCCGCCGAGGGGGTGCGCGCCATACCCGACGCGAAGGCCAAGCTGGCCCACGAGCTGGCCGACTGCCTGTGGAGCGTCATGACCCTGG
>JAZKFM010000075.1:0-2259 GCA_040386415.1 Pseudomonadota bacterium
TCCGAGCGCTTCTTGAAGTCGTCGAGGATCGAATTGAGCAGCTTCTCGGCCTCGGCCCGGGTCGCCGGGTTATGGCTCTCGAAGGTCAGGCGGAAGCGGACGTCGCGCTTGGCGACGCCGATCCAGACGGAATCGGCTCCCGTGGACGGCTTGGCCGCCGCGCTCCAGTCGACGATCACATAGGCGCTGAACAGGCGGGACAAGGGGTAAGCTCCGGGGGAGGAAGGACGGGAGGCTTGTAGCCCTTCCCCATCCCCCGGCCAACGCCGGAGGCGTTCACATCCCAGTTTCGATCCTGTACGGCCCGGTGGCGTCACGCGCCCGCAGGCTGTAAGCGCAGGCGACCTTTCGGAGTGAGTCATGGCGGAAATCCTGCGCGGCGGCGTGATCGGGGCCGGAGTGTTCGGCGGCTATCATTCGCGCCAGTACGCCAACCAGCCCGGGGCGCGCCTGGCCGCCGTCTATGATCCGCACCATCTCGCCCGCGCCCAGGAGATCGCCCAGAGCCACGGCGGCCAGGGTTTCGCCGACCTCGACGCCTTCCTGGCGGCGGTGGATGTGGTGACCGTGGCCTCCCCCGGCAGCTATCACGCCGAAGGGGCCCTCGCGGCGCTCGCGGCCGGCAAGCCGGTCTATGTGGAAAAGCCCCTGGCGGTCAGCCTCGAGGACGCCGACCGCATCATCGGCGAGGCGGCGCGGCGCAAGTTGGTGCTGGCCTGCGGTCATCAGGAGCGGGTGGTGTTCCAGGCCATCGGCCTGTTCGACGTGCCCGAGCAGCCCCTGCGCCTGGAGGCCGTCCGCCACGGCCCGCCCTCGGAGCGCAGCCTGGACGTCTCCGTGGTGCTCGACCTGATGGTCCACGACCTGGACCTGGCCCTGGCGCTCTCAGCCGGCCAGCCCCTGGCGGTCGAGGCGACCGGCGTGCGCGACTTTAGCGGCGGCTGGGACCAGGCGCGGGCGGAGGTCAACTTCGACAACGGCTTCCTGGCGGTGTTCGACGCCTCGCGCATGGCGCCGGCCCGCAAGCGCACCATGAAGGTGGTCTATCCCTCCGGCGAACTGGAGATCGACTTCCTGACCCGGGAGTTCCGCAACACCACCGGCTTCCCGCTCAATCCCGACTTCGCCGACACCCCGGGCGCCAAGGACCCCCTGGGCGCCAGCGTCGCAGGCTTCCTCGCCGCCGTGCGCGGCGAGTCTCCACGACCTGTCGTGACCGGAGAGGAAGCCGCCCGCGCGCTTGATCTGGCCCTGGCGGTCGAACAGGCGTTGGAGGACGCCGGGTAACAAGGGTAGCCTGTCGTCATATCCCTGGAGGAAGCCGCCATGTCCGACGCCTATGATTTTTCGTTCAAGTCCATCGATGGCGCGCCCCTGCCGCTGACCAGCTTCAAGGACAAGGTCGTGCTGGTGGTGAACACCGCGTCCGCCTGCGGCCTGACCCCGCAGTACGAGGGGCTGGAAAAGCTCTACAGCGACTACAAGGACCAGGGCCTGGTGGTGCTGGGCGTGCCCTGCAACCAGTTCATGGGCCAGGAGCCGGGCACGGAGGCGGAGATCAAGGATTTCTGCGAGACCAAGTTCAACATCGACTTCCCCCTGACCTCCAAGGAAGACGTCAAGGGCGACACCGCCCACCCCTTCTACAAGTGGGCGCTCGCCGAACTGGGCGAGTCGGCCGACCCGGCCTGGAACTTCCACAAGCTGCTGGTGGGCAAGGACGGCAAACTGATCCGCGCCTTTGGCCCCCGCACCGAGCCCCAGGCCGACGAGATCACCGCGGCGGTCAAGGCGGCCCTCTAGCGATCGCTGTCGGCTCATGACCAACGAAGGTCCGCCGGCCGACAGGTCGGCGGACGACTTCAACGAGGCGGTGCGGCTGCATCGGCTGGGGCGGCTGGATGACGCCGAGCCGCTCTACCGGGCGGTGCTGTCCCGCCGTCCGGTCGATCCCGACGCCCTGCTCAATCTCGGACTGATCCTGAAGGCGCGCGGCCAGCTGGAGAACGCGCTCGGCCTGTGGCGGACGGGGTTTGTGAACAACCCCGAACGCGAAGCTCTGCCCATCGCCTCGGGCAAGGTGCTGGCCAGCCTGGGCCGGCTTGGCGAGGCGCTGGCGACCTTTGACCAGGCGCTGCGGATCGCGCCGGCCAACTTCGACGCGCTGAACCGCCGTGGGAATGTCCTGGCCCGGCTTGGCCGGCCGGTGGACGCCCTGGTCAGCTATGACCAGGCGCTCGCCGCCCAGCCGGACTACGG
>JAZKFM010000076.1:0-8907 GCA_040386415.1 Pseudomonadota bacterium
GGCGACGCTGCCCACCAGCACCGGCTCGAAGCCCCGCTGTTCGAGGGCGCGGCCGAGCCGGGTTCGCAGCGGCGCGTCGTCATCCAGCACAAGCAGGCTCTTGTCGGGAAGGGCGGCGATGTCGGCTGAGAGATCTGTCATTACGCAACCCCGGATAGTCGTGTTTGTCAGTATCGCCCTCCGCGTCATCATGTCGCGTTCGTGGGCCTAAGCAAGCGCAAACCAAACCTTGTTCAGGCCAGGGGCGCCTCGATCCTGGCCCGCGGCCAGCGCGCGGAAACCACCGCGCCGCGCGGACGTCCATTCTGGAAAGTCACCGCCGCCCCGGTTCGTTCCAGCAGGGTCTTGGCGATGAAGAAGCCCAGACCCATGCCGATGTGGCCGGTGCGCGACCCCTCCGCCCCCGGACGGGTGGTGACATAGGGCTCCCCCAGCTTGGCCAGCACCTCGGGGGCGAAGCCTGGACCGTCGTCGCGAACCTCCATGGAGACGCTGGCCGCGTCGAAGCGGGCGGTGATCAGAACCTCGGAGGTGGCGAAGTCGACGGCGTTCTCCACGAAGGAGGTCAGGGCGTGCAGCACCTCGGGCATGCGCCAGATGTCGGGGGACTGGACGCCGGCCGCCCCGGTGACGATGGCCTCGACCCGGACCCCCTTCACCCCGGCATGGGGCTCGATCACCTCATGGACCAGCTGCAGCAGGCTCATGCGCTCGTGGACCTCGTCGGAGGCCTCGGCCGGGGCGTCGGTGAGGCGGCGCAGGATCTCGCGGCAGCGGGCGGCCTGGGCGACCAGCAGGTCGGCGTCTTCCTTGACCTGCGGGGTGGGCGCCTCGCGGGCCATCTCCTTGGCGACGATGGCGATGGTGGCCAGCGGCGTGCCCAGCTCGTGGGCGGCGGCGGCGGCCAGGGCGCCCAGGGCCGAGAGCCGCTGCTCGCGCGACAGCACGGTCTGGGTGACGTCGAGGGCGAGCGCCATGCGGGCGGACTCCTGGGCGGCCTGGCGGACGCTGCTGGCGATCACCATGATTCCCGCCACGTTGGCCGCCGAACAGCTGAGCATATAGATCAGCGAAAAGCTGACGCTGGGACCTCGCACGGGCAGGGGCAGGTGGAAGAAGGCCAGGGCGAGGGAGGCCCCCACCGCCACGCCGCCCAGGATCAGCAAGGGCTTCAGCGGCAGGGTGGCGGCCGCCAGGGTGACCGGGGCGATCAGCATCAAGATGAAGGGGTTTGCCGTTCCGCCGGTCAGGAACAGCAGGAGGCTGATCTGGGCGACATCGAAGCCGAGTTGGGCCGTGGCCTCCCAGTCGGCGATCATCCTCTGGCCCGGGGACGCCACCCCAGTGAGCAGGTTGATCCAGGCCGCCGCGCCGATCAGGCCAAAGCAGATGGCGTAGGGCGCCTTGAAGCCCAGGAACAACCCGCCGATCAGCAGGACGGCGACCTCGCCGAGGATTATGGTCCAACGCAGGGTGACGAGGGTGCGCATCCGCAGCCGGCCGTGGCCGGCGCCGCGCATGTCCCAGGCCAGCTCGTCTTGCGCCTGGGCGGGGCTTTGCCTATCGAGGCCGGTAGCCGGCCCCGACGGCGTCTGGTTTTTGACGGACGCCATTCAGCCGAGAGCATCCTGCAAGTCGCACCTCGTGACGAGACAAAAGGTTCATCCATGACCCGCCGCAACCTGATCGTGATCGCCGCCTGCGTCCTGGGGCTGATCGTGGGGGGCGCCCTGGTCTGGAAGAGCGGGGCCTTCACCTCCAAGCCGACCACGCTGGTGGGCGGGCCGTTCCAGCTGGTGGACCAGACCGGTAAGCCGGTCACCGAGGCGGTCCTGAAGGGCAAGTGGAGCGTGGTGTTCTTCGGCTTCACCTATTGCCCCGACGTCTGCCCCTCCACCCTGCAGGCGATGGGCCTGGCGCAGGAGCGGCTGGGGGCGAAGGCCAAGGACGTCCAGTTCGTCTTCGTCTCGGTGGATCCGGAGCGCGACACCCCGACCCAGATGGCGACCTATCTCGACAACGACGTCTTCCCCAAGGGGACCATCGGCCTGACCGGCACGCCCGCCCAGGCGGCGGCGGCGGCCAAGGCCTATCGGGTGTTCTACGAGAAGCAGGGGACGGGCCCCGACTACCTGATCAATCACTCGACCCCCAGCTACCTGATGAACCCGCAGGGCCGTTTCGACCGGGTCCTGCCCTTCGGGATCGGGCCCGACGAGATCGTGACCCAGATCTCCGCGGCGATGCGCGAATAGGGAAGCTTCACCGCGTCCTCACGCCGCAGGGTGGAACTCAAGAGGGCTAGACTCTCTTAAGCCTCAGCGTGCATGCTGCAATGCACAACGGGACCATTGCGTATGCTCTATACGATGTATGAAGCCGGCTACTACGCCGCCTCGCCGCTCCGGTTCGCGGCTCGCGCCGCACGAGGCTTCTGGTCGTCGCCGCTCAATCCGGCCAAGGACAGCGACCTGGGACGGCGGCTGTTCGCCGGCGCCGACCTGTTCGCCAACCTGACCCGCCGGTACGGCCGCCCGGCCTGGAACGTCGATTCCGTCGAGATCGACGGCAAGGCGGTCCGCGTCACCCAGACCGAGGTCTGGTCCAGCCCCTGGGTGAAGCTCACCCACTTCAGCCGCAACATGGCCGACATGCGCAAGGCCGGCCGCCGTGAGCTGGAGCCGGCGGTGCTGATCGTCGCCCCGCTTTCGGGCCACTACGCCACCCTGCTGCGCGGCACGGTGGAGGCCTTCCTGCAGGACCACGAGGTGTTCATCACCGACTGGTCCAACGCCCGCGACGTGCCCCTGCACGCCGGCCGCTTCGATTTCCACGACTATCTCGACCACGTCCGCGAGATGCTGCGTCTGCTGGGCCCGCGCCCGCACGTCGTGGCCGTCTGCCAGCCGGGGCCCGCGGTGCTGGCCGCCGCGGCCCTGATGGCCGAGGACAATGAGGACTGCCGTCCGGGCACCATGACCTTCATGGGTTCGCCCATCGACGCGCGGCTGTCGCCCACGGTCACCAACAAGCTGGCGGAGGAAAAGCCCTTCGCCTGGTTCAAGTCCAACATGATCGACACTGTGCCCGCCCCCTATCCGGGCCTGGGACGGCGGGTCTATCCGGGCTTCGTGCAGCTCTACAGCTTCATGTCCATGAACGCCGACAAGCACCAGGACGCCCACAAGCAGTACCTGCAGGACCTGATGAAGGGCGACGGCGACGCCGCCGAGAAGCATCTGGAATTCTACGACGAGTACCTGTCGGTCCTGGACCTGCCCGAGGAGTTCTATCTTCAGACGGTGGACTATGTGTTCCAGCAGTACCTGCTGCCCAAGGGCGAGCTGGTCCACCGGGGCCGCGCCGTTCAACCGGCCCTGATCAAGGACATCGGCCTGCTGACCGTCGAGGGCGAGAACGACGACATCTCCGGCATCGGCCAGACCCAGGCGGCCCACACCCTGTGCTCGGGCCTGCCCGAGGCGTTCAAGGAAGACTACGTCCAGCCGCACGTCGGCCACTACGGGGTCTTCAACGGCCGCCGGTTCCGCGAGGAGATCTATCCCCGGGTGCGGGCCTTCATCCGCAAGTCGGAAGCCGGCTTCGAAAAGACCCGCGACGCCGCCAACGCGGCCTAAACCGGTCGATCGCGCTCTAGGGCCTCCCGCCGCGCGAAAAGCAGCTTAGATAGGGGCCATGTCCCTGTTCGGCCGCCCCCTGGCCGACGGCGACCGGCTGGACGTGGCCGGGGCCGTCGTCCGCCTGAAAGTCCACACCCGCGCCCGCCGCGTGTCCCTGCGCCTGGACCGCACCCGGCGCGAGGTTGTGGCCACCGCGCCCTCGGTCCGGCGGCTCAGCGAGGCCGCGGCCTTCGCCACCGAGCGCGCCGCCTGGATCGCCGCGCGCCTGGCCGAGCTGCCCCAGAGCCAGTCCATCGCGCCCGGCGTCACCATCAGCCTGTTTGGCCAGCCCTGCCGGCTGGAGGGCGCGTCCCACCCGGTGCGCTATTTCCCGGCCACGGAGACCGAGCCCGCCCGGATCGCGGCCCGCGGCGAGGGAGAGACCTACGCGCGCGCCGTGACGCGGATGCTGAAGAAACAGGCCCTGGCGGTGTTCGCCGAGCGGACCGCCCACTACTGCGCGGCCCTGGGCGCCAAGATGCCGGCGGTCGCCGTGATGGACGCCCGGGGCCGGTGGGGCTCGTGCCGGCCGGGCATGATCGGCAAGCCGGCCTCCATCCGCTACAGCTGGCGGCTGGCCTTGGCCCCCTTCGAGGTGGCCGACTATGTGGTGGCCCACGAGTGCGCCCATTTGCTGGAGCTCAATCACGGTCCGCGCTTCTGGGCCCATGTGACGGCCCTGGTGGGAGACGAGCGCCCGCATCGCGCCTGGCTGCGTGCGCAGGGCGCGAGGCTGCACGCCTTCGGGGCCTGATCCCCCACCCCGCTCATCCCCGCGAAAGCGGGGACCCAGGTGTTTTTGGTTTGCTGGGGGTCGATCCGCTCAACTTCGCCAGGATTTCCAACAGGGAGAAAAAGCCTGGGTCCCCACTTTCGCGGGATGAGCGGATTTTGAGTCAGAACGGAATGTCTTCCGCCGGCGCCTTCTCAGGCGGAGCTTCCTCGCGGGGGCCGTCGCCGGAGAGCAGGTCGCCGATAGGGTCGCTGGCCGGGGCCTGGACCGGGGGCGGCGCCAGGGTCCCGCCGGGGATGGCCTGGGTCTTCAGGCGGGGCAGGGCGGCGGTCATGAAGTCGCGCCAGATCACGGCCGGGGCGCCGCCGCCGGTGACCCCCTTCATGGGGGTGTTGTCGTCGCGGCCCACCCAGACGGCGGTGACGAAGCCGCCGGTGTAGCCGACGAACCAGGCGTCGCGGTAGTCGCTGGTGGTGCCGGTCTTGCCGGCGATGTCGAAGCCGGCGACGCGCGCCTTGGTCCCCGTGCCGCTGGTGATCACCTGGCGCATCATCTGGTTCATGTACTGCAGGGCCGGAGAGCCCACCACCGAGCGGCGGGCGGACTTGTCCATCCCGTGGTCGTAGAGGACCTTGCCGCTGGCGGTGCGGATGCGCTCGATGCCGTAGCCCTTGGCCAGGTAGCCGCCGTTTGAGAAGGGGGCGTAGGCCTGGGCCATGTCCATGGGGCTGACCTCCACGGCGCCGAGCGCCATGGAGGGGTCGAGCTGGATATGGGAGGTGATCCCCAGCCGCCGCGCCGTGGCCGCCACATTGCCGGTGCCGACCTCGTTGGCCAGGCGCGCGGCGACGGTGTTGATGGACTGGGCGAGCGCCGTCTGCAGGCTCATGGGGCCGAGGAAGCGGCCGGTATAGTTCCTCGGCTCCCAGCTTCCGATCTTGACCGGCTCGTCCACCACTGGGGTGGCCGGGGTGCGGCCCTGTTCCATGGCGGCGAGGTAGACGAAGGGCTTGAAGGACGAGCCGGCCTGGCGCCGGGCCATGGTGGCGCGGTCGAACTGGCTGTCGGCGTAGGAGGAGCCGCCCACATAGGCGCGGATGCGGCCTTCGCCGTCGATGGCCACCAGGGCGCCCTGGCCCACGCCCTGGGCCTTGGAGCCCGTGACCCCGCGGCGCAGGGCCTGTTCGGCGGCGGTCTGGATCGGCAGGTCCAGAGTCGTCTCCACCACGAGGTCCTCGGTGGGTTCGCCCACCAGGGAGCGGACCTGATCGTCCACCCAGTCGGTGAAGTACTGGGCGCGCTGGTTGGCCAGCACCGGGTTGACCCGGACGGGGGTCTTGAAGGCCTCGGCGCGCTGCTCGGGGGTGATGGCGCGGTTACGGACCATCTCGTCCAGCACGATGGTGGCGCGCCGCGCGGCGCGGTCGGTGGCCGAGACCGGCGAATAGCGCGAGGGGCCCTTCATCATCCCGGCCAGCAGGGCGCTCTCGCCGATGGTCAGCTGGGAGGCGGGCTTGTTGAAGTAGCGCTGGGCGGCGGCCTCGATGCCATAGGCCCCGGCGCCGAAATAGACCCGGTTCAGATAGAGGGAGAGGATCTCCTTCTTGGAGAACTTGGCCTCCAGCCAGACGGCCAGGATCAGCTCCTGGGCCTTGCGGCGGTAGGTCTGGTTGGCGGTCAGGAAGAGGTTGCGCGCCAGCTGCTGGGTGATGGTGGAGCCGCCGCGCAGGGGGCCGCCGGTATGGGTGACATTATAGATGGTGGAGCGCAGGATGCCCCAGGGGTTGAAGCCCCAGTGCCAGTAGAACCAGCGGTCCTCGATGGCGATGAAGGCCTTCGGCACGTAGGGCGGCAGCTTGTCGAGATCGACGGGGGGCGCGTACTGACTGCCGCGCACCGCCACCAGGGCGCCCGACCGGTCCAGATAGGAGATCGAGGGCTGGCGCTTGACGTCATAGAGCTTGGAGGTGTCGGGCAGGTCCACCGCGAACACCGCGAAGAAGGCCACCAGGAAGATGAGGCCCCAGACCCCGATCACCGCGCTCCAGTAGAGAACGGCTTGGGCGGGTGTGCGAGGGGCCCTACGGGGCGACTGCGCATTGGCCATAGGGTCTTAGGTCCTGAAAGGGTCGTCCCGCTCGGGGCGACTGATAGCTCAGCCGCACCAAACACGCGACAAGATTGACGGGGCATGAATGGGGCCCTTTGGCGGCTTCTCCGTTTACCTCTGCAATTACGCATACCGGCGTTGCGAAAAAAGCGATTGCGGTCGATCTTAACAGTGTTATCTTAGCGTTGCTTAGTTCGGAGCGCGCCAAGGGTGGGGATACCCGCGGCGATCCACGGTCCAGACGGCCAGGTTCCCTCGGGGATCTGTTTTCTCCCCGAAACGCCTGGAGGGCTCCATGAAGCTCCAAACCCTTTCGGCCGCCTGTGCGGCCATCGTCACCCTTTCCTTCGCCGGCGGCGCCCTCGCCGCCGAGCCTGTCACCGCCAAGTTGGCCGCGCCGGTCGCCGAAAAGACCAAGTTCATCGCCGGCGGCGCCGTCTTCCTCTGCCAAGCCGACGCCTGCGTCGCCTCGGCCCCGTCCTCGCAGACCTTCGCCGCCTCGACCTGCAAGGCCGTGGCCAAGAACGTCGGCGCGATCGCCTCCTTCGGCATCGGCGGCAAGACCCTGGACGCCGACAAGCTGGGCGCCTGCAACGCCGCGGCCGCCCCGGCCACCCAGATGGCCGCTCAGTAAATCCTATTGGCGGGGATGGGCGGCTCTCCCGTCCCTTCCCGCCGACCCGGCTCGCGGCGCAGCCTCCCAGTCGCTCCAAACTTTTGTCGAGCCTAACTTCAGGGCGCCGGATATCTCCGGCGCCCCTTTTCTTTTGCGCGGGTCCGCTTAAGAGAGCGGCCACATGACCGACACGCTTCGACAAGACGCCGCCTTCCCGGGCGGCCCGGCCGCCGCCGCCTCGCTGCTGGAGCCCCTGCTGGCCGGTGCCGCGGGCGTGGGCGCGGAGCCTGTCTCTCTCACCCTGGACTATGGACGCGTCCCGTCGGCGGGGGATCCGGTGACGGCGGAGGCCTGGATCGACCGGGCCACCCGCACCCTGGTCTTCGCCCACGGGCGGCTGACCACCGCGAACGGCGATCTCGTGGCGAGCGGTTCGGCGGTGTTTCGGCGCCAGGCGGCCGCCCCGGTGGCCGCTTAAATGACTTGGGACGGTTCTATACGGTCCGGTTTGGTTGCGGCCCGCAAAGTCGCGTGCTATCAGGCGCGCGGCTTCGGGCCAGGGTTTCCCAGGTCTAGCCGGCCAATGTGCTTTTCCAAGCGCTTTCAAGCCTTTAGGCCGCGGTGAGGGACACCTTTTTCGCGGCTTTCGACACGCACGGGCGGACAAATTAAGTGGCGGACGATTCCAAGACTTCGAATGTGGGCGGCAGATATGCTCAGGCCCTCTTCGACCTCGCGACCGAAGACAAGAACCTGGCGGCCGTTGAGGCCGACCTGAAGGCGCTCAAGGCCATGCGCGCAGAGTCCAAGGATTTCCGCACCTTGCTGGCTTCCCCGGCCTTCAGCTCCGAGGACAAGAGCCGCGCGATCGCGGCCCTTTCGGCCAAGGCCCAGTTCAACAACACCACCCGGAAGTTCCTCGGCCTGATGGCCGCCAACGGCCGCCTCGCGGCGCTGCCGGCGGCGATCATGGCCTTCGAGGCGCTTTCCGCCAAGAGCCGCGGCGTCGTCGCGGCCACCGTCACCACCGCGGTCGCCCTGACCGCGGCCCAAGCCAAGGGCGTCGCGGCCTCGCTGCGCACCGCTCTCGGCAAGGACCCTGAAATCGAGACCCGTGTCGATCCGTCCATCCTGGGCGGTATCAAGGTGCGGGTCGGCTCGCGACTGTTCGATGCTTCACTTCGTTCGAAGCTCGATTCCCTCAAGTTCGCCCTGAAGAGAGCGTAAGAAGACATGGATATCCGCGCCGCCGAAATTTCGGCCATCCTCAAGTCGCAGATCGCCAATTTCGGCGAAGAGGCTGACGTTTCCGACGTCGGCCAGGTGTTGTCCGTCGGTGACGGCATCGCCCGCGTCTTCGGTCTGGACAATGTCCAGGCCGGCGAAATGGTCGAGTTCCCGAAAGCCGGGGTGAAGGGCATGGCCCTGAACCTCGAACGCGACAACGTGGGCGTCGTCATCTTCGGCGACGACCGCGCCATCTCGGAAGGCGACGAAGTCCGCCGCCTCTCGGAGATCGTGGACGTGCCGGTGGGCCGTGGCCTGCTGGGCCGCGTCGTCAACCCGCTGGGCGAACCGATCGACGGCAAGGGTCCGCTCACCAACGTGGCCGAGCGCCGCCGGGTGGACGTGAAGGCCCCGGGCATCATCCCGCGCAAGTCGGTGCACGAGCCCGTGCAGACCGGCCTGAAGGCCATCGACAGCCTGATCCCCGTCGGCCGCGGCCAGCGCGAACTGATCATCGGCGACCGCCAGACCGGCAAGACCG
>JAZKFM010000077.1:0-2969 GCA_040386415.1 Pseudomonadota bacterium
CTACCAGGGCGGCATCCGGGTGCCGTCCTATGCCGCCTCCAAGAGCGGGCTGGCCGGGATCACCAAGGCCCTGGCCAACGAGTGGGCGGGCAAGGGGATCAACGTCAACGCCATCGCGCCGGGCTATTTCTCCACCAACAACACCACCGCCCTGCGGGCCGACGAGGACCGCTCGCGCGACATCCTGGCCCGCATCCCGGCGGGTCGATGGGGGACGCCGGCCGATATCGGCGGGGCGGCGGTCTTCCTGGCGTCTTCGGCGGCCGACTATGTGCACGGGACCCTGCTGGCCGTGGATGGCGGCTGGCTCGCACGCTGATCCAGTCACGCTCCAACATTGTTAACGAAGGTATCCTGGAAAGAGAGCCACCTAGTCGAGCGTCATGCGTTGCCCCATAGCTGACGCGTACAGGTGGGCGAACTTTGATGATTTTCGGGGGCGGCGACGCCATAGGGCGTCCTGGGGACGTGGCGGACGAGGCGCGGACGACGCGCCGGCAACTTGGCGCGTGGGCCCTGGGCATGGGCCTGGCCGGGCCGACCCTCGCCGCCGCGCAGCTTTCCCGCGGCCCCACCGTCGATCCGGGCGTCCTGCAGTCCGTCGCCACCGACCCGCGCCTGCGCCGCTTCTACGCCTTGCGCGGCTGGACGCCGGCCTGGACCGATGATCTGGCCCGGCAGTTCGACCGCGCCCTCGACGGGGCCATCCACCACGGCCTGGACGGCGCGGCCTTCCGTCCGCCCACGGCCCGCGACGCCGCCACCCGGGAGGCGGGCCTGACCCTGGCGGCGCTCATCTATGCCGAGGCCCTGTCGCGCGGGCTGGTGGACCCCACCAAGATCTTCAAGCTGTTTACCCTGGAGCGCCAGTTCACGGACGTCGCGCCAGGCCTGTCCCAGGCCCTGGACCGCCGTGAGCTCGGCGCCTGGTTCGACGGCCTCGCGCCGCGCGACGCGGAGTACAAGGCCCTGTCGGCGGCCTATGTGGCGCTGCGCTCCCAGATCGGCCGGGCAGGAGCCTCGGCCATTCCGGAGGGCGGTGCGATCCTGCCTGGCGGCCAGGACTATCGCGTCCCGCTCATCGCCCAGCGCCTGTATGATCTCGGACACCTGACCGGCCCGCCCATGGCGTCGCAGACCCTTACGGCCCCGATCTCGGAGGCCCTGAAGCGCCTCCAGGCCGAGAACGGCATGCAGCCGACCGGCAAGGTGGGCAACAACACCATCGGGGTGCTGAACGCCGGGCCCACCGACCACGCGCGCCAGCTGGTGATGAACCTGGAACGGCGCCGTTGGCTGCGCCGGGAGGCGCCCGCCACTCGCATCGACGTCAATACGGCCGCGGCCTTCCTGACCTTCTACCGCGACGGCGCCATGGACTGGGCGGCGCGGACCGTGGTGGGCAGCGCCAACCGCGCGACGCCGAGCCTGCAGTCGGCCTTCAGCCAGCTGGTGGTAAATCCGCCCTGGAACGTGCCGGCCAGCATCGCGCGGGCCGAGATCCTGCCGCGCGGGGCGGCCTACATGCGCCGCCAGGGCATGTACGTCACCGGCGGCCGGGTGGTGCAGAGGGCGGGACCGAACGCGGCCCTGGGCCTGGTGAAGTTCGACATGCAGAACCCCTACGCCATCTATCTGCACGACACCCCGTCCAAGAGCCTGTTCGCCCGCGCCGCCCGCCACCGCAGCCACGGCTGCGTCCGGGTGGAGAACGCCGTGGAGTTCGCGCGTCACCTGTCGGAAATCTACGGCGCCTCGGAGCGCTTCGAGGAGGTCCTGGCCTCGGGTAAGACCGGGGTGGTGCCGCTGACCACCAGCATTCCGGTGCGGCTGCTCTATCACACAGCCTTCGTCGATGATCAGGGCATGGTGGTCTACCGCTCCGATCCCTATGGCTGGGACATCACCCTGGCCACCGCGCTCGGCCTGGATCGCCCGCGCTCGAGCCTGGACCCGGAAGAGGCCGCGGCCGAGCCCGATCCCACCTCGCCCGGTCCGTAGGCCGCGTTTTGAACTCGTTCTCCAAACTGGAACCCGAGACAGCTTCGCGATGATTCAACCTGGTCCGACCTTCAAGGAAAACCTCCAGCAATTGCCGTCGGTGGAGGGCGTCCAACGCATCGACCTCTTGGACGCAAGCGGCGACGTGGTCGCTTGCATCGAGAACCAGCCTGGCAAGCAGGGCTCGCTAGCCGTCTACCAATACCTGCAGCATGCCTTCGATCTCTTGGATGAGAAGGCTGCGCAGCACGGCTTGGCCATGTTCGCCGAGCATACGGCGGATGCCCGGAACCGCCCGGGCGCGCATCCGAATATCGACCGTCTGCTTGAGATCGCCGCGGGTGGACATCGGCTTCAGATAGACGTCATCCCGACCGATAGCTGAAAGCCTCGCGGCCCGCCGCCACGACCGAAGCCATGTCTCCTCTCCGTTGCGCCTTGAGGGGAGGGCTAAGGTTTTCCCACCTCCATCACCGGTTTCGGCCCACTGCACAGCTTTCGCGCAGGGCCCGCTCGCGTTTGAAGCGACCGGTCTTGCGAATACGACAGAACCGTGGCTATTCTCATTGCCACCGGTGTCAGAGACGCATAGCGGTCAATGACACCGGTGTCATAAATGGGGAAACGCGGGGAGCGCCGGACAGGCGCCCTCCACCTGACGGCCTCACGCCGCTGGTGGCCTCGCACAGGGAGGGACAGATGGTCCGCACTCGGTCTTGGACGAAAACGCGCGCTCTGTTCAGTGGCGCGTCCCTGGCGGCGCTCGCCATGGCCGCCGCCGCGCCGGCCTTCGCGCAGCAGAACGAAGTCGAGGAACTGATCGTCACCGGCTTCCGGGGCAGCCTGCAGCAGGCCCTCGAGTTGAAGCGCGGCAGCGCCACGGCCAGCGACACCATCCTGGCCGAGGACATCGGCAAGTTCCCCGACCTGAACCTCTCGGAGTCCATCCAACGCATCTCCGGCGTGGC
>JAZKFM010000077.1:2979-12284 GCA_040386415.1 Pseudomonadota bacterium
GTCGACGAGGCGGACGGGACCGTCGGAGCGACGATCTCCGGCGTGGCCATCACCCGGGACGGGGGCGAAGGCCGGCAGATCACCGTGCGTGGCCTGGGTCCCCAGTTCACCCGCGTGCGCATCAACGGCATGGAGGCGCTCTCCACCGCCGGCGGCACCGACGCCTCGGGCGGCACCAACCGCGGCCGCAACTTCGACTTCAACATCTTCGCCTCGGACCTGTTCAACTCGATCACCGTGCAGAAGACCGCCTCGGCCGAGACCGAGGAAGGCTCGCTGGGCGCGACCATCGACCTGCGCACCGGCCGGCCGCTGGACTACAACGGCTTCAAGTTCGTCGCCTCGGCCCAGGCCGGCTACAACGCCCTGTCGGAGGAGGCCTCGCCCCGCGCCGCGGCCATGATCTCCAACACCTGGGCGGACGGGACCTTCGGCGCCCTGGCGAGCCTCGCCTACAGCAAGCGCTCGCTGCTGGACGTCGGCTCCTCGACGGTGCGCTGGGCGCCGGGCACCACCTTCGCGCCGGGCTTCGACGCCCTGCCGAACGGCGCGGGCCTGCCCACCACGGCCAATCCGGCGGCCGCCGCCAACAACTCAGCCTTCCACCCGCGCTTCCCGCGCTATGACCGCTACGACCAAGAGCAGGAACGCCTGGGCGCCACCCTGGCCCTGCAGTGGAAGCCGACCGACGCCACTCAGCTGACCCTCGATTTCCTCTACGCCAAGCTGGACGGCAACCGCGAGGAGCAGTTCCTGGAGGCCCCGTCCTTCAGCGTCGGCGGCGCCTGCACGGCGGCCAACGTCAACACCTCCTGCGGGATCGCCGACACCAACGTGGTCTCCTCGACGATCACCAACGGCGTCATGACGGCGGGCACGTTCAACGACGTCGATCTGCGGGTCGAGGACCGCTTCGACGAACTGTCGACCACCTTCACCCAGTACTCCCTGGACTTCAGCCACGCCTTCACTGACAGCCTGAAGATCCACGCCGTGGCGGGCCACTCGAAGTCCGACCACGACAATCCCGTCCAGACCACGATCATCTGGGATCAGTTCAACGTCGACGGCTACCAGTTCGACTACGGGCAGGGCCGGGCCCCGCTGCTGGCCTACGGCAATGCGAACCTGACCAATCCCAACGCCTGGACCCTGACCCAGGTGCGGATGAGGCCCCAGACAGCGGTCAACACCTACGACACAGTCTCGGTCGACGGGCAGTGGGACGCCAACGACATCCTGACCTTCAAGGCGGGCCTGTCCTGGAAGACGTACGACTTCGAAACCACCGAGCTGCGTCGCAGCATCGGCACCTCGGCGAACCAGGAAACCACCATTCCGGCGGGCGTCGCGGCGATCGCCAACTCGACCTACGCCAAGACCGTCACCCTGCCCACCGAAGGCCTGGGTGTCCCGGCCGGCACGCCGACGGCCTGGATCTCGCCCAACTACTTCAGCGCCCTCACCCTATTCCAGCTCAACGACCCCACCGCCTTCGGCGGGGCCTGGCGGCTGGGCAAGGAGCCCTCGCTGTCCAACAACAACTCGGTGAGCGAGGAGGACAAGGGCGGGTTCGTCCAGGCCGAGTGGAACACCGAACTGGCCGGCATGCCGTTCCGCGGCAATGTGGGCGTGCGCCATGTGAAGACCCAGCAGACGGCCTCGGGCTATACCTTCGTGGCCGGCGCGGCGGTGCCGATCACCGTGGACCGCGAGTATGACGACACCCTGCCGTCCATCAACGCGGTGATCGAGCCCTTCGACAACTTCCTGATCCGGGCCGGCGCGGCCCAGACCATGTCGCGGCCGAACCTGGGCAACCTGACCCCGGGCGCCAGCGTCAGCGTCTCGGGCTCCTCGCGGACCGTCACCGCCGGCAACCCGACCCTGGATCCGTTCCGGGCCAAGGCCTACGACCTGTCCTTCGAGTGGTACTACCAGCCGGAAGCCCTGATCAGCATCGCCTTCTTCAAGAAGAAGGTGGACACCTTCGTCCAGACGCTCTCGACCCAGCAGGTGTTCAGCGGCAACAGCTTCGGCATTCCTGACAGCGTCGCCACGGCGGCCTGCGGAGCGACCGTCGGCTGCAGCCCCACGGCCACCTGGAACTTCACGACCCCGATCAACACCCCCGGCGGGGACGTGACCGGCTATGAAATCAGCTTCCAGCAGCCCTTCAGCTTCCTGCCCGGCCCGCTGGCCAACACCGGCGTCCTGGCCAACTACACAAGCGTGAAGTCCTCGATCAACTACCTGAACGCCGCCGGCGCCACGGTGGCGACGACCGACCTGACCGGCCTGTCGCGCAAGGCCTACAACGTGACCCTCTACTATGAGGACGACAAGTTCAGCGCCCGGGTCTCGGCCAGCCACCGCGACAAGTACCTGACCCGCGTACTGGGCCAGGAGAACACCGCG
Organism: Pseudomonadota bacterium; assembly: GCA_040386415.1. Lineage (GTDB taxonomy): Bacteria > Pseudomonadota > Alphaproteobacteria > Caulobacterales > Caulobacteraceae > Phenylobacterium. The sequence continues at coordinate 5,398 of JAZKFM010000077.1, forward strand.
GCCCTGCCGGTGCCCTACGACGGCACCAATGAGACCTTCAACGTCGACGCCTCGTTCACCTACACCTTCAGCGACAACCTGAAGTTCACGGTGGAGGGTGTGAACCTGACCGACGAGTTCCAGGACCAGTTCAACGGTCAGCACAACCTGATGAACTTCTACCACCACACCGGCCGCGAATACCTGATCGGCGTGCGCTACACCTACTAGGCCTAGACCCCCGAGGAGAGACTTACGGCGCGCCGGTTCCCCGGCGCGCCGCTTTGTCTAGGGTAGGGCGTTGCTCGAACGGGAGACGAATGTGGCGGCTGATGTGGTCTGCTTCGGCGAGGTCCTGGTCCGCCTGGCCGCGCCCGACAACGAGCTGCTGCTGCAGTCGCCGACCCTCAAGGTCAGTTTCGGCGGGGCGGAGGCCAATGTGGCGGTTTCCCTGGCCCGGTTCGGCCATGCCGCGCGGATGCTCAGCGTCCTGCCGGACAACGGCCTGGGCCATGCCGCCGTCGATGAGCTGCGGCGCTATGGGGTGAACACCTCCGGCGTCCGGTTCACGGCGGGGCGGATGGGGCTCTATTTCCTGACCCCGGGCGCGGCCCAGCGGTCGTCCCAGGTGCTCTATGACCGGGCCGACAGCGCCTTCAGCCGCGCCGCCTCGGCGATCGACTGGGAGGCCGCGCTGGCGGGCGCCGGCTGGCTGCACGTCTCCGGCGTCACCGCCGCCATCGGGCCCGACACCGCCAAGGCCGCGGTCGATGCGGTGAAGGCCGCGCGGCGCCTTGGCCTGACTGTCTCCGTGGACTGCAACTACCGCGCGACCCTCTGGCAGGCGTGGAACGGCGACGCGCCGGCGATCCTGGGCGAGATGCTCTCCCAGGCCGACCTGGTGTTCGGAGACCACCGCGACATCGCCCTGGTGCTCGGCGCGTCCTTCGAGGGGCTGGGAGAGGCCGACGGCCTGCGGCGCTTGGCCGCCGACACGGCCTTCAAGGCCTGGCCGAACCTCCAGCGCCTGGCCTGCACCGACCGGGTGCAGCACACGGTGAACCACCACGACCTGGCGGGCTTCCTGTTAGCACGCGACGGCGCCTGGCGCACGGAAAGCCGGCCTCTGAACCCCATCATCGACCGGATCGGCGGCGGCGACGCCTTCGCCGCCGGCGTGATCCACGGCCTGCTGACCGGCATGGGCGAGGGCGACCTGCTGGCGTTTGCGGTGGCCGCGGCGGTGCTGAAACACGCCACGCCGGGGGACTTCAACCTGGCCACCGTGGCCGATGTCGAGGCGGTCCGTTCAAGCCACAGCCTGGACGTCCGGCGGTAGGGCGGGGCCCTGCCATGACAGAAGATTAATCCGCCTGCAGAGGCCAAACCGCCGCCGCGGTGTATGAAGGTTCAAACGCTGAGAGCGCGCCGTGACGCGCCCGGTCCCTTGGGAGCCTTCATCGATGACCAACCTGAAAGTCCTGCTGCTGGCCGCCTGTGCGCCGGTGATCCTGTCAGCCTGCGCGAGCATGGGCGCGGCCCCGCCGCCGGCGCCGATTCCCCCGTCACCGCCCGTCGCCGAGGCGCCCAGGGCCAAGCCGGTCTACGGGACCTTCGGGTTCGACACCGCCGGCATGGACCGCTCGGTGAAGCCCGGCGACGACTTCTTCGGCTACGCCAACGGGAGTTGGGCCAAGACCACCGAGATCCCCGCCGACCGGTCCAGCTACAACACCTTCGCCGTCCTGCGGGAAGCGGCCTCCAAGCGCACGGTCGAGCTGATCGAGGCCGCCGCCAAGACCCAGGGACCGGCCGGCTCTGAAGCCCGCATGATCGGCGACTACTACGCCAGCTTCATGGACGAGGCGGCCATCGAGGCGAAGGGCGCCAGCCCCCTGGCCCCGGAGCTGGCGGCGATCGCCGCGATCAAGACCCGCAAGGAGCTGTCGGCCCAGCTGGGCGCCACGATCCGCGCCGACGTCGACATCCTGAACGCCACCACCACCAAGACCGAGCGCCTCTTCGGCCTGTGGGTGGTGGAGGACCTGAACGACACCAGCCGCTACCTGCCCTACATCGTCCAGGGCGGCCTCGGCATGCCCGACCGCGCCTACTACCTCGACGCGGGCGCGAAGTACGTCGACCTGCGAGCCAAGTACCGGACCCACGTGGCCAATCAGCTGCGCCTGGCGGGCTTCAGCGACGTGGACGCCCGCGCCGCGCGGGTCCTGGCCCTGGAGACCAAGATCGCCGCCGCGCACTGGACCGTGGCCGACACCTTCGAGATCAAGAAGAACAACGTCCAGTGGACCCGCGCCGAGCTGGCCCGCAAGGCGCCCGGCATGGACTGGGACGCGTTCCTGACCGCCGCGGGCCTGGCCGACCAGCCGGTGTTCGGCGCCTGGCAGTCCACCGCCATCAGCGGCGAGGCCCGGCTGGTGGGGTCCGAGCCCATCGCGGCCTGGCAGGACTACCTGGCCTTCCACGCCGTCGAGCGGGGTTCGCCGTACCTCTCCAAGGCCTTCGTGGACGAGCACTTCGCGTTCAACGCCACCGCCCTGTCGGGCACCCCGCAGCAGGCGGAGCGCTGGAAGCGGGGCGTTGGCTTCACCGGGAACGCGCTCGGGGAGGCCATCGGAAAACTCTACACCGCCAAGTACTTCCCGGCGGAATCGAAGGCGGAGGTTCAGGAGATGGTCAAGAACATCCTGGCCGCCTTCGGCAAGCGCATCGACCGCCTAGACTGGATGGACCCGGCCACCAAGGCCAAGGCTCACGAGAAGCTGGCCAACTTCCAGGTGGGGGTGGGCTACCCCGACCGCTGGCGCGACTATTCGGGCCTGAGGATTGTGGCCGGCGACGCCTACGGCAACTGGCAGCGAGGCGAGCTCTTCGAGTACCGCCGCAACCTGGCCAAGCTGGACGGCCCGGTGGATCGCGGCGAGTGGTACATGACGCCCCAGACGGTCAATGCGCTGTACGCGCCGATGCAAAACTCCATCAGCTTCCCGGCCGCCATCCTGCAGGCGCCGTTCTTCGATCCGGCGGCCGATCCGGCGGTGAACTACGGCGCCATCGGAGGGGTGATCGGCCACGAGATCAGCCACGGCTTTGACGACACCGGCGCTCTGTTCGACGCCAAGGGCAATGTCCGCAACTGGTGGACCGACGCCGACATGGCCCACTTCAAGGCCTCATCCAAGCAGCTCGTCGAGCAGTACAACGGCTACAAGGCCCTGCCGGACCTGTCGGTGAACGGGGAGCTGACCCTGGGGGAGAACATCGCCGACCTGGCCGGCCTGGCGACCTCCTATGACGCCTATCACCTGTCGCTGAACGGGGGCCCCGCCCCGGTGATCGACGGGGTGACCGCCGACCAGCGGATCTTCCTGGGCTGGGCGCAAAACTACCGGGGCAAGTACCGCGAAGCCGCCCTGCGCCGCGTCCTGCTGACCGACGGGCATGCCCCCGGCGAATACCGCGCCGACACGGTGCGCAACCTGGACGCCTGGTACACGGCCTTCGACGCCAAGCCCGGCGAGAAGATCTATCTGGCTCCCGCCGACCGGGTGAAGATCTGGTAGTCCGCGGCTCGTGGCGCCCCCGATCATCCTGATCGACGCGGCCGACCCGCGCGTCGCGGCCTATCGCGACGTGCGGGAGCGCGACCTGGTGGGTCGCGAGGGCCTGTTCGTGGCCGAGGGCGAAGTGGTGCTTAATGTGCTGGCGCGCTCAAGACTGTGCGAGCCCGTTTCGCTGATGATCGCCCGCAAGCGGGTGGCGGGCCTGGCCCACCTGATCGCCCAGATGCCTGACGAGGTTCCGGTCTATTCCGCCAGTCAGGAGGCGATGGACGCGGTGGTGGGCTTCCATATCCATCGCGGCATCCTGGCCCTGGGCCGCAGGCGCAACGCCCCGGTGGCCGCCGACCTGCTGGCCGGGCTGGGGGAGGGGAGCCTGGTCCTGGCGCTGTCGGGGATCGCCAACCACGACAACATGGGCGGCCTGTTTCGCAACGCCGCGGCCTTTGGGGTCGATGCGGTGCTGCTGGACACCGACTGCTGCGACCCGCTCTACCGCAAGGCCATCCGGGTGTCGGTGGGGGCGGTGCTGGCGACCCCCTTCGCCACAGCCCAGGGCGACCTGCTCGATGCGCTGGGCGCGGCGGGTTTCGAGACCGTGGCGCTGAGCCCCGGCGGAGACCGTCGCCTGGTGGACCTCAGGCGCCCGTCGAAGACCGCGGTGCTGCTGGGGGCCGAAGGCCCGGGACTGGCGGCGTCTGTGCTGGCGCGCGCCACGACGGTGGCCATTCCCATGGCCACCGGCTTCGATTCATTGAACGTGGCGACGACCGCGGGGATCGTCCTGCACCACCTGGCCTTCGCCGCGGCGAAAGCCTAGAGCGCGTCAGGGTTAAGTGGACGCCGGTTAACCCGTCCGACGCGCTCTATCTCTTTGGATTAGAGCCTTTTTGAACGGGTCAGATGATGCCATCTGACCCTAAAAGGCTCTAGCGCGCGCGCTTCTGAGCAGGCTCTTCGGTTTCTTCGATCAGCGATCGGGTCAGGTTGAGGATCGCGGTGCGCAGGGAGGGCTGCTGCACGCTGGCGAAGGCCTCCAGGAGCTGGACGGCGCCCGGCACGGCCAGCTTCTCGAACAGGCTCTCGTCGCCGGTGGGACGGTCGTTCTCGCCCACCAGTTCGCCGACCGTGGTCTCGAGTTTCTCGGCGATGCGCACCAGCATCGAGGCCGAGGTGCGGTTGGCGCCGCGCTCGTACTTCTGGACCTGCTGGAAACTGACGCCCAGGTGATCGGCGAGGGTGGACTGGGAGATGCCCAGCCATTTGCGACGCACGCGAATACGGTGGCCGACAGCGACGTCGATGGGGTCGGGGCCCACATCTTCAAGATTCTCGCCCACGGATATGTCCTTCTGGCGCGCACGCTCGAGTGCGCAGCGCCTTTCTGCACGCGTAAAAGCCGTATCGCCACCAATTTGTCATGCCTAAGACATAGGGCCGCACTGCAGGGTTAATTTTCGCCTGCTTGGCGTTTCGGAGCCACTTCTGGCGCACAGCTGACACCCAGCACACGAATACTCCCCATTTTGGGTATTGGGGGCATGAACGGCCTCGCGCGTCCAGACAATCCTGGATTGTATTCAGGCGTCCGAAACCCGGCCGTCAAGGATGCCGTGGATCTGATCGAGAACGGCGATGGCGACCTCTTCGCCCTCTGACTCGGAGATCTCGGCCGCGCGGCGGACGATGACCGACAGCGTGGCCATGTCCCTGGGGCTCAGCAGGCTGGCCATCTCCAGCAGTTCGGCTGTCTGGTCGGCGAGGTCCATCTCGGAGGGACGGCGGGGTGGCCCCGGAGGCAGCAAGCTGTGAGGGATCTTGAAATCGGTCATGGCATGTTCGCCGCGGCGAACCGCGAGGCGTCCTCGAAGAAAAGCTCACGGGAGTTGGTGACCCGCGCCCGGGGGGCCAGCGCGGCAAGCGGTTTGAGCAGGATCAGGCGGCTGGCGGGGTCGCCCCCCACGGCGTCGTCGACCACCTCGACCGCCAGGTTGCGATCGGCCGCGGCGAAAGCGGTGGCCAGGACGGTGTCGGCCATGCGGAAGCCGATCAACACCAGCGGCCCGCCTAGAATCTGGGCGCTCTGGCTGAAGGCGGCGTTGGTGAAGGCCGAGGGTCCCTGGCGGATGAACACCGCCTCGCTGGGCAAGGGCTCCAGGCCGGGGATTGGCGGGTCCATCGGCGCGCCTGCGGCCCGGGCATGGACGTGCAGCACCGGCCAGCGTCGGCGGCGCGCCTGCTCCAGCACCCGGCGGCAGGTGGCGACGGTGGCGGCGGCGTTCTCCGTGGCCAGGCGTCCGCGCTGCAGGTCCAGGCAGATCAGGGCCGAGGCGTCCGGGGCGTAGTCCCTCATCGCGACAGTCCGCCGGGATTGGCGGCGGCGCGCGCGGCGGACTTGTCCAGCACGCCCGGCTCGTTCCAGGCGCCCTCGGGGCGCAGCAGTTCGTAGGGATCGGAGTCCAGCGTCAACGCATCATGCGGGGGCGTGCCCTCCACCACCATCTCCACATAGTCATGGTCGGAGACCACGAAGCCGTCGCGGCGGGGCCGGACATAGGCGTTGAAGTACTGCTCCCAGAAGGGGATCAGCCGCACCTGGCCGTAGCCGAGGATCTTCCGGTAGTTCTTCTTCTCGGCCAGCCTCTTGGCGGCCAGGATCAGCATCAGGGTGGCGCGGCCACGACGATATTCCTTGCGCACCGCCACCCGCTCCACCTTGGCGAAGTCGGCGAACCAGCGGATGCGCAGGGTTCCGATCGGCTCCCCGTCGCGGCGCAGGATCAGGTGGGTCGCGCCGGCGAAGTCGTTGCCGTCGTACTCCTCGGCATAGGGACAGGCCTGTTCGCCCATATAGACCAGGGCCCGCACCGCCATGGCCTGCATCAGGTCGGGCAGGGTGCGGCAGACCACGACCTCCAGTTGGCCCTGGTCGACCTCGGCGGGCGCCCTGGCCTCCAGGGGCATGCGGACATTGGCGTTCATCAGGCGGCTTTCCGTTCGGGGGCCCAGGCGGGGCAGACCACGAGACCGCCGGGGCCGGGCACGGCGTGCGCGCCCATGCGGCGCAGCAGGGTGCGCTCGCCGCCCGGGGTGGCCGCGCGGCCATAGAGCGGGACGGTGTCGTAGATCTCCCGGTGGATCGACAGGGCGCCGGCCATCACCACGGCCCGGCCGCGCCAGGTGACCCCGGCCATGCCCCAGCCATAGACCGCGATGACCCGGTCGGCGGGCCGGGCGACCATCCGCATGGGGGGCGCTATGCCGTCGAACACCCCAGCGGCCAGGGTGGGCGCTGAGGCCGGATTGAGGGGGATGATGCAGAGGACG
>JAZKFM010000078.1:0-1516 GCA_040386415.1 Pseudomonadota bacterium
GTCGAGCGGGAGGCCGCCGTCGGCCCCGACCAGATGCGCAACATCGAGAAGAGCTTCCTGCTGCAGATGGTCGATCTGCAGTGGCGCGAGCACCTCATGCACCTGGACCACCTGCGCAATGTCATCGGCCTGCGCGGCTACGCCCAGCGCGACCCGCTGAACGAGTACAAGACCGAGGCCTTCTCCCTGTTCGAGAAGCTGCTGGTGGACCTGCGCCAGAACGTGACCCGCTGGCTGATGACGGTGGAGTTCAGCTACGCCGAGCCGGAAGAGCCCGCACCGCTGACCAACTATACCGAGGTCCACATGGACCCGTTGACCGGCGAGAACGCGGCCGAGATGGGCGCCCTGCCCGAAGGCCTGTCGGTGGCGCAGCGCGAGGCCCTGCCCGTGGCGGCCCTGCCCGACGGCTGGCAGCAGACCGGACGCAACTCGGCCTGTCCTTGCGGCTCGGGCAAGAAGTTCAAGCACTGCCACGGGACCCTGGTCTAGGTGAGCGACTACCTGCTCGAGGTCCAAGGCGTCTGTCCGGTCTGCGAGCAGGCGGTGACCTTCACCGCCAGGGACGAGTGGCTGCGGGACCACTTCCTGTGCGGTGGTTGCGGCAGCGCGCCCCGCGAGCGCGCTCTGATGAAAATCCTCGCCGAGCTACGCCCCGACTGGCGGTCGCTCGACATCCATGAGAGCTCGCCCGGCACGGCGGCCAGCCGTCGGCTCGCCGCCGAGGCGCCGGGATACCGCTCCAGCCACTATGGCCCCGACGTGCCCCTGGGGACCGCGCACCCGCAATGGGGTTGGCGCTGCGAGGACCTGGAGAACCAGACCTTCGCCGACGCCAGCTTCGATATCGTGGTGACGCAGGACGTGTTTGAGCACCTGTTCGCCCCCAACCGCGCCATCGCCGAGGTGGCCCGGACCCTGAAGCCCGGCGGCTTTCACATCTGCACCGTGCCCATCGTCAACAAGGCCAAGGCCTCGGTCCGGCGCGCCCGGCGCAACCGCGAGGGCCTGGTGGAGCATCTGCTGGAGCCGGTCTATCACGCCAATCCCATCGATCCGCAGGGGTCGCTGGTGACCGTGGACTGGGGCTATGACGTCGCCGACTACATGGACAAGGCCAGCGGACTCTCCACGACGATCTGGACCCTGGACGACATGAGCCACGGCATTCGGGCCGAGTACATCGAGGTGCTGGTCTCCCGCAAGGGCTTCACCTCCCAGGTCGCGCCCGACGGCATGCCGCCGCCCTGGAAGGGTGTTCGCGAGACGATCCGCCGCCTGCTGAGCTGATCTAGGAGCGCGCTGGTCTTTGGACAGCGCCGACGGACGGACCTCGCCGCCGGCGTGCCGTCCAGGGTCTCAACTGAAGGCGTGACCTGACCAGGTCGTCATCGCCATGCTGATCGTCACGACCAGCGAGAGCAGCGGCCACAGGATTTTCACAGTCGTCTCCAAGGGTGGAATGCGTCGCCGGGGGAGCGGCGACAGCCCGTATATGGTGTGAGCTTGGCCATTG
>JAZKFM010000078.1:1526-3057 GCA_040386415.1 Pseudomonadota bacterium
AGTTTCGCAGACCCGCTCTGCAGGACTGCATGGGGTCAAGCCGGCGTCTGGGCCAGCGTCACATAGAGCTCGCTCTCGATCACCCACTGGCCGGTGACCTTTCGCCAGACCGCCAGATAGGTCCCGGTCAGGGTCGGCGATCCCCGCCAGGTGGCGACCCAGGTCCCGGTCTCCGCCGCGCGGGCTTCGTCCTGGTCGGGGCGGACGCTCTCGGTGGTGCGCAGATAGGTGACGAAGCTGGGATCGCGAAACTGGCTATCGAAGGCGGCGAGCACCGACTCGATCCCCATCATCAGGCTGCCGTCACCGGCGATCAGGTTGATGTCCGACGCGAGGAAGGGCCGCAGGCGGGCGGCCTCGTGGGCGGCGATCAGTTTGTTGGTCAGCTTGCGCCGGGCGCGGATGGCGGTCTCGGCCGGCGTCACGGCTCGACGACCACCGTGCCCACCTTGGAGCCGGCCTCCACCAGTTCGTGGGCCCCGGCGCAGTCCTCCAGCGGGAAGCGGCCGGCGACCGAGAGGATGCGCTCGCCGGTCCCGATCCAGTGGGTGATGTCCTGTTGCGCCCGCTTGCGGGCCTCGGGCGGCGTGATGGGCAGGTAGACCCCGTGGACGCCGAGGTTCAGGCCCATCAGGGCGCCGGCCGGGACCACTGGCTCGCGGGCCCCCTTGGTGGCGTAGAAGGCCACCGAGCCATTGACCCGGACCACCTGCAGGGTGGTGGCGATATTGCCGCCGAAGTCGACGTCGACCACGTGGTGGACGCCCTCTCCGCCCGTCAGTTCGCGGACCCGTTTGGCGACCTTCTCCTGGCGGTAGTCGATGACGTGGTCGGCGCCGCCGGCCCGCGCGCGCTCGGCCTTCTCCTCTGAACTCACGGTGGCGATCACCGTGGCCCCGGCCCACTTGGCGAGCTGGACGGCGTAGTGGCCCACGGCGCCCGCGCCGCCGGTCACCAGCACCGTGCGGCCCTGGACGGGGCCGGCCACGAACAGACTGCGGTGAGCGGTCATGCAGGGGATGCCAAGCGTCGCGCCTTCGGCGAAGGAGACGCCGTCGGGCAGTTCCATCAGCAGGTCGGTGTCGAGCTCGATGTACTCGGCCGCGGACCCGAAGGCCCGGCCGTTGCGCTGGCCGTTGTAGAACCACACCCGCTTGCCGACCCAGGTCGCCGCCACGCCGGGACCGACTGCCTCGACCACGCCCGCCCCATCGCTGTTGGGGGTGATGCGGGGATAGGCCATGGCGGCCGGCCCCGCGCGCATTCCCGCGTCCGACGGGTTCACCCCCGAAGCCTTCACCCGGATCAGGGCCTGGCCATGCCCGGGCTCCGGGGTCGGACGGTCGCCGTATTGCAGGACCTCGCGGGCGGGACCCGTGTGGTCGTACCAGATGGCTTTCATGCGGGTTTCCTCCGGAACGGCCAGTCGATCACGCCGCCGGCGAACAGGGCCCACCAGACGAACACCGGCTGAAAGGCCAGCCTGGGCCCATGGTACCACCAGCTCGACGGCAGGCTGCCCGCGGTCACG
>JAZKFM010000078.1:3067-4907 GCA_040386415.1 Pseudomonadota bacterium
CAGACCGCATAGAGGGCCAGCATGACGCCGGAAATCCAGCGCAGCCGCGGGATCAGCAGGCCGATCGCGCCGAGAATCTCGCAGACCCCGGTCAAGAGCACCACCTCCAGCGGGTAAGGCACCCAGGCCGGCATGATCGACAGGAAGCCGGGCGCGCTGCGCAGGTGAACGATCCCGAAGGCGATGTAGATGATTGCCAGCACCCAGCGCAGAACGGCGCGCAGGCGAGGGTGGGGAAGCGGCTCGGGTCGGGCCAGTAGGTTCATGGCGCGACCATCGCGGCCAAGCGATCAGAGGGCAACCAGCTTCCCCCACGACTGTGGGGGAAGTGGCCCGACAGCCCCTTGGCTGGAGGGTAGATGGGGGTACGGATCTGGAACGCACTGCGCGTCAGACACTCACCCCCATCGTCACGCGTCTCGCTGCGCGAGCCTTGTGACACTTCCTCCACATGCGTGGGGGAAGGGGGTTAGTCGGCCACCCAGTTGCCGTGGAAGCCGAAGGGCACGCGGCGCGGCATGTGGGCCATGCCGATGGGGCCCTTGGCGACGTCGAGGGCGTCAAAGACCACGAAGTCGCTGCGGTCCTCGGCGGCGCGGTAGACCACCGCCGTCAGCCAGCCGTCGCCCTCGGGCGCGTCGGGAGAGCGCGGGGTGAAGACGGGCTCTGACGTCATGTCGCCGCCGGTGAAGGCGTGGACCTGGCGCTTGCCGGTGGCGAGGTCCAGGTGGGCGATGGCGTTCAGCTTCACGGACTTGGCGTTGGTGGTGTCGCCGGCATAGAAGCCGTGGCGATAGGCTTCGCCCGCCAGCCGCTCGTCGAAGCGCGGGAACTCGCAGTCGAGGTCGTCGATGGCCTCTTCCTTGATGGCGTCGCTGTTTCCGGACAGGTCGAAGGTCCAGCGGGTCAGTCGCGCGGCGGTGCGCAGGCCGGGCGATCCGTCGGCCATGGGGAACAGCGGGGCGGCGTCATAGCGGGCCACCTCGGCGATGATCTTGCCGTCCGCTTCATGGGCGTTCATCGGGTGGAAGACGTAGCAGGCCGGGACGTTGAACCAGCGGATGGTGGAGACGTCGGCGTCGCGGCGCATGACGCCGACATAGCCGGCCTTCTCCGGCTCCCAGGCATAGGCCGGCAGGCCCTTCATGGCCCGCTCGAGGCTGCCGGTGAGCGGCAGGACCGGGAACAGGACGTAGTTCTCGGTGACCAGGAAGTCGTGGATCATCGCCGAATAGGGGGCCTGGAAATCCGAGCGCCGGATGACCACGCCGCTGGCGTCGGTGACCCCATAGCTCATCCCGGCCGACAGGGGCATGTCGCCGACGCCGTAGCCGAACCAGACCATCTCGCCGGTCTTGGGGTCGATCTTCGGGTGGGCGGTGACGCGGCCCTTGTACTGCTCGGCATAACCCTTGGGGGCCATGGTTCCCGGGGCGACCTCGAAGGGCATGTGGCCCTCTTCCAGGGCCAGCAGGCGCCCGGCGTGCCAGAGGATGTTGGTGTTGGCCACGCCGCTGTCCTTGCCGGCGGCGACCGGGTCGGTGAGCATCGGATTGAAACCGCCGAACAGCGAGCGGCCGTGCTCGTGCTCCAGCTCCCACTTGGGCGTGCGGACATAGCGGTTGCGGTAGCTGACCTTGCCGTCCGCGACGCGGAAGCCGTGCAGCATGCCGTCGCCGGTGAACCAGTGATAGTTGGGGTCCTTGGGCTGGAACTGCGGGTTCGGGCCGGTGCGGTAGAGGGTGCCGCGCAAGGCCAACGGAATCTCGCCGGTGACCGAAAGATCGAAGTCGTCCTCCGACCGCACAGGGGCGAAATTGCCCGACAGATAGGGATTGAT
>JAZKFM010000079.1:0-14021 GCA_040386415.1 Pseudomonadota bacterium
AGGCCCGTCTCGACAGTCTGCTCGAGGCCGGCGGCGCCGAGGGCCTCGCACCCCTCCTCGACCGGCTCACCAACCGGCTGGGTGAGGACCGGGTCTGGAAGGCGCGTCCGGTGGAGAGCCACGTCCCCGAACAGTCCGCCACGCCGGGCGCGCCCATGGCCCCGCCGCTGGCCGGATGGGACCCGGAACGCCCCCGGCCCCTGCGCCTGTTCAGCCGGCCCGAGCCCCTGGAACTGGTGATGGCCCCGATTCCCGATGACCCGCCGGTGCAGTTCCGCTGGCGCGGCCAGATGCACCGGGTGCGCCGGGCCGAGGGGCCCGAGCGGATCGGCGAGGAATGGTGGCGCGGCGCCATCGAGGACGCCCGCACCACGCACATCCGCGACTATTACCGGGTGGAGGACGAGGCCGGCGCGCGGTTCTGGCTGTTCCGCGCCGGCATCTACGCCCCGGGCGTGGAGGCCAGGTGGTGGCTGCACGGGCTGTTCGCATGACCCGCTATGTCGAGCTGCAGACCACCACCAACTTCTCCTTCCTGCGGGGCGCGTCGCACCCGCACGAACTGGTGGAGACGGGCGCGGCCCTGGGCCTCGACGCCATCGGCGTCGTCGACCGCAACAGCCTGGCCGGTGTGGTGCGCGCCTGGTCGGCGGTGAAGGACCTGGGGAAGCACACGACGTTCCGCGCCTTCACCGGCTGCCGTCTCGATTTCGCCGACGGCACGCCGAGCCTGCTCTGCTACCCCTCAGACCGCGAGGCCTATGGCCGGCTGACCCGCCTGCTCACCGCCGGCCAGCGGCGCTGCCTCAAGGGCGAGTGCGAATTGCACTGGGAGGACTACCTCCAGCACGCCGAGGGCCAGCTCACCCTGGTGGTCCCACCCCTGCGGCTGGACGCCGCATTCGAGGCCAAGCTGGGGATGATCGCCCAGGCCCTGCGCGGCGCGGTCTGGCTGGCGGCGTCGCGGCCCTATGGCGCGCGGGACCTGCATCGTCTCTCGAAGCTGGCGGCCCTGGCCCAGGCCAGCGGCGCCCCGATGGTGGCCACCAACGACGTCCTCTACCACGGCCCCGAACGCCGGGCGCTGCAGGACGTGGTCACCTGTATCCGCGAGACCTGCACCATCCACGAGGCCGGCCTGCGCCTGGAGGCCAACGCCGAGCGGCATCTGAAGACCCCCGAGGAGATGGCCCGCCTGTTCGCCAAGTTCCCCGGGGCAGTGGAGCGCAGCGTCGAGATCGCGGCGCGCATCAAGTTCGACCTCTCCGATCTCAGCTACGAATATCCCGACGAGCCGGTGCCGCCGGGCAAGACCGCCATCCAGCATCTGCGCGACCTGGCCTGGGCGGGGGCGGAGTGGCGGTTCGCCGGCGGCATGGGCGAAAAAGAGCGCGCGACGATCCAGCACGAGCTCGACCTGATCGAGAAGCTGGGCTTCGCCAACTACTTCCTCACCGTCCACGACATCGTCGCCTGGGCCCGCAGCCAGGACATCCTCTGCCAGGGGCGGGGATCGGCCGCCAATTCCTGTGTCTGCTTCTGCCTGGGGATCACGGCGGTGGACCCCACCAAGGACGACCAGGACCTGCTGTTCTCCCGCTTCATTTCCGAGAAGCGCGGCGAGCCCCCGGACATCGATGTCGATTTCGAACATGAGCGTCGGGAGGAGGTGATGCAGTACGTCTATCGCCGCTACACCCGCGAGCGGGCCGCCATCGTCGCCACGGTGATCCACTACCGCCCCCGCATGGCCATCCGCCAGGTGGGCAAGGCGCTGGGCCTCACCGAAGACGTCACCGCCGCCCTGTCCGGCACCGTCTGGGGCAGCTGGGGCGACATGACCGCCGACGAGCACATCCGCCAGACGGGGCTGGATCCCGACAATCCCGAAATCCGGCGGGCCACCGCGCTCGGCCAGGAACTGCTGAAGTTCCCGCGCCACCTGTCGCAGCACGTCGGCGGCTATGTGCTCACCAAGCGTCGGCTGGACGAGACCGTGCCCATCGGCAACGCCGCCATGGCTGAGCGCACCTTCATCGAGTGGGACAAGGACGACATCGACGCCATCGGCCTGATGAAGGTCGATATCCTGGCGCTGGGCATGCTGACCGCCCTGAAGCGCAGCTTCGACATGCTGCCGCCCCTGGAGGACGGAACCCTCATCAGCGACATCGCCCACATCCCGCAGGAGGCGCCCGAGGTCTACGACATGCTGTGCAAGGCCGACTCCGTGGGGGTCTTCCAGGTGGAGAGCCGGGCCCAGATGTCGATGCTGCCGCGACTGCGGCCTCGCAAGTTCTACGACCTGGTGATCGAGGTCGCCATCGTCCGGCCGGGCCCCATCCAGGGCAACATGGTCCACCCCTATCTGAAGCGCCGCGCCGATCCGAGCCAGGTCAGCTATCCGCGACCCTCGGAGGGCTTCGACCAGAAGGAGATGGAGCGGATCCTCAGGAAGACCCTGGGGGTGCCGCTCTTCCAGGAACAGGCCATGCGGATCGCCATCGAGGGCGCCAATTTCAGTGACGCCGCCGCCGACGGCCTGCGCCGGGCCATGGCCACCTTCCGGCACCACGGCAATGTCGGGGAGTACGGCGAGAAGTTCATCGCCGGCATGCTGGCCAAGGGCTACGACGAGGAGTTCACCAACAACTGCTTCGGGCAGATCGAGGGCTTCGGCTCCTACGGCTTCCCCGAAAGCCACGCCATCAGCTTTGCCCTGCTGGTCTACGCCTCGGCCTGGGTGAAGTGCTTCTGGCCCGACGCCTTCTGCGCCGCCCTGCTCAACAGCCAGCCCATGGGCTTCTACCAACCCGCCCAGCTGGTCCGCGACGCCCGCGAGCATGGGGTGGAGGTGCGCGCCCCCGACGTGATGGCCAGCGACTGGGACTGCACCCTGGAGCCGCTGGACGGCCAGCGCCTGCGCGCCGTCCGCCTGGGCCTGCGGCAGATCAAGGGCTTCAAGGAGGACGACGGTCGGAAGTTGGTGGAGATGCGCGTCGCCGGGGTCCGCACGCTCGAGGCCTTCGCACGCGGCCTGTCGCGACGGGCCATGGAGCTGCTGGCCGAGGCCGACGCCTTCTCCGGGATGGGCCTGAGCCGCCGCCAGGCCCTGTGGGCGGTGAAGGGTCTGGTAGGGGAGACCAGGGTCGAGACCGACGCCCCCCTGCTGGCCGCGATGGACCGTCCGGAGGTGCAGGTCGAGCTGCCCCTGATGAGCCTGCCGATGAATGTCACCGAGGACTACCGCACCACGCGCCTGTCCCTGAAGGCCCACCCCTGCGAGTTCTTCCGGGGAGAACTGGCCCAGGCGGGCGCGGTCCCTGCGGCGGCGCTGAAGCATATGCGCGACCGGCGCTGGACCTCGGTGGGGGGCATCGTCCTGGTGCGCCAGCGGCCGGGCACCGCCAAGGGGGTGGTGTTCATGACCCTGGAGGACGAGACCGGGATCGCCAATATCGTTATCTGGAAGGACGCCTTCGAGGCCAACCGCCGGCTGGTGATGACCGCCACCCTGCTGCAGGTCCACGGCCAGCTGCAGATCGAGAGCGACGTGGTCCACCTGGTGGCCAAGAGCTTCACCGACCTCTCCCACCTCACCGCCCGCCTGCGCGACGAGGGGCCGGCGGCGGACTCGGGCCGCAAGGCCGGCGGCCTGATCCACAGCCGAGATTTCCACTAGGGCGTGGCCTTGACCGCGCCCTGCGCGCGGCGAATGGTTCGGCCCGACATTTCAAGATGGCCAAGCGCATTTCAGGCCGCCCCGGGGACGAAACCCATGAAGCTCGCCGTGTTTTCCACGATCCTGGCGCTCGTCGCCGCCCCGGCCCTGGCGCAGTCGGTCAAGGCGGCTGTCGAGGGCGGCGTGATCGTCGGAACCGAAACCGCCACCGCCGCCATCTACCGCAACATCCCCTATGCCGCCGCGCCCGTCGGCCCCCTGCGCTGGGCGCCCCCCGCCAAGGTGACGCCCTGGACCGGCGAGCGGGACGGGACCAAGGCCGGGGTGTCCTGCATGCAGACCATGCGCGCCGACGGCGCCCCCAATTCCGGCAGCGCCAACGGGCCGATGAGCGAGGACTGCCTGCAGCTCAGCGTCTTCGCGCCCAAGGGCGCCAGCAAGGCGCCGGTGATGGTCTGGCTGCACGGCGGCTCGCACCGCTATGGCGCCGGCTGGATCTATGACGGCTCCAACTTCGCCCGCGACGGGGTGGTGCTGGTGGCCATCAACTACCGCCTGGGCCCGCTGGGCTACTTCGCCCACCCGGCCCTGACCAAGGCGGCGGGTTCCGGCGAGGCGGTGGGAAACTATGGCCTGATGGATCAGATCGCCGCCCTGGAATGGGTGAAGCGCAACATCAGGACCCTCGGCGGCGACCCCGCCAATGTCACCGTCTTCGGCGAGAGCGCCGGCGGCGGCAGCACGCTCGCACTCCTGGCCACGCCGAAGTCCAAGGGCCTTTACCAGAAGGCGGTCGTGCAATCGGGCGGCGGCTGGAGCGCGCCCACGACCCTGGCCGACAAGGAGGCTGAAGGGGTCAAGGCCGCCGCCGCCCTGGGTCTGACGGCCCCCACCGCCGACCAGCTGCGCGCCGTCCCCGCCGCCGATCTCATCGCCAAGGCGCAGGGCGATTTCGGGCCCTTCGTCGATGGCGCGCTGATGAAGCAGACCCCGGCCCAGGCCTTCGCCACCGGCCGCGCCCATGACGTGCCCCTGATCATCGGCTCCAATTCCGGCGAGGATTCGCTGATGAGCGAGTTCGGTCTGGGGCCGGCGGCGGTCGGCAAGGCCCTGCCGCCGGCCGTGCGCGCCATCTATGTCGAGGAGGCCGCCCAGAGCGACGAGGTCCTGGGCCGTGCGGTCTTCACCGACCGGGCCTTCGGCGCCCCGGCGCGATGGACCGCGGCCAAGGCGGCCAAGGGCAAACCCGCCTGGCTCTATCACTTCTCCTATGTGGGCTCGCGCTTCCGGCCGATGGTCACGCGGGCCTTCCACGCCGCGGAGATCCAGTACGTCTTCGAGTACTGGGGCCGCCGCACGCCGATCAGCATGA
The DNA here is from genome assembly GCA_040386415.1 of Pseudomonadota bacterium. GTDB lineage: Bacteria > Pseudomonadota > Alphaproteobacteria > Caulobacterales > Caulobacteraceae > Phenylobacterium. The sequence continues at coordinate 5,055 of JAZKFM010000079.1, forward strand.
TCAAGCCCGACGATCAGGCCATGGCCACCCTGATGCACGGCTGTTGGGTGGCTTTCGCCAAGACCGGCAAGCCCGACTGCGCCGGCTGGCCGGCCTATGATCCGGGGTCCGACCAGCTGATGGAGTTCGGCGCCCCGAGCGGTGTCCGCACCAACTTCCGCAAGTCGCGACTGGACGCCCAGGAGGCCGCCGCGCTGCCGACCCTGGAGCTGGCGAAATGACCGGACGCCAACCCAACTTCATCGTCATCCTGGCCGACGACCTGGGCTATGGCGACCTCGGCTGCGATGGCGGGACCATCATCCGTACGCCGAACCTGGACCAGATGGCCTCCGAGGGGGTCCGGTTCACCGACTTCTACGCCTCGGCCAATGTCTGCACCCCGTCGCGGGCCGGCCTGCTCACCGGCCGCTACGCGATCCGCTCAGGCCTGGCCCATGAGGTGATTCAGCCCGCCGACACCACCGGCCTGCCGCTGACCGAGATCACCATCGCCAAGGCGCTCGGCCACGCCTACGCCACCGCCCTGATCGGCAAGTGGCACCTGGGCCATGTGGCGCCCCACTGGCCGCCCACGGTCCATGGCTTCGACCGCTTCTACGGCCTGCCCTACAGCCACGACATGAAGCCGCTGGCGCTCTATGCGGGCGAGGGGGCGGCGGTCGAGGTCATCGAGCCGAAGCCCGATTTCGCCAAGCTGACCCAGAACTTCTTCGATCAGACGATCGCCTTCGCCGAAGAGAACCGTGACCGCCCGTTCTTCGCCCTGGTCACCCTGACCGCCCCGCACATCCCGCTGAAGCCCAATCCTGACGACCTCACCGGCTCCCCGGGCGGCGCCTATGGGGAGGTGGTGGAGGAGATCGACCTCAATGTCGGTCGCCTGCTGGCCAGGCTGAAAGAGCTCGGCCTCGACCAAGACACCCTGGTCATCTTCACCTCCGACAACGGCCCCTGGTTCGAGGGCTCTTCAGGACCGTTCCGCGACCGAAAGGGCGGCTCGGCCTGGGACGGCGGCTTCCGCGTGCCCTTCATCGCCCGTCAGCCGGGGACCCTGCCGGCCGGGGTCGTCACAGACGCGCTCTCCAGCAACCTGGAGATCCTGCCCACCCTGCTGGCGATGGCGGGGATCGCGGCGCCCGCCGACCGCGAGCTGGACGGCGCCGACCTCAGCGCGGTGATGACCCGCGGCGCGGCTTCGCCCAACGAGCAGATCGTGCTGTTCGACAACACCCATGTGGCGGCTGTCCGCACCGCGCGCTGGAAGTATGTGGTGCGGTCCTACTACCGGACCTACGACGTGCCCCTGGACCGCTATCCCCTGCTGTTCGACATGGGGTCCGATCCTGGCGAGACTTACAGCGTGGCGTCCCTGCATCCGGAGGCGCTCGCCGACATGACGGCCCGGGTGGAGTCCGCGCGCGCGAAGTACGGTCCCATCGGCCAGGCCTTCCCGCCCCACGTCGCGCCCGCCAGCGCCGCCGACCATCCAGACTGAGGTCAGCTGGCGAGCGCCGTGTGGGTTTCCCTGACCTCTGACAGGGCGCCCACATAGGCGTCGCGCCAGGCGCTGACATCCTCGCGGGTGACGCTCTCGAACATCTCGGCCCACCGCGCGACACGTTCCGGCAGGTCCATGGCCAGGGCCCGCTTCAGGGCTTCGGCGATCTCTTCGGGACTGTTGGGATTGACCATCAGCGCCTGCTTCAACTGGTTGGCGGCGCCGGCGAACCGCGACAGGATCAGCACGCCGGGATCCTCGGGATTCTGCGCGGCCACGAACTCCTTGGCCACGAGGTTCATGCCGTCCCGCAGCGGCGTCACCAGCGCCACCCGGGCAGCCCGGTAGACCTCGGCCAGCTCGTCGCGGCGGTAGTTCTTGTTGACGTAGCGGACCGGGTTCCAGTCGATGTCGGCGTACTCGCCGTTGATCCGACCCGACAGCGAATCCAGCCGCGCGCGGATTTCCTGATAGGCCTCGACCCCTTCGCGGCTGACCGGGGCGATCTGCAGGAACAGCACCTCGCGGCGGACGTCGGGGTTCTCGGCCAGGAAGTGCTCGAAGCCGGCGAACCGCTCCTCCAGCCCCTTGGAATAGTCCAGCCTGTCGACGCCGATAATCAGGCTGCGGAAGGCGGTGTGGGCCATCATGACGTTGTAGGTGCGCCAGGCCCGTTCGCTCTTGGCCATCTCGGCGAACTCGACGGCGTCCACCCCTATGGGGAAGGCGCCCACCTTCACGGTGCGGCCGAAGGCGCGCAGGTCCGACCCCACCATCACCCCCTTGGCCTCGGTGAGCACATACTCCTCGAAGGCCTGGCGATAGTCGGCGGTCTGGAAGCCCACCAGGTCGTAGTCGAACAGCGACTGCACCAGCTTCTGGTGGCCGGGCAGGGTGACCATCAGCTGGTGGGCGGGCCACGGGATGTGCAGGTAGAAACCGATTCGGTTCTTCACCCCCAGCTTCCGCAGCTCCCGGGCCAGAGGGATGAGGTGGTAGTCGTGGACCCAGACCAGGTCGTCCGGCTCGATCAGCGGGGCCAGGGTCTCGGCGAACCGCCGGTTCACCCGCTCATAGCCCTCCCCATAGGACCGGTCATAGGCGGTCAGGTCCTGGCGATAGTGGAACAGGGGCCAAAGGGTCTTGTTGGCGTAGCCGTTGTAATACTCGTTGAGGTCGGTTTCCTCGAGATCGAGGGTGGCGACGGTCACGCCCTGGCTGCGCTCGACATTCAGTTCGCCGGTGAACGTCTCGGTGGTCTTGCCGCTCCAGCCGAACCAGAGGCCGGAATACTCCCGCAAGGCCGCGGACAGGGCCATGGCGAGGCCCCCGACCGTCTCGTCGCCCTTGCCGGTGGGGGGGTTGACCCTGTTCGAGACGACGATCAGCCGGCTCATCGCGCGGCCTCCAGCCAGTCCAGGGCGGCGTCCACGTCGTCCAGGCGAAGGCGCGCGGCGGTGGCGCGCACGGGCCCGACCAGGACCCCGTATCCCCCCAGTCGCCGGGCGGCCGAAAAGCCGTCCTCGTCGGTGAGATCGTCCCCCAGGAAGATCGGCGTCGCGCCCTTGAAGGGAGCTTGGGCCAGGAAGGCCTCGACGCTGTCGCCCTTGGTGGGACCCGGCGTGCGCAGTTCCATCACCATGTCGCCGGGCTGCACGGCCAGGCCCGTGCGGGCCGCGACGCGATCGGCCTCGGTCCGCGCGGCATGGCCATGCTCGGGCGCGCCGCGATAGTGCAGCGTCGCCGACAGCAGCTTGTCCTCCACCAGCATGCCCGGGTGCTCGGCGGCGAACCGGCGCAGGGCGGCGACGGCCTCGGGAAGGGCCGGGTGGGGTTCGCTCTGGGCGAGCGCCCCGTCTGCGCCCCGGAGCACCAGGCCATGCACAGCCGCCACGGCCGGGACGCGGCCCTCCAGGATGCGGTCGATGTCGGCGAGCGTGCGGCCGCTGACCACGGCAAGGCGACCCTCAAGCCCGGCCATCAACTTTTCGAGAATGCCCGTCCTGCGCGGGTCTGGGGCCACATCCTGCGGCCGCGCGGCGATCGGGGCCAAGGTGCCGTCGAGATCAAGGAACAGGGCTGCGTTCGCCAGGGCCAGGGGCGCGGGCGGCGCGTCAGGTCGGAAATCCAGCTCAGTCACGCTCATGAAACACGTAGCCCCCGGCACGCGAGCAGAAACGCCCACGGTCACGGTTCGATCCTCTGTTGGCTAAAGAGAACGAATGAGCGGGCTTGACGTTGCGGGGGCGAACGCCGCTATGCGCGGTCTGCATCCGAAGGTTCGCGAAAGGTGACGCGATGGCGCAATCCCCCACGGCCGACGTGATCGTCCTGTTCGGCGGCACGGGCGACCTCGCCCAGAGGATGCTCTTCCCGTCGCTCTACTTCCTCGACGCCGACGGGTTCCTCGCCGACGACTTCCGCGTCATCGCCACGGCCCGGGCCGACATGACCACGGAGGCCTTCGCAGACCAGGTGCATGACGCGGTGAAGACCCGCGCCGGCGCCGTGGACGCCAAGGTCTGGAAGCGGTTCGCCGCGCGGCTGGACTATGTCGGCGGGGACGCCACCAAGCCGGCGGGCATGGCCGCGCTGAAGAAGGCGATGGGAGCCGCCAGGACGCCCATCTTCTTCCTGGCCCTGTCCCCCAGCCTCTTCGCCCCGGTCTGCGCGGCCCTGGGCGAGGCCGGCCTCGGCGGCTCGGACGCCCGCATCGTTCTCGAAAAGCCCATCGGCCGCGACCTGGAGAGCTCCAAGGTCATCAACGACGCGGTTGGGGCGGTCTTCCCGGAACAGAGCGTGTTCCGCATCGACCACTATCTGGGCAAGGAGACGGTGCAGAACCTGATCGCCCTGCGCTTCGCCAACACCCTGTTCGAACCGCTGTGGAACAACCTCACCATCGACCACGTGCAGATCACCGTGGCGGAGACCGAAGGGGTCGGCGACCGCTGGCCCTATTACGATGAGTACGGCGCCCTGCGGGACATGGTGCAGAACCACATGCTCCAGCTCCTGTGCCTGGTGGCCATGGAGCCGCCGTCGGACATGGCGCCGGAGTCCCTGCGCAACGAGAAGGTCAAGGTGCTGCGATCCCTGCGGCCCTTCACCCGGGCCGATGTGCAGTCGATCAGCGTTCGCGGACAGTACACGCCCGGCGTGGTCGGCGGGGGCTCGGCCGCCGGCTACGAGGCCGAGCGCGGCGCGGCCAGCAACACCGAGACCTTCGTCGCCCTGCGGGCCGATATCGACAACTGGCGCTGGGCGGGCGTGCCCTTCTTCCTGCGCACCGGCAAGCGCCTGCCCGAGCGCCGCACCCAGATCGCCATCCAGTTCAAGCCCGTGCCCCATTCGATCTTCGGCGATCACGCCAAGGCCGACCTGGTGGCCAACCGCCTGGTGATCGACCTGCAGCCCGACGAGGACATCGAGCTGACCCTGATGAACCAGGCGCCGGGCCTGACCCAGGGGGGCATGCGGCTGCAATCCCTGCCGCTGTCGCTGTCGCTGCTGCGCGCCTATTCCGGGCCCAATGCGCGCCGGCGCATCGCCTATGAGCGGCTGCTGCTGGACGTCATGCACGGCAACGGCACGCTGTTCGTGCGCCGCGACGAGGTCGAGCAGGCCTGGACCTGGATCGACGGCATCGAGGCCGCCTGGGCCGACAGCGGCATGGTCCCCAAGCCCTACGCCGCCGGCAGCTGGGGCCCCGCCGGCGCCTTCGCCCTCATCGAGCGGTCCGAGCGGGCTTGGTACGACTAGGGTTTCACTTCGCGCCGGCCGAGTTCGTCGATCGTCTTGCGGAAGTTCTCGTGGATCGCGCCCTCAAGCACCGTGCCGCCATCGTTGGTCACGGTGATGTCCGCGCCGGCCTTGATCAGAGCGAGTGAAGCCTCGTCGTCATTGGCGGTCAGCAATGGCGTTCGGCCTTGTCCGTCGCGTGCTTCTATGTCGAGGCCAGCCGCGAGCAACAGCCCCACGACCTCCGCGCCGGTCGCCAGATGAAGCGCGGTTGAGCCATTGCGGTCGCGTTTGCTTGGATCGGCTCCAGCCGCGATCAGTAGCCGCAGAACCCCCGGCACGTCGATCTGCGGAGGTCCGCCATAGAGCCGCGCCTCGCGGGCAAGGACCATCAGGGGCGCGCCGTTCTTGTCCGGAACGTTCGGGTCAGCACCCGACTTGAGGATTTCAGCCACGGTCGCGGGACTGCCGGCTTCGACGGCGTTGCGCAGGGCGATGTCCTTTTCGTCGGCTTGCGCCGACAATGCGCCGGCGTCGATCAAAGCGCGCACCACCGATGCACGTCCGGCCCGGCTGGCCAGCTGGAGGCCCGTGGGCAAGGGCCACCGGGGGTCCCATTTCACACTGATCCTGCCGGTGGCCGGCGTTCCTTCGGCCAGCATCCCCAGCACGAAGGGTTCGGGCGCGGACTTCGCGGCCCTCGCCAAGATCGATGCGGCTTCGGGCGACCGGAAGTCAAAATGCTCTTCACGCAGGCTGACCAGTGTCTCGCTGTCGCCCCGAGCGAAACGGTTGCCGGCGACGCGATCGACGGCGTCCTCAAGAGCGGTAACGGCCTCGGGCATGCCAACCATCAGACCCATGTAGTCCGTCACCGTCTTGCTCTGGCCGCCGATGTGCAAGGTCAGCTTGTGCGAGGAGCCGTGGGTAATCTGCGCGACATAGTCGTTGTTAAGTGACCAGAAGTCGGCCGAGCGGAACGCCTCCACCAGGCAGGCGACGCGCTCGGGTGGGATGCGGAAGGTATGATCGCCTCCAACGAGCGTCTGGGACCAGCCCTCGTAGCGCACCGTCCCGTCACCGCGCAGCTCGACGGCATAGCTGGGGCAGGATCCGTTACACGGCGAGCGTTCAAGTTTGATCCGAACGGTTTCAAGCGCCCCGTGGGGGACGGGCACGTGCTTCAGCGGCGGCGGAGCCTGCTTGAGTGGCCCCGTCAGGGTATATGACGCCGGCCCCTCGTCCGTCGGAGGCGGTGGATCGACGACCGCCATGCAGCCGACATCCATTGGAGCCGCCAGAAGGCTCGTCGCAAGAAGGCCGCCAAGCCACATCGTCCAGTCCCCGCGCTGTCAGGCGCGGATGTTAGAGGCGTACGGGAAGCGCACCAACCGCTTCCAATGCAGGCTAGCCGCAGGCCTCGGCTTCGCCCGATCCCAGGTCGATGCGGAAGCAATGGCGCTCGCCGGTCTCGGTGTCGGTGACCACCACCTCGACGTCGCCGTCCTCGTCGGGCTGGGGGTGCCAGCGGTCGACGAACTCGAAGGCGGCGGTCTCGAAGTCGGGGCCCATCACGTCATAGGCGCGCTGCTGGCCTTCGGTGACGGCGCGGGCGGAGAAGTGGCGGTCGTTCATGGGGCGCTCCTTGCCGAGGACCTAACGCCCTCGCCGGCAAAAGGATTCACCGGACGCTGGTCCACGGCCGGCTGAGCATGTTGGCGCAGTTGATCAGGCCCACCAGGGAGTAGGTCTGCGGGTAGTTGCCCCACAGTTCCGCCCCATCCAGGGTGATGTCCTCCGACAGCAGGCCCGCCGCCGTGCGCCGGCCCAGCATCTCCTCAAACAGCTGGCGCGCCTCCTCGGTGCGGCCCGACATGTGCAGCACCTCGATCAGCCAGAAGGTGCAGATGTTGAAGGCGGTCTTGGGCTCGCCGAAGTCATCGGGGACGGCGTAGCGCAGCATGTAGGGGCCGCGCCGCAGCCCGTCCTCCACCGCCTTGATGGTGGCGGCCATGCGCGGGTCGTCGGGCGCCACGAAGCGCACGTCCACCAGCTGCAGCAGGGAGGCGTCCAGTTCGTCGCCGCCGAAGGTGGCGGCGAAGCGGCCGAGCGTCTCGTTGTAGGCGCCCGCCTCGATGGTCTCGCGCACCTTGGCCGCGCGGCCGTTCCAGAAGTCGGCCCGCTCCATCAGGCCCAGCTGCCGGGCCGCATTGCCCAGCCGGTCGCAGGCCGCCCAGCACATCACCGCGGAGTAGGTGTGGACGTTCTCCCGGCCGCGGAACTCCCACAGCGAGGCGTCGGGCTGGTCGTGCAGTTCGAAGGCGCGGTCCCCCACCGGCTCCAGGGCGCGGAAGTCCTCCACGGTCGCGGGCCGGAACAGGCGCTGGTCGAAGAAGGCCTGGACGGTGGAGAGCACGATCTGGCCATAGACGTCGTGCTGCAGATGCTCGTGCGCCTGATTGCCAACCCGCACCGGCCCCATGCCACGGTAGCCTGGCAGATGGTCGGCGAACCGCTCCACCAGGGACGGCTCCAGCCCCACGCCGTACAGCGGCTGGACGTGGCCGCCTTTCGCGGTGTCGATGACGTTGCGCAGATAGACCAGGTAGTTTTCCAGCAGGTCGGCCGCGCCCAGCCGGTTCAGGGCCTGGACCACATAATAGGCGTCCCGCAGCCAGCAGTAGCGATAGTCCCAGTTGCGCTCGCTGCCCTCGTGCTCGGGGATCGAGGTGGTCAGGGCCGCGACAATGGCCCCGGTCTCCTCATGGGCGCAGAGCTTCAGGGTGATGGCGGCCCGGATCACCGCCTCCTGCCACTCCAGGGGCACCGACAGGGTCCTCACCCAGGCGCGCCAATAGTGGGTGGTCTCGGTCAGCATCCGCTCGGTGGTGGCGGCCACGTTGGCGTCGAACCCCTCGTCGGGGCCGAGGAACATGGAGAAGGGCTCCTCCAGCCGGAACAGCCGCTCATCGCGGATGTGGGAGACCGGCGCCTCGGTGGTCAGCCGCAAGGTCATCTCGCCGCCCACATAGCGCAGGTGGTTTGAGCCGGTGGTGATGGTGGCCGGCGCCTCGCCCCAGTTCACCATCGGCCGCATGCGCACACGGATGCGGGGCGTGCCGCTGATCGGACGGATCTTCCGCACAAAGGCCATGGGCCGGTAGACCCGCCCGAACTGCCGGTAGCGCGGGGCGAAGTCGATGATCTCCACCACGGCGCCGGACTTGTCGGTGATCTCGGTGACCAGGATCGGGGTGTTGCGGACATAGTGCTGGCGGACGCTGGCCATGTCCTCGACCTCGATGGCCCAGAAGCCCTGTTCCTCTGACTTCTCCCCCGACAGCAGGGCGCAAAAGGCCGGGTCGCCGTCCACGCGCGGCGTACAGGCCCAGACGAATCGCCCGGAACGGTCGATAAGGGCGCTGGCGGCGCAGTTGCCGATGGGAAACAGGTCGAGAGTCTGGGTCATATGGTCCGAATCCTCGACGAATGTGTTCGGTTCACGACGGACCCGCTTCAGTTGCGCCCTGACCGCATGGTGGTCTTTTGATAAGCATCGAACCGTTCGACGCAACGCGATTTGGCAGGGAGTCCAGATGATCCGCGCCCGCCGCGCCCGCATTGTCGCGACCCTGGGTCCCGCCAGCCGCGACGCCGTCCAGATCCGGGCGCTCGCCGAAGCCGGCGCCGACGTCTTCCGTGTGAATTTCAGCCACGGCGGCCAC
>JAZKFM010000080.1:0-5444 GCA_040386415.1 Pseudomonadota bacterium
CACTCTCTCAACCCGATCCCGGGTGAACAACCTTCATAGCTTCGACATCTAGGCCGGCTCCACCGCCCGCATCACCTCGTAGGCGTCCAGGTCGAACCGCTCCACGGCGCGGGCATAGGCGCGCGCCGTGTGGGGCCAGTTGTTGAGGATGCGGCCGTCGGCGGTCTTGTACCAGCTGGTGCAGCTGCCGGCCCAGGGGGTGACGGCCAGGGCCTTTTGGAGGTCGGCGTTGTAGGCGTCGGCGACTTCCTGCTTCACCGACAGCGGGCCGGCCTGCGCGATGGAGTCCAGCGCCTGCAGCACATAGTCGGCCTGGGCCTCGATCATGAAGATGATCGAGTTGTGCCCGAGGTTGGTGTTGGGCCCGTACAGCATGAAGAGATTGGGGAAACCGGTGACCGACAGGCCAAGATAGGCCTCCGGTCCGTCGATCCAGACATCGCTCAGCCGCAGACCGCCCACGCCTGTGATCCCGGTGTCGCCGACGAAGGAGCGCGTCTCGAAGCCGGTGGCGTAGATCACCACGTCCACCTCGTGCTCGCGGCCCGTCGCGTCCACCACGCCGCGCGGGGTCATGTGCGCGATGGCTTCGGTCACCAGCTCGACATTGGGCCGGGTCAGGGCCGGGTAGAAGTCGTTGGAGATCAGCACCCGCTTGCAGCCGATCTCATAGTCCGGCGTCAGCTTGGCGCGCAGGTCCGGGTCGGCGACCTGGGCGTGCAGGTGGGCCAGCGGGATCGGGACCTCCTCCACCGGCGCGGTCCCGGCGCGCTTGGCCTCGAGCCGGGCCTCGGCCATCTCGAAGATGTCGCCGCGCACCTTGGCCATCACCTCGGGCTGGGCGCGGAAGCGGGCCTTCTCCTCGGCGGTGTAGGGCCGGTTCATGCGCGGCACGATCCAGTTGGGGGAACGCTGGAAGAGGGTCAGCGACCCCGCCGCCTTGGCGACCTCGGGGACGAACTGTACCGCGCTGGCGCCGTTGCCGATCACCGCCACCCGCTTGCCGGCCAAGTCGGCAGACGCGTCCCACTGGGCGGAGTGGAAGGCGGTCCCGGCGAAGGTGTCGCGGCCGGCGATGGGCGGAACCTTCGGCCGGTTCAACTGGCCCCAGGCGGTGACGAAGGTCTCTGTGGTGACGGCGCTCCCGTCGGCCAGACCGATACGCCAGACCCCCGCGGCGTCGTCCCAGGCCGCCGAGGTCACCTCGGCGTTGAACCTCAGGTGCTTGGAAAGCTGCCGCTTTTCCACGACGTCCTCGATGTAGGCGAGGATGTCGGGCTGGGCGGAGAAGATCTCGGGCCAGTCCGGATTGGGCTCGAAGGAATAGGAATAGAGGTGGCTGGGGATGTCGCAGCCGCTGCCGGGATAGACGTTTTCCCGCCAGGTGCCGCCGACCGCGCCCGCCTTCTCCAGGATCACGAAGGAGGTCTCGCCCCTGGCCTGCAGCTTCAGGCCCATGCACAGGCCAGCAAAGCCCGCGCCGAGGATGGCGACCTTGAAGTCCGCGCCCATGGTGATTTCGTTCCCGACCTGTCGTTGGGGAAAGGCTAGCGGCGCCGTCCTAGGTGATCAACGGTTAGTTCGACGGCGCGCACGGCAGGCGCCTCGACAACCGGTGGCAACCCGGTGAACAATGATCACCTAGCCAGCGGGAGTCTCCATGCGCCGCCGTTCTGCCGACCCGCGCGACGGAAGGGGCTGCTGATGCCCTGGCCGTCGGTGGGCGCGACCCGGCGCCGGGGCTATCACGTCGGCAACCTGCGGGCCCAACTGCTGGATGAGGCGCGCGCCCTGCTGGAGAGCGGCGGCATTGGCAAGCTGAACCTGCGGGCCCTGGCCGCACGTGCCGGGATCGCGCCGGGCTCGGTCTATCACCACTACACCTCCAAGCAGGCCCTGCTGGCGGGGCTCGCCGCCGAGGGGTTCGGCGAGTTCGAGGCCGCCCTGCGGGCCGCCGCCACGGCCGCCGCGGACACCCCGATCCGCGCCACGGCCCTGGCCTATTTCGGCTTCGCCCGGCGGCAACCGGCGCTCTACAGCCTGATGTTCGATCCCGCCGCCCTGGCCGATCCGGAGGTGGCCGCCGCCCGCGACCGCGCCTTCGCCGTCATCGTGACCGCCATCGCCGAGTCCCCAAACCAGCAGGAACGTGAGCCTGACCTGATCCACAAGGTGGCCCTGGCCGTCTGGGCCTGCAGCCACGGCGCCGCCTCCATGATGCTGGCCGGCCCCGCCGACACCGAGGGCGGCCTGATGGAGGACGTGATCCAGGGGCTCGAGGCCCTGTTCCTCCGCCGCTAGGCGCCCACCTTGATGACGATCTTGCCGACGTGACGGGCGGCCTGCAGGTGCTCGAAGGCCCGACGGGCCTCGCCGAACCCGAACACCCTGTCGATTACCGGCTTGATCCCAGTATTGCTCACTGTGCGGACCAGGTCCTCCAGGGCCGCGCGGTCGCCGACGCCGATGGCCCGAACCACGGCGCCGCTGCCCTTTAGGTGAAAATAGTCGATGCCGGGGTTGTCCTGCGTCAGGAAGCCGATCAGCACCACCTCGCCGCCCCAGCGCACGGCGGTGAGCGACTGGGTGACCGTGGCCGGGCCGCCCACCTCGACCACACAGTCGACGCCCAGGCCGCCGGTGAGGTCCTTCTTCACATGCCGGCCCCAGTCGGCGATCTCCGCATAGTTCACGACCTCGTCGGCGCCGAGCGCCCTTAGCCGTTCGCCCTTGGACGCGCTGGAGGTGGTGGCGATCACCCGCGCGCCCGCCGCCTTGGCCAGTTGCAGGGCGAAGATCGAGACGCCGCCGGTCCCGAGCGTCAGAACCGTCTGGCCGGCGCGGATCGGCGCCGGGCCCGACAGCGCCGTCCAGGCGGTGACCGCCGCGCAGGGCAGGGTAGATCCCTCCTCGAAAGAGAGCGCGTCGGGCAGGCGCACAACCGCCTCCTGCGAGACCACCTTGTATTCCGCCAGCCAGCCGTCGGTCCCGTTGCCATAGGTCTCGCGCCCGGCCGTGGTCGGCGGCCGGCCGCCGAACCAGCGGGGATGGAAGGCGCTGATCACCCGGTCGCCGGTCCTGAAGGCGGTGACCCCTTCGCCGACGCCGACGATCTCGCCAGCTGCGTCGCTGCACGGGATCACCCCGTCCTTGGAGGGACCGACATAGTTGCCGAGCACCAGGGAGAGGTCGCGGTAGTTCAGCGACACCGAGTCGATCTTGATCAGCACCTCGCCCCGTTGCGGCTCAGGCATCGGCTCGTCGCGCAGCGTCAGGTCGTCGAGGCTGGTGAGCTTGTCGAAGCGGTAGGCGCGCATGGGGGGCTCGATTCTGTTTGCGGCGTTGTCGCATGGACGCCCGCGTGGAATTGTAGCCGACTTAACAATCTGGCGCGCCGATGACCCCCGCCGACCTCGCCGTCCTGCAGACCGACCGCTGGTTCGGCGCTGTGCCCGTGGACCGACAGGCGCTGCTGCTGAACGCGGCGCGCGCCCGGCCGGTCCCTCCCGGCGGACGGATCTTCGGTCTGGGCGACTCGCCCGATGGCCTGACGGCGGTCCTGGAAGGCGAGGTCCGTCTGGTCCGCAGTACGGCGGAGGGCGAAGAGTCCGTCGCTGTGATTCTGGGCCCCGGCGCCTGGTTCGGCGGCCTGTCGGCGGTGGATGGCGGCCCCCAGACCCATGACGCCGTCGCCTTCGGCCCGGCCCGCGTGCTGCACCTGTCGCAGCCGGCCCTGGAGCAATTGGCCGCCGATCAACCGGTGATCTGGCGCGACCTGGCCCTGCTGATCGCCGGCTTCCACCGCGCCTCCCAGACGGCGGTGGCCCAGGGCCTGACCCAGCCGATCCTGGTGCGCCTGGCGCGCACCCTGGCCGGGGCGGCCCGCACCGGCGGCAGCGACACCGTGCGACTGCGCCAGGAGGACCTCGCCGCCATGATCGGCGTTTCCCGCCCCACCATAAACAAGGCGCTGAAGCAGTTGGAGAGGCGCGGGATGCTCAAGGTCGCCTACCGACATGTCGTGGTCCAGGATGCGGCGGGCTTGCGCGCTACGGGACGATCGCCCGAGGCATGACCATGCGCGAAAGCCACACACAGCGCACCTTCGTTGCGCCCTGCTTGTGAATTCCAGGATCGCCGTCTATGCATGACGCCGTTCCGCGAACCGGTTCGCGGGTTTTCGACCTGAGACGATGACCAATCTGTTTGGCCAGATGCCGTGCGGCAATGAGCTCTACCGGGCTCCGACGCCGCATGCCTCCAACTCGCCAGACCCATCGACCCTCTCAGAAATCGAAGCCCGCCATGTCCGCCGTCATCACCGTCAAGTCGCTCGCCAAGGCCTACCGCTACGCTAAGCGGCGCGGCGGCTTCTTCGAGGCCTTTTCCCCCGAGCACGTGACGGTCGAGGCCGTCGCCGGCGTCGATTTCGAGATCGCCAGGGGCGAGCGCGTCGCCATCATCGGCCCCAACGGCGCGGGCAAGTCCACGACCCTGAAGATGCTGTCGGGCATACTGGAGCCGTCCTCCGGCGAGGCCAGCGTGCTGGGCCTGAAGCCCTGGCGGGAGCGCAAGGCGCTGGCCTACAAGATCGGCGTGGTGTTTGGCCAACGCTCCCAGCTGTGGGGCGAACTGCCGGCCCGCGAGAGCTTCGCCCTGCTGCGCCACATCTACGATCAGGAAGCCGCGCCCTTCGCCAAACGGCTGGGCGAGCTGACGGAACGCTTCGCGCTCACCGACCTGCTGGACCAGCCGGTGCACCGCATGTCGCTCGGCCAGCGGATGAGGTGCGAGATCACCGCCAGCCTGCTGCATGGTCCGGGCCTGCTGTTCCTGGACGAGCCCACCATCGGCCTCGACGTCACCGCCAAGGCCGCGATCCGCGACTTCATCCGCGAGCACGCCCGCGACCATGGCCAGACGGTGCTGCTCACCAGTCACGACACGCGCGACATCGAGCTGGTCTGCGACCGGGTCATCGTCGTCAACCAGGGGCGCATCGTGGTGGACCAGCCCACCGACCAGCTGCGCCGCCGGTTCCTGGGCCGCAAGATCATCACCTTCCAGTCGGCGGGGCAGGGGGTGTCCCTGGACCTCCCCGGGGTGACCCGGCGGCCTTCCGAAGCCCACGTCACTATCCTGGAGGTGGACACCAAGCTCACCCGTGTGGAGCAGGTGATCGCCGCGGCCATGGCCGACGGCGGCATCGAGGACGTCACCATCGAGGATCCCCCCATGGAGGAGGTGATCGCCGACATCTACGCCTCGACCCATGCGGCGTGACCTGACCGCGGCCGCCGTGGCCCTGCGGATCGGGGCGGGCCAGGCCATGGCCGGCTGGACCGTGCTGGCCGGGCGCTGCCTGTTCTACGTCCTGATCATGACCGTGCTCTCGGCCCTGTGGGACAAGGTGGCGGCCGAGCCCGCGCGCGGCGCCATCGACC
>JAZKFM010000081.1:0-3127 GCA_040386415.1 Pseudomonadota bacterium
ACGCTGTTCTGCTCGGCGCTGGACTCCGCGGTCAGGCCTGCGGCGCGCTGGGTTTTGTCGGCGAGATCGGGATGTGGTGGAAGCCCAACCCGCTTTTCCAGACGACGCCCCGGGCGCCGGGCCTGCTCGCTTTTGAACCCGGGGAGGGCGGCCGGCTGACCGAGACTCTGGCGGGCGGCAAGGTGTTCGAGATCGGCAGGATCACCGCCTGGGAGCCGCCGCACCGGCTGGAATTCTCCTGGCGGCAGGCCAACTTCCCGCTGGAGCTTAAGACAGAGGTCGAGGTGCGGTTCGAGGCGGTGGGCGACGAGACGCGGGTGAGCATCGAGCATCGCGGCTTCGACCAGGTTCCCGGCGAGAGCGCCGCGCGGCACGGCTTCCCGGACCAGGCGCTGCTGATGCGGCTGGCGGAATACTGGCAGGCGCAGCTGGCGGCCTTGCGGAGCGCGGCGACCTAACACGGTTGAACGCGTTCCGGTTTTGTTTCAGAGTGGGCTGGGGGAGACACCAATGAGCGACGCGACACCCACGGCCGGTGGCCGCAAGGCGGCCTTCAGCTTCGTCTTCGTCTGCGCCCTGATGAACGCGGTGTCGTTCGGGATCATGATCCCGGTGCTGCCCAACCTGATCAAGAGCTTCACCGGCGGGGACACCGCCGAGGCCGCCCTGTGGAATGTGGTCTTCGGCTGCGTCTGGGGGATCATGCAGCTGTTCTGCGGGCCGGTCCTGGGGATGCTGAGCGACCGGATCGGGCGTCGCCCGGTGCTGCTGATCTCGCTGTTCGGCCTCGCGGTGGACTTCATGTTCATGGCCTTCGCCCCCAACCTGGCCTGGCTGTTCATCGGCCGGGTGCTGAACGGGCTGACGGCGGCCAGCTTCTCCACCGCCAACGCCTATGTGGCCGACGTGACGCCGCCGCAGGACCGGGCCAAGGCCTTCGGCTGGATGGGCTCGGCCTTCTCCTTCGGCTTCCTGGTGGGGCCGGCCCTGGGGGGGTTCCTGGCGGAGTTCGACCTGCGCCTGCCGTTCCTCGTGGCCGGCGGCCTGACGGCGATCAACTGGCTCTACGGCTATTTCGTGCTGCCGGAGTCCCTGCCGGTGGAGAAGCGCACCACCAGCTTCGACTGGAAGCGGGCAAATCCCGTGGGCTCGCTGGCCTTCCTGCGGGCGCACGGCGACCTGCTGGGCCTGGCCGGGGTCGGCTTCCTGTTCCAGCTGGCCCACACGGTGCTGCCGTCGATCTTCGTGCTCTATTCCGGCTACCGCTATGGCTGGAGCCCGGGGATCATCGGCCTGACCATGATGGCGACGGGCCTGCTGGGGGTGGGCGTGCAGACCCTGCTGGTGGGGCCGGTGGTGGCCAGGATCGGCGAGCGTGGGGCGCTGCTGCTGGGAGCGGCGGGGGGTTGCCTCGGCTTCGCCCTCTATGGCTTCGCGCCCACCGGCTGGTTCTATATCGCCTCGGCGCCGGTGTTTGCGCTGTTGAACTTCATGCAGCCCGGACTGCAGGGGCTGATGACCCGCCGGGTCGGGCCCACCCACCAGGGCCAGCTGCAGGGCGCCAACCAGAGCCTTCAGGGGATCGCCTCGGTGCTGGGCCCGATCATGTTCGGCACCATCTTCGCGTGGTCGATCCGGCAGGACGCCACCCTGCACGCGCCGGGCCTGGCCATCTATCTGGCCGCCTTCCTGCTGCTGATGGCGCTGCTGCTGGGGATGCGGGTGGCCCATGCGCCGGCGACGGCGTCCGCGCCAGCTTGACGGAACCTGTCACGCCTCTACCGTAGGGTGATCATGGCGACGACGCAGACAGAGACGATGAGGGGCTAGGCGGCGCCCGGCCAGCCTGGCCGGAGCCTGTTCGCCTCGCGACCGTCCTTTCCCCGACCGCTCCGGCGGCCGGCGCTTCGAGATATTTCATGACCCTGCCAGTCGACCCCAGCCCCCACACGGGGGCGCCCGCGTCCGCCGCCGTCCGCAAGGCCGGACTGCCGTTCATCGCCATCACCATCTGCCTGGACGTGGTCAGCCACACCATGGTGTTCCCGGTCCTGCCCCGGCTGGTGGAGGAGATGGTGGGGGGCGAGGTCTCCTCGGCCGCCCGCTGGGTGGGGGTGCTGGTGGCCGCCTGGTCGGTGGCGCAGTTCTTCGCCGCCCCGGTGATCGGCATGCTCAGCGACCGGTTCGGCCGCCGGCCGGTGATCCTGATCTCGATCTTCGGCCTTTCCATCGATCTGGCCATCATGGCCCTGGCCCCGACCCTGGCCTGGCTGCTGATCGGGCGGATCCTGTGTGGCCTGACCGCCGGGGCGCAGGGGGCGGCCATGGCCTATGTGGCCGACATCACCCCGCAGGAGGAGCGGGCCAAGAGCTATGGCTGGCTCAACGCCGCGGCCTGGACAGGTGTGATCCTGGGCCCGGCCCTGGGCGGCCTGCTGGGCGCCTGGGACCCGCGGGCGCCGTTCTGGGCGGCCGCCGCCGTGGCCCTGGCCAACGGGATTTACGGACTGATCGTGCTGCCGGAGTCCCTGCCCAAGGAACGCCGGGCGCCGATGCGCTGGGCCAACGCCAATCCGGTCGGCTCGCTCAGCCTGGTGTTCTCCCGGCCGGGCCTGCCGATGCTGGCGCTGATCCTGCTGCTGCTGTGGTTCGCTATGCACGCCATGAACAGCGTCTTCGTCCTCTACACCGCCTACCGCTACCAGTGGGACCCGATGGCGCTGGGGATCTTCTGCAGCGCGCTGGGGGCGGTGAACATCGTGGTCACCAGCCAGCTCACCGGCCGCTCGGTGAAGTGGCTGGGGGAGCGCAAGGTGCTGATCGGGGGCCTGGCCCTGCAGGTGATCGGCTTCACCGCCGTGGGGCTGTCGCCGACGGGATTCTGGTTCTGGATCGCCAACCTGCCCATGGCGCTCTCCAATGTCGCCGGTCCCGCCCTGCAGGCCATGATGACCGCCAAGGTCGATCCCGACGAGCAGGGGCGGCTGCAGGGGGCGATGATGGGGGTCGGCAGCCTGACCGGCCTGTTCGGGCCCATCGCCTTCACCCAGGTCTTCGCGCTCGCCGTCGCGGCGGGAAGGGGCCCCGGCTGGTCGGGCCTGACCATCCTGGCGGGCGCGGCCCTGAC
>JAZKFM010000082.1:0-7627 GCA_040386415.1 Pseudomonadota bacterium
GGGGGCGGCTGGCGTCTTCAGCAGTCGCCGCAGCCGCCGCTCCACGAAGATGCGGCCGATGAAGATCAGCAGCACGACCGCGAGCCAGGTCAGGTACCAGCCCCTGGCCTCGGCGCGGCCCAGGAGCGGCATGGTGAGAGACGCCGCCAGTTGGACGGCCATGGTGGCCAGGGCGTTCTTCTGCGCGGCGGTCAGCAGGTCGAAGGCAACGTTCGGCTCGATCGTCCCGCCGCTAGCCGGCGCTCTGCTCGCTGGTTGGGTCAACATCCGACTTCCGGGCCCCTGTCTTCGGCACGCTGTCTATCGAGAACGCAGTAAACAAACACTCCAACAAATCCGGAATTTTCGGCGTTTACTTGAAAGCAGGCCCCGAGTACCCGATTTGGGCACATAAGAATTGACCTTGCGCCAAGGTTATACTCGAATCGAGTATGTCCTGAAGCCTCTCGCTCCCTACTCTAGCTCGGATTCGCCTTGAGGTGGACGGCTGCCTCACCCGGCGGCCTCATGAAGCGCTTCGGCGCGCTGTTCCCGTTCCGTTTCGCCAAAGGATCGGCTAACACCGTAGGGTGAACACCCTTGCCCCGAGTCTCGATCTGGCCCCGGCCCTCGTCGTCCTGCCCGGCCCCCGCGCCGCGGCGGCCGATGCGACCCGCGCGCAGCTGATCCGGGCGCCCGAGGCCCGTGATCTCTTCGAGCATGGCCCGGTCCTGGTGGCCCATGCGGGCATGACCGCCAAGCGGCTGGGGGTGCATTCACCCGCCCGGTCACAGGGCCTGTTCGACGCCCTGGAGCTGTTCGCCTTCGTGCGGCCCGCCCGCTTCTGCGCGCCCTCCGCGGCGGGCTTGGCCCTGGCGCTCGGCCTGCCCGAGCCCAAGGGGGCGGCCGAACAGGCCAAGGTGCTGCGCGAGGCCTGCCACGTCCTGCTGGCCGAACTGGCCCTGACTCCCGAGACGTCGCGGGAAGAGGCCCTGGCCCTGGCTGAAACCCTGGCCCGCGCCGGCTGGGCCTGGGGCAGCGCGGTGATCGGCGCCCTGCGGTCGGCCCCTGTGGGCAACGCCTTCCGCGGCTCGGGTATGGACGTGTGGACCCGCGTGGCGGAGTGGGAAGAACAGGCGCCCCCCGGCGAGGCCGGTTCGCGGCCCATCGCCCCCGAGGCCGCCGCCCAGCGCCTCACTGACCTTTTGCGCCAGGCCGGCCTGGACGAGGCGCGGCCGACCCAGGCCGAGTTCGCCGCCGAGGCCGCCTTCGCCTTCTCGCCGCGCGAGAAGGAGGGCGAGCCGCGCATGATGCTGGCCGAGGCCGGCACCGGCGTCGGCAAGACCCTGGGCTATCTGGCGCCCGCCTCCCTGTGGGCCGAGGCCAATGGACCGGCCGTCTGGATCTCCACCTATACGCGGGCCCTGCAGCGTCAAATCGAGCGTGAGAGCCACGCCATCTATCCCGACCCCAAGGTCCGCGCGAAAAAGGCCGTGGTCCGCAAGGGGCGCGAGAACTACCTCTGCCTGCTGAACTTCCAGGACCAGGCCAACACCGCCCAACTGGGTGGGGCCGATTTGATCGGCCTGGCCCTGACGGCGCGCTGGGTGCGCGCCACCCGCGACGGCGACATGACCGGCGGCGACTTTCCGGCCTGGCTGCCCACCCTGTTCGCCATCCCCCCGGTGGGCCAGGCCAGCGCGGCCAACCTGGTGGACCGGCGCGGCGAGTGCATCCACGCCGGCTGCGCCCACTACCGCACCTGCTTCGTGGAGAAGGCGGTGCGCGGCTCGCGCCGCGCCGACATCGTCATCGCCAACCATGCGCTCGTTTTGACCCAGGCCGCCTTCGACGGCGCCCGGGCCGCGCGCGGCTCCAAGGCCGACGGCGAGACCACCCAGCTCAAGCGCATCGTCTTCGACGAGGGCCACCACCTGTTCGACGCCGCCGACGCGGCCTTCGCTGCGGCCCTATCCGGCGCCGAGTCCGCCGAGCTGCGCCGCTGGATCCGGGGGCCCGAGGGCCGGGGCCGCCGCGGCCGCGGTCTCGAGGCCCGCCTTATGGAGGAGCTGGGGGATCGCGACGACGCCAAGCGCGCCCTGGTGGACGCCACCCGCGCCGCCGCCGCCTTGCCGGGCGAGGGCTGGTCGGGCCGCGTGGCCTCGCCCAACGGCGAGGTCAATCCCATGGGGCCGATCGAGCACTTCGTGGTGGCGATCATCGAGCAGCTCCGCGCGCGCGCGGCGCCGTCGGAGGTGGGCATGGAATGCGCCGCCCGGCCGGCCCTGGACCTGGTGCGCGAGACCGCGCGGGCCGCCGCCTCGGCGCTCGCCGCCATCGAGGCGCCCCTGCTGGCCCTGGCCCGTCACCTGGAGGACGTGCTGGACGACGAGGCCGCCACCCTGCCGCCGGGCGACAAGGCGCGCATCGAAGGCGCCTTGCGCGGCCTCGACCGCCGGGCGCGGATGACCCTGCCGGCCTGGCGCTCCATGCTGCGCGCCATCGACGAGGACGCCGAGGACGACCCCGACTTCGTCGACTGGTTCGACGCCACCTTCCTCTATGGCCGGGTGGTTGACGCCGCCTGCCGCCGCCACTGGGTCGACCCCACCGAGCCCCTGACCAACGCCGTCATCGCCCCGGCTCACGGGGTGCTGGTGACCAGCGCCACCCTGGCCGACTCCACCCTGGCCGATCCCTTCGCGCTCGCCGAGATGCGCACCGGCGCCGCGCGCCTGCCCGACCGGCCCAAGACCCTGCGCCTGGCCTCGCCCTTCGACTACGAGACCAACGCGCGGGCCTTCGTGGTCACCGATGTCGGCCGCGACGACCCGCGCCAGGTGGCCGCCGCCATGCGCGAACTGTTCCTGGCCTCGGGAGGCGGTGGCGTGGGCCTGTTCACCGCCATCCGCCGCCTGCGCGCCGTGCACGAGCGGATCGCCGCCCCGCTTTCCGACAAGGGCCTGGCCCTCTACGCCCAGCACGTCGATCCCCTGGAGGTCGGCGCCCTGGTGGACATCTTCCGGGCCGAGCAGGACAGCTGCCTCCTGGGCACCGACGCGGTTCGCGACGGCGTCGATGTGCCCGGCCGCTCCCTCCGCCTGCTGGTCTTTGATCGCATCCCATGGCCGCGCCCCGATATCCTGCACAAGGCGCGCCGGGTCCGCTTCGGCGGCAAGTCCTATGACGACAGCGTCGCCCGCAACCGCATCAGCCAGGCCTTTGGCCGCCTGATCCGCCGCGCCGACGACAAGGGGGTCTTCGTCATGCTCGACGCCGCCGCCCCCACCCGCCTGTTCTCCGGCCTGCCGGAGGGGGTGAAGATTGAGCGCCTCGGCCTGGTGGAGGCCATCGAGGCGACAGCGGAGTTCCTGGCGACCTAGCCACACGCGCCAGGTCCTTGCCGAGCAGGACCAACCCCGCACAAATCAGCCAGGTTAGGTTGCGTCTCCTGACACCGGTGTCATGATGCGCGACACGCCGCCAGGGAGGCCCCAGATGCAGACGACCCGACGGGTCATTCTCGCCGGCCTGGCCGGCGCCCTGGCGCTTCCGCGCCCCGCCTCAGCGGCCACGCGGGCGGAGGTGTTGGCTACTATGAAGCGCGCCACCGCCTTCATGACCGACAAGGCGGCCGTGCATGGGGGCTATGTCTGGTCATACCTGCCCGATTTCTCGCGCCGCTGGGGGGAGCTGGAGGCGTCTCCCACCCAGGTCTGGGTGCAGCCTCCGGGCACCGGCACGGTGGGCCACCTGTTCCTCGACGCCTATCACGCCACCGGCGACGAGGCCTATTACGCCGCCGCGACTCTGGCCGCCGAGTGCCTGATGGCGGGCCAACTGCCCACCGGGGGTTGGAACTACCTCATCGACTTCGGCGGCGAGGCGGCCAAGGCCGGCTGGTACGCCACCATCGGCGCCAACGCCTGGCGGATGGAGGAATTCCAGCACGACTGGGGCAACGCCACCTTCGACGACGCCGGCTCCTCGGAGGCCATGCAGTTCCTGTTGCGCATGTACCTCGAAAAGCGCGATCCCCGGTTCAAACCGGCCCTCGATCGGGCGCTCGATTTCGTCCTGAACAGCCAGTACCCCAACGGCGGCTGGCCGCAGCGGTGGCCCGCCGGACGGCCCTTCACCCGGCATGGCGCCGACTATACGAGCTTCATCACCTTCAACGACGATGTGGCCGGCGAGAACATCAAGTTCCTGGTCATGGTGGCCCAGACCCTGGGCGATCCCCGCGTGGGCCCCGCCATCCGCCGCGCCATGGACGTCTTCGTCATCACCCAGCAGCCGGCGCCCCAGGCCGGCTGGGGACTGCAGCATCGGCTCGATGACCTGACGCCGGCGGCCGCCCGCAGCTATGAGCCCCGAGCCCTGACCACCCACACGACGGCGGCCAATGTCGGCCAGTTGCTGAACTTCTACGAGCTGACCGGCGACCCGAAGTACCTGGCTCGCGTGCCGGAGGCCCTGGACTGGCTGGCCAAGGTGGCCCTGCCGGCGCCAAGGCCCGACGGCCGAACCCATCCGACCTTCCTCGAGATCGGCACCGACCGGCCGCTCTATATCCACCGGCGGGGGTCCAACGTGGTCAACGGCGCCTACTATGCGAACGGCGATCCGGAGAAGACGCTCGCCCACTACAGCGCCTTCCGGCTCGTCAAGCTGGACGACCTGCGGGCCCGCTACGCAGCGCTGAAGGCCACCCCGCCGGACAGTGTGGCAGCGAACTCTCCTCTGACCCATAAGGGCCCCCTGCCGCGCTTCTTCGCCAACCAGGACTTCGCCACCTCCGACCTCACCGGAGGCGGGACGATGGCGCCGCTAAAGGCCAGTCCCGAGGCCGTCGCCAAGCTGGTGGCCGACCTGAACGATGAGGGCTACTGGCCCACCCCCTTGGTGGCTGCCAGCCATCCTTACCGGGGCCCAGGTCCCAAGACCCCGACCCCCGGCGATTTTTCGCAGACCCACGTGGGCGACGCCTGGGACACCTCGCCCTATCCGACGACCACGCCGGTGATGGGGATCTCCACCTCGGCCTTCATCAAGAACATGGGGGTGCTCATCAGCGCGGTGGACGGCGCGAACTAGCTTCCCCAGCTTGCGGGGGAAGTGGGCCGACAGCCGTTTGGCTGGAGGGTCGATGGGGGTGCGAGTCTGCAGCCCTGTGCGCTTCAGATTCTCACCCCCATCGTCACGCGTCTCGCTGCGCAAGCCTTGTGACACTTCCCCCACCTGCGTGGGGGAAGCAGGAAAGTCAGACCACCGCCTTCGAGTAGAGGTTGATCACCAGGACCCCGGCCAGGATCATCCCCATGCCGACCACGGCGGGCAGGTCCAGCTTCTGCTTGAAGACCACCCAGGCCAGCAAGGTGATCAGCACGATCCCGATCCCCGACCAGATGGCGTAGCTGATCCCGACGGGCACCGTCTTCATCGACTGGGCCATGCAGTAAAAGGCCACCCCGTAGCCTGCGGCCGAAATGATCGACGGCAGGGTCTTGGAGAACCCGTCCGACGCCTTCAGCGCCGTGGTGGCGACCACCTCGCAGACGATGGCGATGGCGAGCCAGGCGTAGCCGTTCATGGGGTCGTCCTTCTGTCCGAATCGGGTGGCGCGCCCCACCGTAGCCGGGAACGCCGCCAACTCCCCCTAGCCCGCCCGCGTAGCGGCGATGACCTCGCCCACCAGCCGGGCCACGGTCTCCATGTCGCTGGTCGGCGTCGGCGTGGTCCCCAGCCGCACCACCACCACCCCGGCCGACGGGACCACGATCACGTACTGGCCGTGGTGGCCGCGGGCCATGTAGGCGTCGGCGGGCATGCCCCAGGCGATACGCCGCCGCGACCCTTCGCCGGATCCCCGATTGGTCCAGAAGCCGGCGCCATAGCCCACGGCCTCGCTGCCGGGGGTCGGTCGGGCGGAATAGTCCGCCCAGCCCTTGGGCAGGATCTGCTCGCCCCCGACCTTGCCGTCATCGAGATAGAGCTGACCCAGCCGCGCCCAGTCGCGGGCGCTGGCCCACATGTGGGTGGACCCCAGCGGCGTGCCCGTGGCGTCCAGCTCCAGGGTGGCGTGCTCCAGGCCCAGCCTGTCGAACAGGTCGCGGTGGGCGAAGGCCAGCAGGGCGTCCTGGTCGCCGCCGGCTTGGTCGCGGAGGATGCGCGAGA
Source organism: Pseudomonadota bacterium (assembly GCA_040386415.1). Lineage (GTDB taxonomy): Bacteria > Pseudomonadota > Alphaproteobacteria > Caulobacterales > Caulobacteraceae > Phenylobacterium. The sequence continues at coordinate 6,157 of JAZKFM010000082.1, forward strand.
GGATCAGGGTGCTGGCGTCGGCATAGGTCCAGTCGGTTCCCGGCGCCGCTTTCAAGGACGCCGCCACGGCGGCTCCGGCCTTGTCCCGCTCGGCGAACAAGATCCGGGCCGAGGGATCGAAGGCGCTCCAGGGGCTGGCGGTGAGGGACTGGCCGATGGCGAGGCCGCTGGTCATCCGCAACAGGTTGTCGACGGAGATCGCGTGCCGCGGATCGCTGGGCGCGGCCCAGGCGGCCACGGGGGCCGGCCCCTGAACCGAGACCTTGCCCTGGGCCACCAGCACCCCCAGCAGGGCGTTGGTCACCGACTTGGTCATGGACCAGCCCGTGATCGGCGTGTCGACGCCATAGCCGGCCGCGTAGCGTTCGCCGACGATCCTGCCCTGATGCAGGATCACGATGGCCTTGGTCTGCCGCCGGGCCGGCCGCGCCGGCTCGGCGAAGGCGCGGTCCAGGGCGGCCTCGATGGCGGGTGACCTCGCGGCGGTCTCCAGGGGGGGAGCCACCGGGCCGGTGGGCCTGGCGGGCGCAGGCGGCGGGGCCGCGCCACGCAGCACCATGCAGCCCGCGGCGCCGCGATGGATGGCGCGGCTGGGGGCGAAACCCGCCAGGCTCGCGGTCACCGCGCGGTTGGCTCGGTCCACCTTGTGGCGGACGAGGAAATGCGCCGGGCCCAGGTCCGGATCGATCGCCTCGCGGCGAATGACCTCCGGGTCGAGGCCCGAGACAAAGGTGGCCGAGCAGAGCTGGTGGCTGGTCAGGCCGGTGGCGACATGGGCCGCCCCGCTCAGGGCGCCGCAGCCGGCGAGAGGGGCCGCCGCGGCGATCAGCAGCAGGGGGCGCAGGTGTTGAAAGTTCATCGAGGGGCTCCGAAGGGTTCGGCCCCTCGTCTGCCGCCTCAGGAGGTCGCGTTCGCGCCGGTTTTGAAGTCTGGCTGGCCGATTCCGGAATCGGCGGCGGCGCGCCGGAAGTCGCTGGGGGTGACGCCGGTGTCGGCCCGGAAGGCGCGGTTGAAGGGGCCCAGGGAATTGAACCCGATATCCAGGGCGATGGTCAGGATCGGCGTCGCGTCCTGCGACCGGTCGGCCAGGGCGGCCTTGGCCTCGGCGATCCGGTAGCCGTTCAGGTAGCTGTTGAAGTTCCGGTGCCCCAGTCCCTGATTGATCAGCCGCCGCAGCCGATACTCGGGCGCCCCCAGCATCTCGGCCAGCCGGCCGATGGTCAGGCCCTCGCGCCGATAAGCCCGGTCGAAGCTCATGGCGTGGTCCAGGGCCGCGGCCAGGCCCTGGTCGGCCGGCTCCACGGAACGGGTGAGGCCGGTCGCCGGACTGGCGGCCGGCGTCAGCCAACCGCTCGCCGCCACCTGCAGCAACGCTGCGGCCACCGCCAGGGCGATGAGCGCCAGCGCCAGGGCCTGGATCAGGCTGCCGACATCGGGGCTCGCCGGACGAGGACCCAGGGCGTCGGACAGG
>JAZKFM010000082.1:7637-21582 GCA_040386415.1 Pseudomonadota bacterium
CAGGGCGTTCAGGGCGATGAACCCGGCGGCCGCGCCGATCACGAAGGGCCGCACCCGACGGCGCGGCTCCACCAGGTCGGCCGGCCAGGAGGCCAGGGTCTGGCCCGCCGCCAGCAGGCCCAGGCCCATGGACTCCAGGACGAGGAAACCGCGCACCGCCCATGCCAGCGGTGTCATCTCCGGACCCAGGATCAGGGCCTCAAACAGGCCCACGGCGACGATCAGGACCCAGGCGACCCCGTGCCAGGGCCGCAGCCGGAAGCCGTCATCGAACAGGGCCCGGGCGAACAGCCAGAAGGCCAGGTTTCCCCCCGCCGTCAGGGTTTCGATGGGAACGACGACGATGCCAAGCCGGCCTTCCAGGGCGCTCGCCGACGACACCGCGAAGGCTGCGGCGCTCAGGGCGAACAGCGCGCCCAGGCGGGCCGCCTGCGCCCGCCCCTGGTCGCGGAGCAGCAGGACCGCCACCAGCACCAGCAGCAGGCAGGCGCCGCCCCGCAGCATGAGATCGACGCTGGAGAGAAGGTCCGGCATCCGCGCCCCCCGGCGGCCTTAGTCAGTGCTTGCCGCGGTCGCGGCCGAAGTTGGGTTCGGCGCTTTCCTGGCCCGCCGCGATGATGCCGCGGCGGATCTCGCGGGTGCGGGTGAAGAGTTCGAACAGCTTGTCGCTCTCCCCCCAGCGGATCTGCCGCGACAGGGCCTGCAGGTCCTCGGTGAAGCGGCCGAGGATCTCCAGCACCGCCTCCTTGTTGGCCACGAAGACATCGCGCCACATGGTGGGATCGGACGCCGCGATACGCGTAAAGTCGCGGAAGCCGCCGGCGGAGTACTTCATCACCTCGGCCTGGGTGACCTCCTCCATGTCGGCGGCGGTGCCGACGATGTTGTAGGCGATCAGGTGGGGGAGGTGGCTGGTGACGGCCAGGACCAGGTCGTGGTGCCGGTCATCCATCAGTTCGACATTAGCGCCCAGCGCCCGCCAGAACTCCGACAACTGGCTGACCGCCTCCAGATAGGCGTCATCCTGCCGGGGCTGCGGCGTCAGGATCACCCAGCGGCTCTGGAACAGCTCGGCGAAGCCGGCGTCGGGACCCGAGTGCTCGGTGCCCGCGATCGGGTGGCCCGGCACGATGAAGACGTTGTCCGGCAGGGCCGCAGTCAGGGCGGCGGCGACCGACCCCTTCACCGAGCCCACGTCGGTGACGATGGCGCCGGGCTTCATGGCGGGCGCAGCCGCCTTGGCGGCGTCTCCCATGGCCAGCACGGGAACCGCGAAGACCACCAGGTCGGCGTCCTTCACGGCTTCGGCGATGTCGCCGGTGACCTTGTCGGCATAGCCCAGCTCGACGATGCGGGCGCGGTGCGCCTCGCTGAGGTCGGCGACGATGACCTCGCCGACGGCGCCGACCTCGCGGGCCGCCAGGATCACCGAGGAGCCGATCAGGCCGCAGCCGATCACCGCCATGCGGGGGAAGAGGACCTCGGACATCAGGACTTCACGAAGGCGGCCAGCGCCTCGACAACGGCGCGGTTGTGCTCTTCCAGGCCGATGGTGATCCGCAGGTGGTCGGGCAGGCCATAGCCGCCGACCCCGCGCACGATGATCCCCTTCGAGGCGAGGAACGCCTCGGCCTCCTTGGCGGTCTTGCCCGGCGTCTTGGGGAAGCCCACCAGCACGAAGTTGGCCGCCGAGGGCACGGGCTCGAGGCCGAGGCCCCCCAGCTGCTGGATCAGATAGGGCCGCCACTGTTCGACCAGGGCGAGCGACCGGGCCTGGAAGTCGTCGTCCCCCAGCGCGGCGACGGCGGCGAGCTGGGCCGGGATGTTGACGTTGAAGGGCAGGCGGATGCGGTCGAGCGCGTCGGCCATCTCCACCGGCATATAGGCCCAGCCCACCCGCAGGGCGGCCAGACCGTGCAGCTTGGAGAAGGTGCGGGTGACCACCACGTTCTCGAACTCGCGCACCATGCACATGCCGTCCTCGAAGGCCGGGTCGGCGACGAACTCCGCATAGGCGCCGTCCAGCACCAGCACGACGCTGGGGGCGAGCCCTGAGTGCAGGCGGCGGATCTCTTCGCCGGTGATCCAGGTCCCGGTGGGATTGCCGGGGTTGGCGACGAAGATCAGGCGGGTGCGGTCGTCGACCTCCGCCAGCAGGTTGTCGACGTCGATGCGGTGGTTGATTTCCTTGGCCAGCTTCACGGTCGCGCCGCAGGCCCGCGCGCCGATGGCATAGGCGCCGAAGCCGAACTCGCCCTGGACGATGTTGTCGCCGGGTTCGAGGAAGGTCTGGTTCAGCAGCTGGAAGATCTCGTCCGAGCCGCATCCGAAGATCAGCCGCTCCGGCTCCAGGCCGTACTTTTCGGCGATCGCGGTCCGCAGGATCGTGGTGCGGCCGTCGGGGTACATGTGCAGGAGGTCGATGGCGCCGGCGAAGGCCGCCTTGGCGTCGGGGCTGCAGCCCAGGATGTTCTCGTTGGCCGACAGCTTCAGCGGATGTTCGACACCCTCGACCTTGGCCTTGCCAGGCACATAGCAGGCGATGTCGAGGATGCCGGGCTTCGGCGTGGGCCGCTGGGCCTTGGCGCGGTCGAGGACGGTGTCGGACATGGGACGCTTCAAGCGGGGATGAGGCCCGCCTCTTACACGTCCAGCGGGGCGGGCGCAGCCCCGATCACCCCGGAAAGGCGCCCCGGCGCCCGGGCCAGGCGTTCGTCGCCGGCCTGGTAGAAGCCGATCAGGGCGAAAAGCTTAAGCCCGCCGACCTCGGCGATCAGGTCGCCCACCACCCCGTCCCGGCCCAGGGTCTCCTCGCTGGCGGCGGCGGACCCCGGCGCGTCGGTGACCCAGAAGGTGCGGTCATCGCCGGTGGGCTCGACCTCGACCTCGGCGACGGCCAGCGCCGTCATCGGGCCCCAGGCGGCGAGGCAGGGGAGGGCGGCGAACACCTGCAGCTTGGGATCGGCCAGCAGGCGGCCCCACCAGGGGGTGTCGGACGCCAGGGCCAGGACCCCCACCCCGCCCAGGGTCTTGGCCGCGGCCAGGGCCTCTTCCGGCTTGGCCAGGGCGCGCAGAGGCGGGGCGGCGCCGAAGCGGTGGCGGGCCAGCTCGACGGAGCGGGCCGGGTCCTTGCCGCCCCAGACATTGATGTGGAAGGGCCCCTGGCGCGAGAGGCTGTCGCCGATCAGCTCGCGCCAGATGCGGACGACGAGGCTGGGCCTCGCCGCCGTGCGCTCCTTGGCCAGCAGGCGTCGCAGCAGGGCCGTCTCGCGGCCGGGGCGCAGGGCGAACTTGTCGCCGTCGCCGGCCGCCTGCTTGGCGGCGGCCACGTGCTTGGCCAGACCGGCGCGCTCATCCACCAGGGCCAGCAGGTTGGCGTCGATCTCGTCCAGGCGCGCGCGCACGGCGTCCAGGGACGGTGCTGCGAGCTTGGGATCGGCGTCGGCCATTTTGTCCCCCGAAAACGAAGGTTCGGCGCTTAAGTCATCGCGTGGCCGGGCGCAATAGGGCGTTCCGCAGCAATAAAGTTGCACGGGAAACCGGTTGCCGGGCAAAGGCCTCGTGGTCTAGCTGTCGACATGGCCCCCACCCTCCTGCTCGACCTCGACGGCACCCTGACCGATCCGGCCCCCGGCATCCTCGCCGGCGTGCGCGTCGCCCTGACCGCGATGGGCCGCGAGATTTCGCCAGATGACGACCTGCTCTCCATGATCGGCCCCCCGATCCGCGTCTCGTTCCGGCGCCTGCTGGGAGATGACGGGGACGTGGAGGACGGCGTGCGCCTCTACCGCGCCTATGTCGCGCAGGGCGGGCTGAAGGAGGCGGCGGTCTATCCGGGGATCCTCGAGGCGCTGGCCGAACTGCGGGAGGCCTATGCGGGACGGGTGTTCATCTGCACCGCCAAGTCCCAGCCCTTCGCCCAGGCGGTGGCCGATCACTTCGGGTTCAGCCCCCATCTGGCGGGTGTCTACGGCGCCCATCCCGACGGGCAGTTCGAGGACAAGGCCGACCTCATCGCCCACATGATCACCGCCGTCGGCATCGACCCGGCCACGGCGATCATGGTCGGCGACCGCAGCTACGACATCATCGCCGCCCGCAAGAACGGCATGGCCGCCCTGGGCGTGCTGTGGGGCTACGGGTCGGAGGTGGAACTGACCCAGGCGGGCGCCCACGCCCTGTGCGCCGCTCCGGACGAACTGGCCGGCGGTTGCCGCGCCTTGGCCGCCACGTCATGGTCGGTCCCATGAAGCTCAATCTCGGATGCGGGTTCGACAAGCGCGACGGCTGGCTGAACGTCGACAACTTCCCTGAATGCGAGCCCGATCAGCGGCTGGATATCGAGAGCACGCCTTGGGACCTGCCCACCGACGGGTTTGATCACGTGCTGATGAAGCACGTCCTGGAGCACGTGGGGGCCGACTTCAAGGTCTTCGCCGCGGTGATGCGCGAACTCTACCGGGTGACCGCGCCGGGCGGGCTGGTGGAGATCCACGTGCCGCACGTGCGCCACGACACCTTCTGGTCCGACCCAACCCATGTCAGGGCCTTCACGCCCCTGACCTTCAAGATGATGTCCAAGGCCCAAAACCGCATTTGGATGGAGGCGCGGGCCAACTACACCATGCTGGCCATGCTGATGGACGTGGACTTCGAGATGGTCCAGGCCGTCCAGGTCTATGATCCCCAGTGGCAGGCCAAGGTCGCGCGGGGCGAGTTGACCCGGGAAGAGCTTCGCGAAAAGGCCGATCAGCTCTGGGGCGTGGCCCGTGAGCTGCAGATCACCCTGAGGGCGGTGAAGTAGCCGGCGGCGACAGGCGCATCAGCCCCATCTTGGTCAGCCGTCCCACGATCACGATCATTGTCGACGGCGCGCAGCGGGTCGCCCGCGCCAGGTCCCCGACACTGGTCTCGCCGTGATCCAGCTGCGCCAGGGTGGCCGCCAGAAGGGTCTCAGGGGTGCGCCAGAGGGAGAACAAGTCGGCGAGCCGGTCGTGCCATTCCGCGCCGGGGTCGGGGCCAACCGAGACCCGGGTCGCCTCGGTGATGTGGTGGGTCGGGTAGGTGACGAAGATCTCGAACGGGTCGGCGTGACTGGGGGAAGCCCTGGGCGTCGGGCCACCCGCGACATGGGCCTGCCGCACGGCCGTCTGTTCGTCCCACAGGGCTTCGTACTGGCCATAGACCACCCGCCAGTCATAGAGCTCCTGCGCGCGGCGCCGGCCGCTGTCGCCCATGCGGCGGCGCAGGTCGGGGTTGGTCACCAGTTCGCTCAGCCGGTCGGTCAGCACCTGGAAGTCCACAGAGACGGTGGTGCTGAGGCGCGACATGTAGAAGTCGTAGGTGGTGACGTCGGTCTCGTAGTCGCGGGCCATCTCCGCGCCGGCCTCCCCGGCGCCTGGCGACCAGGTGGGGATGCGGAACCCGTCCAGGCCGTCACGCACCGTGTCCTTGTAGCCGTTCCAGTCACTGACCACGCAGGGCAGTCCCGCCGCCATCGCCTCCACCGGCGTCAGGCCGAAGGTCTCCTGCACGCTGTCGGCCAGGGAGAGGAAGATGTCCGACGCCGCCCAGACCGAGCGGTAGGCCGCGTTGTCCTGGCCATCGACGAACACCTGCCGCACATCGGGACAGATCCAGGCGGCGCTCTGGCGGTACATGGCCTCGGCTGCGGGGATGAAGAACTGGCCCGCCTGGACGAAGGCGATCTTCTTTCCGGTGCGTTCAGCGCAGGCCTGCAGGCCGCGCCACATGGCGTAGGGGTGAGCCTTTCCAGCCGGCGACAGTCGCCCGGCGAAGAGCACGACGATCTCATCGGCCGACAGGTTCAGGGCCGCCCGGGCCTCGGTCCGATCCTGCGGGGTGGCGTCGAAATCGGCGCAATGCACCCCCAGCGGAATGACCGGCAGCATGGGCAGGACCGGCTTGATGGAGGCCCCCAGCCTCCAGGCGAGGTAGTCGGCCTGCTCGCCGACGATGGCGTCTATGGTGTCGCGCGCCACCCGCGAGGTGCAGATGAGAGCGTCCCAGGGGGCGATGGGCGCCGTCAGCAGACCCGCGATTTCCTCCATAACGCGGCCTGTGGCGATGGTGTGGGTCAGGCCGCAGACGGCGTAGGCGTCGATCCCGGCGCGCAACCGCAGCTGGCTCGCCGCCTCAAGACCGGGACCGGGGGTGTAGAGCAGGCCCAGTTGCCGCATGCGGGCGAACTGATGGGGCAGCACCCAGCCGACCGGGGCCTCGGGGTCCATCTGCTTGACGAGGTCGCCGAAGGCCTCCGCCGACGCACGCCGGGGGGTGTAGCCCCAGAGCGGCTGGCCCCGCCGACCTTCGACAGCGGCGCGCAGAAAGCCGTTGCCCGCCGACTGGCGTCCCATGATCTTGGGGCCCGTGACAACATAGCCGTCCGGCTCGAAGAGGATCGCTGGCGTCGGCATCAGAACCCCAGGGCCTGGCCTTCGGCGCGGGGATCGGAACCCCCGGCCAGGACGCCGGTGACAGGATCGCGCGCGATGGCCTGGGCCGCGCCGCCGCCGCCCCAGGCGCCGAAGCGGCGCAGGGTGTGGCCACGGGACTCCAGTTCGGCGAGGACGGCGTCGCCGACCCGCGCTTCGATCTGCAGCTCATACGGATTGGGCAGGGTGGAGGGGTCGGTCCCGGGCCAGACGGTCCAGCGCGGCGCCTCGATGGCCGCCTGGACGTCCAACCCGCCGTCGATCAGGGCAACCAGCGTCTGCAGATTCCACTGCGGCTGACCGTCGCCGCCCGGCGTGCCGCCCACCAGGACCGAGACGCCCGAGGCGTTGGCCACCGAGTAGCAGTTCAGGGTGTGCAGGGTCTTCTTGCCCGGCGCGAAGATGTTGGGATGGCCGTCCACCAGGGAGAAGCCGCGGCCCGCGCGGTTGTTGAGCACGACACCGGTATCACCCGCCACCACCCCGCTGCCGAAGTTGGAGGACACCGACTGGATCAGCGAGACCATCATCCCCTGGCCGTCGGCGACGCAGAAATAGGTGGTGTCGCCGTCGGCCATCTCGCCGGCGGGGGCCTTGGTGGCCGCCCTGTGGGGGTCGATCTGGGCGAAGCGTTTCGCGGCCCAGGGCTTGGAGATCAGGGTCTCGAGCCGGGAGTCCCCGAAGGCCGGGTCCACGGCGAAGCCGAGGCGGTCGGCATAGGCCAGCTTCACGGCCTCGGCCAGCAGGTGGATGGCGGCTGCGTCGCCCCTGGCCAGGGCCTGGCTGTCGAGGTGCTCGACGAGGTTCAGGGCTTCCAGCAGGATCATGCCCTGGCTGGGCAGGCCGGTCTGGAAGACGGTGTGGCCACGGTAGGTGGTGGCGATGGGCGGGGCCAGCACGGTCTGATGCGCGGCCAGATCGGCGGCGGAGAGCTCGCCGCCGTTCGCCGCCATGAATGTCGCGATGCGGTCGGCGATGTCGCCCGCATAGAAGGCCTGGGTCCCCCGCGCCGCGATGGTCCGCAGGGTGCGGGCGAGGTCGGGCTGGCGCAGGATGGAGCCCGCCTTCGGGGCCTCGCCGCCGGGCAGGAAGACCGCCGACGAGGCCGGATACTGGCGCAACAGGTCCGCCGAGGTGGCGATGAAGTGGGCGCCCAGCGGGGTGAGCGGGAAGCCCTCGGCGTAGGCGATGGCCGGCTCGGCCAGCTCCGCCAGAGGCCGCGACCCGAACTGCTCCAGGAGAGCGCCGAAGGCGTGGACCATGCCAGGAACGGCGACCGAGAGCGGGCCTCGGAAGGGCATCTTCACGCCGGTGGGGCTCGGGTCGCCCTGCTTGCGCATCTGCTCCAGGGTCGCCGAACGGGGGGACACGCCACTCCCCAGGACCGCAAGCGGCGCCTGGCCCGGCGCATGGACGATGGCGAAGAGGTCGCCGCCGAGGCCGCACATCTCCGGCATCACCACGGAGGCGGTGAGCCCCCCGGCGACAGCGGCGTCCACGGCGTTGCCGCCGCGCTTCAGCACGTCGAGCGCCACCGCCACGACGAGCGGATGGGCCGCGGCGACCATCCCGCCCTGGCCCAGCGCGGGCGACATCCGCCGCCGGGCGAAGGCGGCCGGCGCGGCGTTCGGCTGCCCCAGCATCAATAGACCCGGGGTGAGGCGCCGATCGCCACGGGGCCTAGGGTCATGCGTCCGGCCTCGAAGGTCAGGGTCGCGCGGGCCACGGAGGCTGAGTCTTCGCGGGCGGCGGCCACGGCGGCGGCGGCGAGCGCCGTCTCCGGCGGCAGGGTTCCGGTGGCGGCCATGGCGGCCAGCGCCCTGGGCGCCTGGCGCAGGGTGACGTCCATGGATCCCACCAGGCGGCCGTCATAGCCGACCCCGAGCTGGCCGGCCTGGGCGCCGATCAGGGCGTCGCCGGCGGTGACGCCGGCCTGCCGCACCTGGATCAGGCCCCCGCCGCCGCTCCAGGCCCGCACGGCGTCAGGCCAGGTCTGGCCCTTGAAGCCGCTCATCCGGGTGAGGATGGAATCCCAGACGATGGACACCGGCTTGTCGCCGGCCAGCTGAGCGAACAGGCCGCTGAGCTGGGCCTTGCCGTTGTCGACCTTGAACAGGATGGCGCCCTGGTCGTCGGGGCCGGGGCGCAGGTGCAGCTCCACCTTGTCGGCGGCCGACAGGCCAAAGGGCTGGGCCCCGGCGCCGGGCGCGAAGGTCAGCTTGCGGCCTTCGAAGGAGAAGCTGGGGGGACGCTTGTCGAGACCGCTCAGGCTGGCGCGCAGCAGTTCGCCGCGCACCTCCACCGGACCCCCGATGGGGCGGGTCAGGGTCAGGCCCTGCGGCGCCGCCGTGATCCAGTGGCCGATGGAGTAGAGGAAGGCCTGCGCCTCCAGCCTGGGCGTGGCGATCGACCAGCCGCCGGGCTCGCGGATGCGGGCGTCGGTCAGCACCACGTCCAGCCGGAAGGGATAGCCGCCCAGGGTGCGGTCCTTCCAGGAAACGTCGTAGCCGGCCTTGCGAAGTTCGATGACAGCGGTGTCCATGCGGGTCGCGGCCTGGCCGCGCACCTGCAGCCACAGGGCTGTCCATCCCGCCACGGCGAGCAGCAGGACGACGAACGGCGCATAGAGCCAGAACCTTCGCGGTTTGCGGGCGGGTTCCGGATCGGGCACAGGGGGAGCTTCGGGGGTCTTTGAGCGGCGGGCCATGTCTGTTGAGCGTTGGGTTTTCGGTTACGGGTCGTTGATGTGGCGGCCTGGCTTCGCATACGTCGAACGCCAGAGCGCCACCCTACATGGCCGCCGCCGCGCCTTCTGCATCTATTCCGTCCACCACCGTGGCACCTATGAACGCCCGGGCCTGGTCCTGGGTTTGGCGCCCGGCGGCGCGGTGCGCGGCGCGGCCTACCGGGTGGCGGAGAGCGACTGGGACGAGGTCTACGCCTATCTCCGCGAACGCGAGCAGCCCACCGAGACCTATGTGGAGAGCAGCGCCAACATTCGGCTGAGCGACGGCCGCCGGGTGGAGACTCTGGTCTTCCTGTCCGACACCAAGCATCCCCAGTGGGCCGGGGCGTTGAGCCTGGAACGGCAGGCCGAGCTGATCGCCGGGGCCACGGGCCTGTCGGGCAAGAATGTCGACTATCTGCGCGACCTGGTGGAGCACCTTCGGGCCGAGGGCGTCCACGACGTGGTCATGGCGCGATTGCTGGCGCTGGTTGAGGCCGATAGGCGGGATCCTCACTGAGCAGCTTGGCGGTGGCGGCCTCGATCCGCTCCTCCAGGGTGCGCATGAATTCGCCGCGTTTCAGGCCGGGCGGGATCGGTTCCAGATATTCAAAGACGATGGTCCCCGGCGTCAGGTTGAAGCCCTTGCGAGACCAGTGGACCCCGGCGTTGGTGGCCATCGGATAGACCGGCAGCTCCAGCTCGCGATAGAGGGCCGCGATCCCGGGTTTGTAGTCGCCGGGCGCGCCGGGTTCGCCCCGGGTGCCCTCCGGGAAGATCACCAGCTGGCGCGGAATCTTGAAACGGTCCTTGGCGTCGCGGACCAGCTTGCGCAGCGCCGTGGCGTGCCCTGCGCGGTCGACGCTGATCATCGTGGCCTTCATGGCGAACCAGCCGAAGAAGGGGATCATCAGCAGCTCCTTCTTGGTGACGAAACAGGCGTCCGGCAGCAGGGAGAACTGGGAGAAGACGTCGAACATCGACTGGTGTTTGGGGGCCACCAGGGCCGCCTTGGTGGGCATGAACTCGCGGCCGCGCACCTCGACCTCAATGCCGGCGATCACCTTCAGCAGCAGGCGAATGCCACGGCTCCAAAGGCCGAAGGTCGCCGCCGTCCAGCTGCGCGGGGCGATGAGCAGGGGGGTGAGGATCACCAGGGAGACGAAGACCGACCAGGCATAGAACACCACGGCGAAGGTCAGGGAGCGGAGCTTCTGCAAGATCAGGCCTTCTTGTCTTGGGCCGGCGCGTCGCTGGGCCCCAGCTTCCGGACGGCCTCGCGGCCGAGGATCGCCAGATACTTGGAATATTCAAGGATCATCAAGCGCGCCCCGCCGCTGGTGCGCCACCAGCGCTTGGCGTCCACCACCTTGGTGACCACCGGATAGGGCCGCAGGTCGATGCCGGGCATGGTGGCCCGAAGCTCCAGCATGGCGCGGGGCATGTGATAGTCGGCGGTGACCACGATCAGACTCTTGTAGCGCAGGTTGTTGGCCCAGTCGGCCGTTTCCCGGGCGTTGCCCACCGTGTCGGCGGCCGTGAAGTCCAGGTCCACGCAGCAGTCGTAGAGGCGGCGGACCGCCTTGCTGACGGTGCGGATGTCCTCGCGGCTGGCCTCGGGATTGACCCCGGAGACCAGCATCCGCTGGGCCTTGCCGTCTTCGAGCAGGTTGACGGCGGCAGCCAGCCGCTCGTTGGAGCCCGCGCCGGTCAGGGCCACGATGCCATCGGCGCGCGGCGGTGCGGGCATGGGGGTGGAATTCTCGATCCGGGCGGTGAAGGAGAGCAGGCCCATCGTCCAGATGAAGGCGGCCAGCAGGATGGCGGCTAGGCTTCTCATGTCATCTTCGCGATCAGGGATTGGGCGGTGAGGCGCGCGGCCACCGCCGCCACCAGACCGGCCGCCACGGGGCAGGGCAGGACGGCCAGCAGATCGGTCCAGACGATGGGCAGCACCGGGGTCAAGCCTTGGCCCCCTCCCATGAGGCGCAGTATCGCCCCCATGATCGCCGCGCCGCCGGCGCCGAACAAGCCCGCCAGAGCCGCCATGCGCGCAAACCGCATCTGGAACAGGCGGGCGATGAAGGTGTCCTCGGCCCCCGCCAGGTGCAGCACCTCCACCACCTCGTGCCGGGCGGTGAGGCCCGCGCGGGTGGCGAAGGCCACCACGGCGCCCGCGGCCGCGGCGATCAGGACGAACACCCCGACCCCAATCCAGCGGGCGACGCCGGCCGCGCGCTGAATGTCCTTCAGCCAGATGGAGTGGTCGTCGACGACCGCGTCCAGACCCTGGGCCTTCAGGGCCTTGTCCAGGCTCTGGGGCGTTGCGGGCGCCTTGGGGTCGAGGTCCACGGCGACCAGACGCGGCACCGGCAGGTCATCCAGGTCGGCGGTGTCGCCAAGCCAGGGGGCGATGAGGGCCTCGGCCTTTTCCTTCTCCAGGGCCCGGACCTCGCCGACCCCGGGCAGGCCCGACAGGGCCTCGGCGGCGCGGGCGGCGGCGCTGTCGGGGGTCTCGGAGCCCTTGGCGCGGACGATGACGGTGGCCTGGCCAGTGAGCTGGTCGCTCCAGCCCCGGGCGGCCCGGTCGGTGGCCAGCACGGTCAGCGCCGTCAGGCAGGCCAGGAAGCAGAGGGTCGCCACCACGAAGATCAGCGAGCCGTCGCGGGCGTCGGTCTCGGGAAGGAAGGGGGCGGGCTTCCAGCGACCAGGATCGAAGTCGCTCATGACGCGCCTCCGATGGGGCCCAGCTGAGTCAGGCGGCCGTCCTCCAGGTGCAGAACCGGCTTGCCCGACCGCGCCACCAGATCCTGGTCGTGGGTGGCGATCAGCACAGTGGTGCCCAGGCGGTTCAGCTCCACGAACAGGCGCAGGATGCGCAGGCCCATCTCGTGATCCACATTCCCCGTGGGTTCGTCGGCCAGCAGGATGTCGGGGCGACCCACCACCGCGCGCGCGATCGCCAGCCTCTGCTTCTCGCCGCCGGCCAGGGTCGCTGGCATGGCGTGCATGCGGCTGCGCAGACCCACCCACGCCAGCAGTTCGGCGACGTCCTGCCGGTAGCTGTCGGGCTTGCGGCCGGCGATTCGCAGGGGCAGGGCGACATTGTCGAAGGCGCTCATGTGGTCGAGCAGGCGGAATTCCTGGAACACCACCCCGATCCGCCGGCGCAGCATCGGCTGCTGCTTGGCCGGGACCGCCGACACGTCCTGGCCAAACAGGTGCATCAGGCCCTTGGAGGGCTTGGCGGCCAGATAGATCAGCTTCAGCAGCGAACTCTTGCCCGCCCCGGAGGCCCCGGTGAGGAAGTGGAAGGAGCCGGGTTCCAGGGAAAAAGTCAGGTCTTTCAACGTCTCCGGCCCGCGGCCATAGCGCATCGATACATCGTCGAAGGCCAGGATGGCGTCATCGGCGTCGAGCGCCTGTTCGTCATGCGGCTGTCTGGACATCGGCCTTCCCGGCTACCCTAAGCCCGCTCGATGCGCCAGCAGAACCGGCGGCGGCCCTCCGCAAGCGCCGCCGTCCCTGGGCCAAGCCGGCCCAGCGCTCGCCTGATGGGCGAATCTCCCACCCGGACGATCGGCCGCTGCCAGGGATTTGGGTTTTGGCAAGGCCCGCGTGCTAGGAATCGCGATAACAGTTCGCTTCGGCTTGGGGACCGGAGGACGAACCTCCAGACCCGCCGACCGTCCCAGGGCGGCGACGCTCCAGAACAACAGCCCCGGTTACGAGACCCGTTCCGCCGTCATGATCCTGACCTGCCCAGAGTGCGCCACCAGCTATTTCGTGGACGATCCCAAGATCGCCCCGGAGGGCCGCGCGGTGAAGTGCGCCTCCTGCGGCCACCGCTGGACGGCGCACCCTGAGGCGACCCTGGAGCTGGACGTCTCGGCCGAGGAGGGCGCGGTCGCCCGCGATCCCTTCGAACCTCAGGTCGAGGAACCCGCCGCGCTGAGCGACCTGCCCGGCGCCGAACTGCCCAAGGTGATCCGAGCCAAGGTGGAGAACACCCGCAAGGTGCGCGAGGCCGCCACCCACGGCATCGTCTGGGCCGGCATGGCCGCCAGCCTCGCCATCATCGTCGGCCTGGCCGTCGTGTTCCGGGTCGATGTGGTCAAGATCATGCCGGGCTCCGCCAAGGCCTATGCCCTCGCCGGGCTGCCGGTGAACACCCTTGGCCTGGTGATCGAGGGCTCGCGGGCCGAACCGGCGCTGCAGGACGGGCACGCGGCCCTGTCCGTCTCCGGCATGATCCGCAATGTCGAAGACCACGCCATCGTCACCCCGCCCCTGAAGATCGAGCTGCTCAACAAGGCTGGCAAGACCATCGTCACCAAGATCGCCCGCCCCGCCGATCCGGTGGTGCCCCCCGGCGAGACCCGCCACTTCGCCCTGGCGATCCTCGACCCGCCGACCTCGGCTCATGATCTGCAGATCTCCTTCGCGCCCGACACCGCCAAGTCCAAGGGCAAGAAGACCAAGGCCAAGGTCCCTGTGCCGGCCCACCCGGCGCCCGAACACGCCCTGCGTGGCGCGGCTGAGCCCGATGCGCCGCATGCGCCGCAGGCGTCCCACGGGCCAGCGCCGGTGGAGGCCAAGCCCCTGTCGTCCGACAGCCCTTACGCCCTGGAGCCCCATGGCTGATCCCGTCGTTCTGCTGTCGGAGGAAGAGGTCGCCGCCCGGGTCGCGGCCCTGGCCGCCGAGATCGCCCCGAAGATCGATGACGACACCGTGGCGGTCTGCCTGCTGACCGGCGGTCTGTGG
>JAZKFM010000083.1:0-3380 GCA_040386415.1 Pseudomonadota bacterium
GCTCCAATGGCAATGGCGGCGGGAACACCGGAACCGGCAACGGGAACGGTGGCGCGGCCGCTGAGACCGGAAACACCGGCTCCAATGGCAATGGCGGCGGGAACACCGGAACCGGCAACGGGAACGGTGGCGCAGCCGCTGAGACCGGAAACACCGGCTCCAGCGGCACCGGCAACGGCAACGGCGGCGCGGCCGCTGAGACCGGAAACGCCGGCTCCAATGGCAATGGCGGCGGAAGCACCGGCAACGGAAACGGGAACGGCGGCTCGGACGGCCTGGTCGCAGGCCTGATCAGCACCGTTGGCGGCGTGGCCGAAGATGTGACCGGTAACGGCAAGGGTCGCGGTTCCAAGTGAGCCGACCGGGCCATCTGATCGGCCGCCTGCGGTCGCAGGTCGGCCTGGCCGCGGCGGCGCTTGGCGTGGCCCTGGCCATGCTGAGCGGCGCCCTGACGCCGGTTGAGGACGGCCTGGCCGCCCTGCGCTTCCATGCCCTGCAGCGCGCCCCCAGCCACCAGATCACCGTCGTCGAGATCGACGTCCCCAGTCTTCGGGCGGCCGGACGCTGGCCCTGGGGCCGCGACCGTTTCGCCACCGCCATCGGCAACCTGCAGGCGGCGGGCGCCAAGGTGGTGGCTTTCGATGTCGACTTCAGCGCCAACTCGACCGCCACCACCGACAAGGCCCTGGCCGACGCCATCGCCGCGCGGCCGGGCTCGGTCATCCTGCCGACCTTCGTCCAGCCCGTGCGGCGCGCGGACGGCCGCACCAGCCTGGTGGAGACTTCGCCGCTGCGCGGTCTCTCGACGGAAGCCCTGCTGGCCAGCGTGAACATCCCCATCGACCCCGATGGCCGCGTGCGCCGCTACACCTACGGCTTCGGCGCGGACGAGACCTATCGCCCCTCCATGGGCGCCTCCCTGGCGCAGACGCCTCAACAGCGGCGCGACAGTTTCCTGATCGACTATGCCGCGAGGGTCGGCGAGATCGACCACCTCAGCTTCGAGGACGTCTACAGCAACCGGTTCGATCCAAGGCTGGTGCGGGGACGGTCGATCCTGATCGGAGCCACGGCCCTGGAACTTGGCGACGAGTTCGCCACCCCGCAGGCCGGCACGGTGAATGGGGTTTATCTCCACGCCCTGGCGTTCGAGAACCTGACCAGCGGCAGGGCCATGACGACTCCGCCGGCCTGGATGACCTTCGCCCTGGCCTGCCTGCTGATATTCTTCCTGCGCGCCAACCACCAGGCCGCCCGGGGGTCATTGTCACGCCGCCACGTGGCGGTCGGGGTCGGCTTGCTGACCCTGCCCATCCTGCTGCAGAATCTGGCCCCCGTGAGCCTGTCGGTGGCGCCGCTCGTGGCCGCCCAGCTGGCGTGCCTGCTGTGGGCGACGCAGGCCGAGCTCGCCCGCCGCGCCCGCTCGATCATCGAAGAGCGTGAGGCGGGCCTGCTGCACCAGGCGCTGCACGAGCCGGAGACCGGCCTGCCCAACCGCCGCGCCTTGCTGAGCGAAGTCACCTCGCGGATGCAGGGCGCCGAGAGGGGCGCCCTGGCGGTCGTGGCCATCGGCATCGACCGCTACCCCACCATGCGGGGCGCCGTGGGCTACAGCCTCTCCAACCTGATCGTTCGCGGCGTCGCCGCCCGGCTGCAGGCCGTGTGCGGCGACGGCCAGGTCGCCCACCTCTCCACCTCGGTGCTGGGACTCGTCCTGCACCGCGCCGACACCCACACCCTGCTGGCCGACCTCAAGAGGCTGGAGACCCTGGACCCCGGTCACGAAGTGGCCGGACACACGGTGGACGCCTTCATCAAGCTGGGGGTCTCGCACCGCACCTCAACCCAGGACGACCCTGAACGGCTGCTGGAAAACGCCGCCCTGGCCCTGGACGAAGCCCGGCGGCTGAACCGCCGCCTGGTGACCTTCGAGGCTGAGACCTACCTGGACCCCTCGCTCAACCTCGCCTTGATGACCGAGATGCGTCGCGGCCTGCACGCCGGCGAAATCAGCCTGCACTACCAGCCGAAACTCACCCTTACCGATAGCGCGGTGCACAGCGTCGAGGCCCTCGTGCGCTGGAGGCACCCGGTGCGGGGCCCGATCGCGCCCGACAGCTTCATCGGCATCGCCGAGGAGACGGGCGCCATCCGCGAGCTGACCGAGTGGACCCTGGAGCGCGCCCTGCGGGACCGGGCCGCCCTGAAGGCTTCGGGCCATGACGTCGTGGTCTCTGTGAATCTCTCCGGGCGGCTGCTGGCCGACCGTGGCTTTTGCGACAACGTCCAGGCCATGATGGCGGGCCGCGACCACGGCATCTGCCTGGAGATCACCGAGACCGCCGTGATCGAAAACCCCACCGCTGCGACGGCTTCCATCGCCGCGTTCCGCGCGGCGGGCCTCAAGGTCTCCATCGACGACTACGGTGTCGGCCTATCGTCATTGTCCTATTTGAAGATGCTCGACGCCGATGAGCTCAAGATCGACAAGTCGCTGGTGGTGGCGGTGGCGCAGAGCCAGCGCGACCGTCTGATCCTGAAGTCCACCATCGACCTGGCCCACAGCCTGGGCATGAGCGTCGTCGCCGAGGGGGTGGAGACCGCCGAGGTCCAGGCGGCGCTGGCCCTGCTGGGGTGCGACGCCATCCAGGGCTACCTGATCTCCCGCCCCGTCCCCCTGACCGACCTCACCGGATTCCTGACGGGCTGGGGGGAGACGCCCCGGCTCGCGGCGGTGGGCTAGCTTCGGTAGTCGCCGTTGATGGCGACGTACTGCTTGGTGAGGTCGCAGGTCCAGACGCTGGCGGCGTGCTTGCCGACGCCGACGTCGACGCTGACCTCCAGCTCCTGGTTCTTCATGTAGGCGCTCATCTTGGCCTCGTCATAGGTGGGCGAGACGAGGCCGTCCTGGGCGGCGATGAGAGGGCCGAACTGGATTTTCACGCGGTCACGGTCGATGGGCTCGTCGGCGCGGCCGACGGCCATGGCGATGCGGCCCCAGTTGGCGTCCTCGCCGGCGAAGGCGGTCTTCACCAGCGGGCTCTCGGCGATGGTGCGGGCGATCTTGCGGGCCGAGGCCGGGCTCTCGGCGCCGGTCACGGTGATCTTGACGAACTTGCTGGCGCCCTCGCCGTCCCGGACGAGCTGGAGGGCCAGGTCCAGCAGCACGGCTTCCAGCGTGTCGCGGAAATCGGCCAGGCGCTTGTCGCCCGCGCGGGCGATGTTCGGCGCGCCCGACTGGCCGGTGGCGAACAGCAGCAGGGTGTCGTTGGTCGAGCGGTCGCCATCCACCGTCACGCAGTTGAAGGTGGTGCGCGTGTAGAGGTTGGCGAGGGTCTGCAACGCGGTGGGCGAAATGGCCGCGTCGGTGGCCACGAAGG
>JAZKFM010000084.1:0-2547 GCA_040386415.1 Pseudomonadota bacterium
GACCAGGCGGGCGGCGGCGCCGTTGACCCCGATCACCTTGGAGCCGCGCGGCGCCTCGATGGCGTAGGTGGTGAAGCGGGCGCCGGTGGTGATGTTCAGCACGTCCACCTGCTCGTGCGGCAGGATGCCCGAGGCGTCCAGCAGCTCGCGGTCGATGGCGATGGAGCCTTCATAGTCCATGTCGGCCTGGGTCACCGTCGCGCGGTGCAGCTTGGCCTTCATCAGGGTCACCAGCATAGGCCGTCCTTACAAGGGCGCGGTCAGCAATCTGCGCCGCGACAGGGACGTGCATATAGCCAGTAAGGGGCGCCCGTTCAATTGCCGCGACGCAACAATGTTGACGCAGCGTCAACCGGAGCTGAGGTTCCGCCGCTCAATCATCAGGCGAAGTCGGCGGCATATTTGGCGTGAGACCGCCAAATTCACATCACTGCTGCAACCTCGGGTTAACAGCGAAGCTCAACTGCGCGAGACTTTGACATTGACGTGATGGCGGGGGGCCAATGCGAAATCCAAAGATCCGAGCCCTGATCGTGGCGGGCGCGACCCTGGCGGCGGTGACGGCCAGCGCCCAGGTGGCGCCCACACCCCCGCCGACCACCCGCCCCGGCGCGGCCCTTCCCCCGGTCACCCGCCCCCCGAGCCCCGGCGGCGTCGATTGGGCCGGCGCGGTGGGCGGCCTGCGCCAGAGCGGCGGCGGCAATTCCCCTGTCGGACGAGGCCTGGACCCGGCCGCGGTGGACAAAACCCGGCTGCCGATCCTGCTGCCGGCCGACCCCGGCCTGATGGGCGGCGCGCGGATCTATTCCTTCGGCGACTACTACTCGATCACCGCCAACCTCCCGGGCGCGCGGGTGTCCCTGACCGGCACGGCGGCGACCACGCCCCTGCCGGCGGGCTCCAGGCTGAACCTGCCCAATATCGGACCCGAGCAGCTGGTGGTGCAGCGCACGGTGGACGGGCAGCTGGCCAGCTTCGTCCGCTACGGTGTGCTCTACACCGCCGAACTGCGCTGCGACGCGCCCTCGGATCCCCGCTGCCGGACCGAGACCTATGTGCGGTCCCTGGTGGCCAAGAGCACCGTCGTCGTCATGGGCAGGGCGGCCCGTCAGGCCGCCGGACTGGGAGCCTAGGAGATGCGCGCGCCCCTGATCATCCTGATCCTCATCCTTCTCGCGGTCCTGGCCCTGGTGGGCTACAATTCCGGCTGGTTCGGAAACCCGACGACGGGTCCCAGCCCCACCACGGCGGGCGACATCCTGCCGGGAGGCCCCCTGCCCGGCGGCGCCCCGGCCGAGCCCGATGAACCCGTCGGCGACGGCGGCGCCGAGCAGCTCCCCGACGAGCCCCAGACCGAGGCCCCCGTCGATCCGGTCCAGACCCCCGACGTCCCCGCCGCCGGCAGCTTCGGCCACTTCCCGGCCGGCGACCTGCTGCCGAAGTCCGGCTCCGGCTATCTCGACCGCACCACCTGGTCGCCCCAGCTCTGCTTCCCCTTCACCGAGGACGCCTTCGCCAACTCCCAGGTCTACGGGCCCGGCGGCGGCATGGGCCCGAAGGACAAACCCAGCCAGTGCGACGCCGGCAACTACAGCCTGCCGTGGCGCGACAACTTCTGTGAAAGCCGCGGCCACGCCAGCCCCCTCTGCGCCAACGGCAAGGGCCACCAGGGCCAGGACATCCGCCCTGCCACCTGCAAGAAGGATAAGCACTGGGTGGTGGCCGCCGAGGACGGGATCATCACCGACATGGGGACCTACACCGTCACCCTCACCGGCTCGGCGCCCCCGCACCGCGTCTATCGCTACCTCCACATGCGGATGAACCAGCTGGCCGTTACGGAAGGCGCCGTGGTCAAGGCCGGGGACAACCTGGGCAAGGCCTCCAACGACTTCGGCGGCACCCCCACCACCATCCACATGCACTTCGAGATCCGCTCCGGCGTCGCCGGGACCTCCACGGACGGCAAGCCGGTGAAACTGCACACCTTCCTGCCCCCGTACCAGAGCCTGGTGGCCGCCTACGACCGCAAGCGCGCGGGCCAGGGGTGTCAGTGACACGGGCTAGCGGCGAACCCGATGCGCGCCCTGACGCTGACCACGAAGCGCGCCAAGGCCCTGCGCCGGTCGATGACGGAGCCGGAGGTGATGCTGTGGTCTCGCCTCCGGCGTCGGCTGACGAATGTGCCCCCATTTCGACGCCAGCATCCCTCGGTCCCTACATCTTGGACTTCTTCTGTCCCAGCGTCGGACTGGTCGTCGAGATTGATGGTCATGGTCACGGAGACGCAGAGCAGGTCGTTCACGACCAAAGACGCGATCGCTTCCTGGAGGCGCGCGGCCTGATCGTGCACCGCATCCCGGCGTCATCCGTCTATCAAAACCCCGATGAGGTCGCCGACGGCCTGCGCCTCCTCGCCGCCTCGATGACAGGCCTGCGCCCGTAGCGCCGACCCTTTCCTCCCTTGCGAACGGGTTGAGGTGAGCGTTTTCCTCCCCTGTGCAGCGGAGCGGCACGGGGGAGGGGGACCGCGCCGCAGGCGTGGTG
>JAZKFM010000084.1:2557-3318 GCA_040386415.1 Pseudomonadota bacterium
GCCGGTCCCCCTCCCCCGTGAACGGGGGAGGAAAGAGGGCGGCGGTTCAGGTGAGCATTTTACTCCCCTCCCCCGCACGCTGCGCGACAGGGGAGGAAAATGCGGGGCCTACAGCCCGAACGCGTCGCGGATCAGCACCGCGTTCTGCGCGGGCGTCGTCGCCGCGGTGTCGATCTTCAGGTCGTAGGTCCGGCCCTGGTGCACGCGGTCGTACTGCCACCTCGCCAGCCCGATCTCCCGGTCGCCGCGCGCCCGTTCGCGGGCCTCAAGCGCGTCCAGCGGCGCGAACAGCCCCACGAAGCGGACCTCGAACCGCGACAGCACAGCGCGATAGTCGGCCTCGTCGGCGGGATCGAGGATCACGTCGTCGACGATCAGGGGGTTCCCCTGCCCCGCCATCGCCGCGATGGCCTGGCGCATGCCGCGCATGGCGGCCTCCATCACCGGCCCGGTGCGGATCGCCACCGACGGCTTGCCGTCCGCCTCCAGGGTCTCGAAGATCATCCCGTCGGCGTGGCCGAACATCGCCTCGGGCAGCATGTCGAGGAAGGCGTCCATGGCGACATGCAGGAACGGCCGGGCGCAGATCTCCTGCAGCGCCCGGGCCGTCGAACTCTTCCCGGCGCTGCCGCAGCCGTTGAGGATGACGATCTGCACGGGCCGCGACATGGCGCCGACCGTGGCCGAAACCGCCGGGGCCATCAACCGACCCCATAGGGAAACGCCCGGATGTCGGGCTCCACCCAGCCCCGCCGCGCCTC
>JAZKFM010000085.1:0-1953 GCA_040386415.1 Pseudomonadota bacterium
CAACCTGGCCGCCCAGGCCGGCGTCCGCTACAGCCTGGAAAATCCCGAGGCCTATGTGGACGCCAATGTCGTCGGCTTCCTGAATATCCTGGAGGGGTGCCGGGCGGTCCAGCCGAAGCACCTGGTCTTCGCCTCCACCAGCTCGGTCTACGGCGCCAATGGCAAGCTGCCCTTCTCGGTGCGGGACGCGGTGCATCACCCGATCACCCTCTATGCCGCCACCAAGCTGGCCAACGAGTCCATGGCCCACTCGTACGCCCACCTGTTCGCCATCCCCTCCACGGGGCTGCGGTTCTTCACCGTGTACGGGCCCTGGGGCCGGCCCGACATGGCGCTGTTCAAGTTCACCGAGGCGATCCTCCAGGGCCAGCCCATCGACGTCTATGGCGAGGGCAGGATGCAGCGCGACTTCACCTATGTGGACGACATCGTCTCGGGGGTGGTCGCGGCCCTGGACCGGCCCGCGGCCATCGATCCCGCCTGGGACCCGCTGGCGCCCAGTCCAGCCACCAGCGGCGTCGCCCCCTGGCGCATCCTGAACCTCGGCAACAGCGAGCGGGTCGAGCTGATGCGCTACATCGAGGTGCTGGAGGAGAAGCTTGGACAGAAGGCCAAGCTCAACCTGCTGCCCATGCAGCCCGGCGACGTCACCCGCACCGAGGCCGACACCGCCGAGACCCAGGCCGCCCTCGACTACGCGCCCAAGACCCCTATCGAGACCGGGATCAGCCGCTTCGTCGACTGGTATCGCGACTACTACAGGACGTAGATCGCTCGGCTCGCTCACCTTCCAGGGTGAGGCATCTTCGCCTCGCGCGGGCGCGCGCTTGAGCCCCCCCAGAATGGGGTCTAGGACTTGCACCCTAGTGCTGGGGGGTGCTTCAAAATGATACGTGCAGTTTTTTGGTGCGGCGTGGCGCTGGCCGCAATCACCGCCTCGGTGGGTTGGGGATCCGTGGACCGCTCCTTCACCTATTTCCGCGACAACGCCTATGAGCGTGAAGCTGCGCTGCAGCAGTGCCTCTCGGGCCAGGTCAAGGGCGTCATCTGCCAGAACGCTGCTCGTGCGGCTCGCGCGGTCGCCGACCGGGAAGGCCTGCTTGGCCTCTACTCCCCCACCACCACCGCGGTCGCGACAATCCAATAGGCTCGGTTTCACGCTCCAGAACAGCCGCGCTGCGCCTGCCGCCTACTCGCTGCGCAGGGCCGGCGCGGGTCGGCGCGAAAGGGCCTGCAGCGAGGCCAGCAGCCCTCCCAGGGCGGCCAGCGTCGCCGCGCCGCCGACCAGGGCCGCGATCCCGGTCCAGTCGACGCTCCAGTCGGCCTTGAACACCAGGGTGACCACGGGCCAGGCGGCGGCGCAGCCCAGGGCGACGCCCGCCGCGCCCGCCACCACACCCACCGCGCCGTACTCCAGGACATAGACGCTGAGGATCTGGCCGCGCGACGCGCCCAGCACCTTGAGGATCGCCGCCTCCCGCATGCGCGACTGCGCGCCGGCCGCGATGGCCCCGGCCAGGACGAGCAGGCCAGCCAGGGCCGCGACCCCCGCCGCGCCCCGGATAGCTAGGGCCAGGCGGCCGAACAGCTCCGTCGCCGCCTCCAGTTGCTCGCGCACGGAGATCACGTTCACCTCGGCGAAGTCGGTTCCCAGCGCCCGGGTCGCGGCGGCTTCCTGCGCCTTGCTGGCCTTGGCGATGGCGACGTGCCTCAGATTGGCGCCTTCCAAGGCCCCGGGATTCAGCACCAGGGGGAAGCTGGCCCCGAAGCCACCGAAGTCCACCTTGCGCAGCACGGCGACCCGGCTCTCGATGTCCCGGCCCAGAACCGACAGGGTGACCCGGTCGCCAACCTTCAAGCCGCCCGCCTTGGCCACATCGGCCTCCATGGCCAGCAGGGGCGGCCCGGCATAGTCGGCGGGCCACCACCGCCCCTCGACGATGCCCGACGCAG
>JAZKFM010000085.1:1963-2838 GCA_040386415.1 Pseudomonadota bacterium
TGTCATAGGCCCAGCGTTCGGAGGCCTCGATCTGGCTGGTGACCACCGGCCGCCCCTTGATGTGGCTGATCCGTCCGGTGACGAAGGGCGCCCGGAGATACATGTCTGCGGTCAGGGGAACGCCGAAGGCCCCGGCCAGGGCGGCGTCGAAGGCCGCGACGCGGTCGCCGGGGATTTCCGTGAAGACCAGGGCCGGCGCGGTGCGGGGCGCCACCTCGGCCACCTGACGCAGCAGGCTCGACTGGATCAGCACGACGGCCGCCAGCAGGGCGACCCCCAGGCCGATGGCGGGCGCGGCGGTGCGGGCGGCGGAGCGCGGCCCGGCAAGACTGGCCAGGGCGATGCGCAGGGCGCCCCTCGCCCCGATCCGGGCCCGGCCCGCCAGCCAGGCCCCGCCGAGCCCTAAGGCCCACAGGATGCCGAAGGCGACCACCACCCCGGCGATCATGATCGCGGCCGCCAAGGGGGTCGGCGCGGTCACCACCGCCAGTCCGGCCAGGGCGATGGCCGCCAGGCCCGCCCCGATGATCTCCACTCCCCAGCCAAACCGGGTGGGCAGGTCGTGGCGGAACAGGGTGGCCGGCGAGGTCAGGCGCGCCCGAGCCAGGGGCCCCAGCGCGAAAGCCGCCGCCGAAAGCAGGCCGAAGGCTCCTGCCTTCAGGAGCGGCATGGGATAGACGCCGAACAGGGCCGGGATCGGCAGGTCGTCGGCGATGAGCGCGCCCAGCACCAGGGGCGCCGCGGCGCCCGCGGCCAGGCCGATCGCCACGCCGAGGCCGGCCAGGGCCCCGATCTGGATCAGGTAGAGATTGCGCACCAGGGGCCCCTCGGCGCCCAGGGCCTTCAACACCGCGATCACCGGCTTGCGCTGTTCC
>JAZKFM010000085.1:2848-10004 GCA_040386415.1 Pseudomonadota bacterium
AGGCTGAGACCGCCCCATGCACCCCCAGTCCGCCCGCCACCAGGGAGGCCAGACCGATGAAGCCGAGGAAGTACTCCAGTTGTTCGATCAGTCGCCGCACGCCGGGCGCGGCTTCGTCCCTCTGGCGGACGCGCGCCTCGGCGCCTTTCAACGCCTTGCGCAGGGTCCTGGCGGCCGGAGCGGTGTCGGCGCCGGACGGCAATGCGATCCGCGCCGTTTCGCCGAACGGCAGGCCGGGCTCCAGGAAGCCGCCCTTCTCCACCACCGGCAAGGCGGTGAGCACGCGCGGCCCTAGCGCGAAGCCCCTCGAAAGCCGGTCCGGCTCCTGCACCAGCACCGCGCGGGCGACGATCGGGGTGTTGCCCACCAGCAGCCGGTCTCCCAGCTTCAGCCCCAGGCGGTCCAGTAGGACCTGTTCCACCGCGGCCCCAGGCACGCCATCGACCGGCGCCAACGCTTCGGAGAGTGACGAGACGCCCTGCAGTTCGACCTCTCCGGCCAGCGGATAGGCGCCGCCAACTCCCCGCAGCTCCACCAGCCGCCGCTCGCCGGAGGGCGCCTCGGCCATGGCCCGGGCGCTGACGGCGAAGGCGACCTGGCCCATCTTCGCCATGGCCGCCCGCTCGCCGGCGGTGAAGCGGCGCTGCTCCAGGGTGGCGGCCAGGTCGCCCCCGAGGATCTCCCGGGCCTGACCGGCCAGGCCTTGCCGGAACGCCTCGGCCGTGGATCCGGCGGCGGCGATCGCCGCCACGCCGAGCGCCAGGCAGGCCAGGAAGATGCGGAAGCCCCGCACCCCACCGCGCAACTCGCGCAGGGCGAACGTCCAGGCCAGCGGGCTCATGCGGCGGCGACCGTCCGGCCGTCCCCGATCACTACCTGCCGGTCGGCCCGCCGCGCGAGGATCGGGTCGTGGGTCACCAACACCAGGGCCGCGCCGGTCTCGATCACCAGGTCGAACATCAGGTCGGCCACCAGGGCCGCGTTGGCGGCGTCGAGATTTCCGGTGGGTTCGTCGGCGAACAGCAGGGCGGGCTGCGGCGCGAGCGCGCGCGCCAGGGCCACCCGTTGCTGCTCTCCCCCTGACAGCTGGTGCGGATAGTGGCGGCCACGGGCCGCCAGGCCCACCCGCTCAAGCCACGACCGCGCCACGTCGGCGGCGTCCCGGCGTCCGGCGATCTCCAGGGGCGCGGCGATGTTCTCCGCGGCCGTCATGTTGGGCAGCAGGTGGAAGGATTGGAACACCAGGGAGACTCGGCCTCGGCGAAGGCGCGCCCGGCCGTCCTCGTCCAGCTTGCCGAGGTCCTGGCCAAACAGGCTCACGGTCCCGGCGGTGGGCAGCTCAAGCCCGGCCGCGACCGAGATCAGCGACGACTTGCCTGAGCCGGAGGGGCCCGTCACCGCCACGCGCTCGCCCGTCTCGACCCGGAAGCTCAGGTCCTGCAGGATCTCCACCGGCCCCGCCGCCGACGGCAGGCTGAGGAAGACTCCGTCCAGTTCCACCGGCGCACCGGCCTGCGTCGTCTGCGCCAAGTGAACTCCCATCTATTGAGCCGTCATGCTGAGCCCTTAAATAGGACAGACTCATGACCGACACACCTGCTCCATGCTGACACGCCGCCATCTGATCGCCGCCGCCCTGGCAACCCCCCTCCCTGCCCTCGCAGCGGGCAGACCCGTCGTGACCATTCTGGGAGACTCCATCACCGCAGGCTTTGGCCTGCCCGCGTCGGCGGCCTTCCCCGCTCGGCTGCAGGCCGAGCTCGCCAAGCTGGGCAAGAGCGCGGTGATCCGCCCCGCCGGGGTGTCCGGCGACACCACGGCCGGCGGCCTCGCGCGGGTCGATTTCAGCGTCCAGAAGGACACCAGCCTCTGCATCGTGGCGCTAGGCGGCAACGACCTGCTGCGCGGCCTGCAGCCGGGAACCACCAAGGCCAACCTCGACGCCATCGTGCGCCGCCTCAAGGCGCGCAAGATACGCGTCCTGCTGGCCGGCCTCGCCGCCCCGCCCGCCATCGGCGGCGGCTACGCGCGTGAGTTCAACGCGGTCTTCCCCGCAGTGGCCAAGGCCCAGGGCGTAGCCCTCTACCCGAACCTGCTGGGCGGCGTCGCCGGCATGAGCCGGTTCAACCAGCGTGACGGCATTCACCCCAACGCCCAGGGCGCCGCCCTGATCGCCCAGCGGCTAGCCCCGGCCGTGGCCAGGGCGTTGGGCTAGAGCCGCAGGTCGGCCTCATCCTTCGGGAACACCGACTTGACGTCGTAGAGCACCGCGCCGGGCTTCCCGAGCGCGCGGATGGCCGGCAGGCCCATTTCCAGGAAGGCCTGGTGCGCCACGGCCAGGACGACGGCGTCATAGGCGCCCGGCGCCAGATCGGCCACGGGGCGGACGCCGTATTCGGCCAGCGTCTCCTCGGCGTCGACCCAGGGGTCGTGAACGTCCACCACGACGCCGTAGTCGGCCAGCTCGCGGACGATGTCGATGACCCGAGTGTTGCGCAGGTCGGGGCAGTTTTCCTTGAAGGTCAGCCCCATCACCAGGACCCGCGCGCCGCGCACCTTGGTGTCGCGCTGGATCAAAGTCTTGATCAGGGTCTGGGCGATATAGGCCCCCATGCCGTCATTGATCCGCCGCCCGGCCAGGATCACCTGCGGGTCATAGCCGGCGTCCTGGGCCTTGTGGGTCAGGTAGTAGGGGTCGACCCCGATGCAGTGGCCACCCACCAGGCCCGGCTGGAACTTCAGGAAGTTCCACTTGGTGCCCGCCGCGGCCAGCACCTCCTGGGTGTCGACCCCCAGCCGGTTGAAGATCAGGGAGAATTCGTTGATCAGGGCGATGTTCAGGTCACGCTGAGTATTCTCGATCACCTTGGCGGCCTCCGCCACGCGAATCGAGCTGGCCAGGTGGGTGCCCGCCGTCACCACCGCGCCGTAGAGGGCGTCGACGAAGGCGGCCGCCTGCGGCGTCGAGCCCGAGGTCACCTTGATGATCGAGGCCAGGCGGTGCGCACGGTCGCCGGGATTGGCGCGCTCGGGGCTGTATCCTGCGAAGAAGTCGGTGTTGAACTTCAGGCCCGAGACCTGCTCCACCACCGGCACGCAGTCTTCCTCCGTCGCCCCCGGATAGACGGTGGATTCGTAGATCACCACCCCGCCCTTGGAGATGGCGCGGCCCACCGTGCGGCTGGCGGCCAGCAGGGCCGAGAGGTCGGGCCGCTTGTGGCGGTCGATGGGGGTGGGCACGGTGACGATGAACACGTTGCACGCGGCAAGGTCGGCCTCATCCAGGGAGAACGACAGGGCGCTGGCGGCCGCCAGTTCCTCGGCGTCCACCTCCAACGTGCGGTCATGGCCCGCCTGCAGCTCGGCGATCCGCTCGGCGCCGATGTCGAAGCCCACCACCGGGTAGTGCTCGGCCAGGGCCACGGCCAGGGGCAGGCCGACATAGCCCAGTCCGATCACGCCGATTTTCACCGGGGACTGGGTGAAGGGACTCTCTAGCATTCTCGTCTCGACCCCACCGCGGGCGTCCTCGCCGCGCGGGTCCTGACTAGCATGGATCGACCGCCTGACAGCCCCCTCAGGCGCCAGCCGCCTCGCGGGCCAGGGGGTTGGGTGTCGGCGCGGCCACCCGGGTCAGGGTGTTGCGGTCAGTGTGGTGGAACGGGTCGGGGCGGCCGCGGACCTGCATGATGGTGTCCTGCTCGTACGACCAGGCGCCGTCGGGATTGATGGTCACCTTCATCTCGAAGGCGTCGGCGCGCGGGGCACGGAACGCACGGGGAAGCGTGGGCGTTCACTGGGCCATCGGAGGGGCGCGTGGATCAAGCAGGCAGAGACTACATCAAGGGGCTCGCCCGCGCCTTTGGCGGCGCGCTGCTGTTCGCCCTTCCTCTGCTGATGACCATGGAGATGTGGTCTCTGGGCGGTTTCGCCATCGACCGCCTGAGGCTGCTCCTTTTCACTCTGGTCAGCCTGCCCATGCTGCTGGGCCTCTCCTACTACGCCGGCTTTGAGCCGACCTTCCGCCTGCGCGACGAACTGCTGGACGCCCTGGCAGCCTTCGCCGTGGGGTTCATCGTGGCCAGCCTCATGCTCACCGTGATCGGCGTTCTGACGCCCGACCTCACCCTTACGGAGACGGTGGGCAAGATCGCCATCGCCGCCGTGCCCGCCGCGGTCGGCGCCCTTCTGGCCGGCAAGCAGTTCGGGACCCGGGACCTCCAGGATACGCGGGAGCGCGAAAACGCCGGTTTCCTGGGGACCCTGTTCCTGATGTCGGTCGGCGCGGTCTTCCTGGCCTTCAACATCGCGCCGACCGAGGAGGTCATGGTGATCAGCTATCTGATGTCCCCGGGGCATGCGATCGCCCTGATCGCGGCCTCCCTGCTGGTCCTGCACGTCTTCGTCTACGCCCTAGGCTTCCGCGGCGAGCACAGACGGAGGGGGGCCGGGCGGCTTGTTCCGACCTTCCTGCGCTACACCCTGCCCGGCTACGCCATCGCCCTGGTCATCAGCGTCTACTGCCTGTGGACGTTCGGCCGGCTGGACGGGGTGGCCCTGCACGAGCAGGCGACCATGGCGGTGGTGCTCGGCTTCCCCGCCGCCTTGGGCGCGGCGACCGCGCGACTGGTGACCTGAATGGCCAAGACCGTCCGACGCGCCCCCGCCGCCAAGCCGGCAAGGCCCACCGCCAAGACGCCGCCCCCCACTCCACTCGTGGAATGGCTGGCGGCGGGGGTTGGGCTGCTCCTCGTCGTGGCGACGATCGTGTTGATCGCCTCGGAGGCCTTCATGGCCGACCCGTCGCCGCCCCAGGTGGAGGTCCGCGCCCTGGAGATTCGCAGCTCAGGGCCTGGCTTCCTGGTGGTGGTCGAGGCCAAAAACGTGGGCGGCTCTCCGGCCGCGGGCGTGCTGGTGGAGGGTGAACTCGAGCGCGGTGACGCTCCGCCGGAGACGGCCGAGGCCAACTTCGACTTCATTCCGGACCATTCCGCGCGCCGGGGCGGCCTGTTCTTCGAGACCGATCCCCGGCTGGGACGCCTGGCTCTGCGGGCGAAGGGCTACTCCGAACCCTGAGCCCCGCCTGAGCGTCAGTGCTGGAGGTGCGCCTCCAGGCGCGCGCAGGCGGCCTCGAGGGTTTCGATCGCGCCCACCACCTCCTCGCGCTGCTGCTCCAGGGCGGCGATGCGCTGCTGGAAGGCGCGCAGGGCCACGGCGTTCTGCGCCGCGTCCTGGTCGGCCGGATTGGGCAGGTCCAGCACCTCGCGGATCTGGGCCAGGGACAGGCCGACCCGGCGGCCTCGCAGGATCAGCTGCAGCCGGGCGCGGTCGCGGCGGGAATAGAGGCGCTGCTGGTCCCGCCTCTCAGGCGCCAGCAGGCCCTGCTCCTCGTAATAGCGCAGGGTGCGGGGCGTGACCTCGAACTCGCGGCAAAGCTGGCCGATGGTCAACAGGGTGGTGGGACGTCGAAGGCTGGTAGTCATGGCTGGGCCTCTCTCACGCAATCGATCCTACTCGCTTAGCACTTCACGGTGAAGGACCTGGGCCCGGGCCCGGGTCTCCGATGGATTCACGGGCTTGCCAAATGAGGCGACGCCGACAAGCTATTGCGAGTGACGGCTTGACCGGGAGGCGCGACATGACCGGGACCGACGGCATCCTCCGCAAGGTCAGCCGGGTGGGGGCCAAGCTCTCCGCCGCCACGCCGCCCATGCTCCGCACAGTCCTCCTCTGGGCCCTCGTTCTCGCCGTCGGCGCCTTCGCTTTGCAGTGGCTCGAATACCGGTTCCTGACGCGCGCCTTTTCGCGGGAAATCTACGTCGCCCTCATCGGCGTGGCCTTCGCCGCCGGCGGGGTCTGGGTCGGGTGGAAGCTCAACGTCCGCAAGCCGCCAGGCTCCTTCGAGCCCAACACCGCCGCCATGGCCTCCCTCGGCCTGACCCGGCAGGAGGTGAAGGTGCTGGAACGCCTGGCGGCCGGTCAGTCCAACAAGGAGATCGCCCGAACCCTGGGGGTCTCGCCCAATACGGTGAAGACCCACGCCGCCAACCTGTTTTCAAAGCTGGAGGTCAGCCGCCGCACCCAGGCGGTGCGCAAGGCCCGCGACCTGCACCTGCTACCCTGAGCCGAACGGGCGAACCGCGCGATCTCACCCTTTTGGGCGATAGGCGCAAGCTCGGCCATGACCCATCCTGGCGGCCACACATCAGGGGAGCAGACCACATGACCCGCAACATCCTGACCTACGGCCTCATCGCCGGCCTGGTCGCCATCACCGGCATTCTCGGCACGATCTGGATGTCGGAAGACAGCCACGGGAACGTATGGCTGGGCTATCTGATCATGCTGGTGGCCCTGTCCTCCATCCTGGTGGCCGTGAAGCAGTATCGCGACAACGTGCTGGGGGGCGTCATCACGTTCCGCACGGCATTCCTTCTGGGGCTGGGCATCGCGGTGGTGGCGGCCCTGGCCTATGTGGCGGTGTGGGAAATCTATCTTGCCGCCACCGGCTACCGGTTCATGCCGGAGATGGTGGCCCAGACCCTTGCAGCCAAGCGCGCCGAAGGGGTCACCGGCGCGGCCTACGCCAAGCTGGCCGCGGACATGGGGGCCATGGCCAAGGCCTATGAGAACCCGCTCTACCGCCTGCCGATGACGGCGGTGGAGATCCTTCCGGTGGGCCTGCTGGTGGCCCTGGTCAGCGCGGGCCTGCTGCGGATGCCAGGCTTCCTGCCCGCCCGGTCAGGCCCCGCCTGACATTAAGGCCCGGACGCTGGCGAGGTCCTGGACGATGTGGCCCAACGACTTGTAGGCGGTGATCTGCTCGGCGGACTGGCGGCCCGGGATGGCGCCCGACAGCACCTGGCCGATCTCACCCACCACATGGTCGTCGCCCACCCGGCCCGAGGCCTTGGCCCGGAGGAACTCCGCGCCCTGGGCCAGGACACCCTCTCGGCTGTCGGCGATGAAGCGGCTGGCGGCCACCAGGTCTTCGTCCACCTCGACAGGCCCGACCCTGCTGGAGCCCACGAGGTTGAGGTGCGTCCCCGGCCGTACCCAGGCCCCCTTCAGGATCGGCTCCTCGGCCCCGCTGACCGTGCAGATGATGTCGGCGTGGCCCACAGCGCTCTCGACGTCGGCGGCGGCCACCACCGGC
>JAZKFM010000086.1:0-2872 GCA_040386415.1 Pseudomonadota bacterium
CTCCTGGATCACCGCGACGCTGGTGGCGAAGATTTCGTTGGCGTCATGCTCCACCCAGCCGTCGGCGGGGTAGAACTGCTCCAATGGCCGCCCGGCCTCAGCCAGGGCGCGGCCCTGAGCGTCGAAGAGGATGGCGCGGGTGGAGGTGGTCCCCTGGTCCAGGGCCAGGATCAAAGGTTCGGCCATTTCGCCCCCCGGTACTAAACAAGCTGCGCCATTGCGCCAGATTTGTGGTTGGCAGCTTGTAACCATGTTTTCATACGGGTCTGAGCAGAATCAGCCCGCAACGATTCCCAGCAAGGAAACGGGT
This sequence comes from Pseudomonadota bacterium, assembly GCA_040386415.1. Classification (GTDB taxonomy): domain Bacteria; phylum Pseudomonadota; class Alphaproteobacteria; order Caulobacterales; family Caulobacteraceae; genus Phenylobacterium. The sequence goes on from JAZKFM010000086.1 coordinate 311, forward strand.
TTGAGCGTCGCCGCCAAGACGGAAGAGATACTGGGTCTGGCCAGGAGCCGCGCCGTCCAGGACCGCGAGCGCCTGCTGCTGGCCATCGTAGACCTGTGCGACGCGGGCGAAGGCGCCGAGGCGGTGATGAGCTCGGGGCCGGTCCAGGCCCTGCTCTCCTCCATCTTCATGAGCCTGGTGGTGGAGGCCGAGCGCGACATCCGCAAGCGCCTGGCCGAGAAGCTGGCCACCGCCCCCTGGGCGCCGGCCGCCCTGATCAATGTGCTCGCCCTCGACGACATCGAGATCGCCCGGCCGATCATCAGTTCCAGCCCGGTCCTGAAGGATCCCGACCTGGTGCGCCTGCTCACCGAGGCCACCATCGAGCACCAGATCGAGGTGGCCCGCCGGCCCAATCTCGGGCCGCCGGTGGTCACCGCCATACTGCAGCAGAACGAGCCGGCGGTGCTGACCGCCCTGGCCGGCAATCTCGGCGCCCAGATCGGAAACAGCGAACTCACCGCCCTGGTCCAGGCCTCGCGGCGGATCGTGTCCCTGCGCTCGCCCTGCGCCCACCATCCGAAGCTGACGGACGACCTGGCGCGCGAGCTCTACGTCTGGGTCGGCCAGGCCCTGCGCCAGGCGCTCACCGCCCGCTTCCGCCTCGACCCAGAGGCGATGGACGCCGCCATCGCCGAATCGGTGCGCGAGGCCCATGGCGGCATCGTCTCCGAGCATCCCGAACAGCAGGAGGTCTGGGAGCGCGAAGGCGAGAAGGAGGAGATGGAGCGCCGGCTGCTGGCCAAGCTCGACATCGCCGGCCAGCTGCGTCCCGGCTACCTGCTGCGCGCCCTGCGCGAGCAGAAGCTGTCCCTGTTTATCGGCGGCCTGGCGACGCTCGGCCGCTTCGACCCCGAGCACGTGCGCCGCTCGGTCGATTCCGACCGCCCCGAGCTGCTGGCCCTGGCCTGCGCCGCCGTCGGCATAGACCGCAGCGTCTTCCCGACCATTCTGGGGCTGGTCCGCGAGCTGAACGGCGGCAAGCCGGGCGGCGGCCAGGAGGGTGAACGCCGGGCCGGGGGCGCCTTTGGTCCCTTCGCGCCGGACATCGCCAACGCCGCGTTCCGCCAGGCGGCCGGCAAGGTTTGACAAGCGCCGCGTTTCTCGCGCACCTCGCCGCATGTTCAAGGCGCAGCCCTTCGTGACCCGCCTGGCCTTCCTGGCCAGCGACCGCCCCGAGGCCCAGGAAGCGCGCGGGGCCCTGATCGGCCGCTACGGCGACGCGCCGATGGCCGAGGCCCAGGTCGTCGTGGCCCTGGGGGGCGACGGTTTCATGCTGGAAACCCTGCACGACCAGATGAGCGGCGGCCACAAGCCGATCTACGGCATGAACCGCGGCTCGGTCGGCTTCCTGATGAACGAGTACAGCGAGGACGGCCTGCTGGAGCGGATCAACGCCGCCGAAGAGGCGGTGATCCATCCCCTGACCATGACCGCGGTCGACTCCTACGGGAAGGAGCACAGGGCGCTGGCGATCAACGAGGTTTCCCTGCTGCGCCAGACCCGGCAGACCGCCAAGCTGCGGATCTCCATCGACGGCAAGGTGCGGCTGAACGAGCTGTCCTGCGACGGGGCCATGGTGGCGACCCCGGCCGGCTCGACGGCCTACAACCTCTCGGCCCACGGACCGATCATCCCTCTCGACGCCAAGGTCCTGGCCCTGACGCCCATAAGCGCCTTCCGCCCCCGGCGCTGGCGCGGCGCCCTGCTGGCCCACACCGCCAAGGTCAGCTTCGAGATCCTGGAGGCCGACAAGCGGCCGGTCAGCGCCGTGGCCGACAACCTGGAGGTCCGTGACGTCCTGGAGGTTCACGTCGCCGAGGACCGGGAGATCAGCATGTACATGCTGTTCGACGCCGGGCGCAGCCTGGAAGAGCGCATGCTGGCCGAACAGTTCTCGGTCTAGTTACGCCTGGATCCGGCCATCTCGCCGCACCCCCGCCTCATTCGTTGTTAACGCCTGCGATCTAGGTTTCTGTGGACTAAGTTCAGGAGCCGAGTCGTGAGCCAAGAGAATTCCGGTCAGGTGATCCAGGTCCCCAACACGCTTCGTCTGAAGGTCGGGGGCCGGTTCGGCGCGATCGATCCGGCCGCCATCGCCAAGGCTGAAGCCGCCCTGAAGAGCCTCTCGGGCAACTTCTCGCAGTGGCTGAACGACGAGGTCGTTAAGCTCGAAGGCGCGCGCCAGCGCGTGAAGACCGAGGGCATGAACCCCGAGACCATGGAATTCCTCTACCTGCGCGCCCACGACCTGAAGGGCCTGGGCACCACCTACGAATTCCCGCTGATCACCCGCATCGGCGCCTCGCTGTGCCGGCTGATCGACGACAAGGACAAGCGCATGCAGGCGCCGATCGCCCTGATCGACGCCCACATCGACGCCATCAAGGCGGCCGTCCGCGACGACATCAAGACCGACGAACATCCTGTGGGTAAGGCGCTGATCGAAGCGCTGGAATCCAAGGTCCGCGAAACCGGGCTTTAGGTTGCGAGAAGCGCGACCAGTGCTTCGACCGGCACGGG
>JAZKFM010000087.1:0-703 GCA_040386415.1 Pseudomonadota bacterium
CTGGCACGGCCACGACTGCACACGGGGCGCGCGTGTCCCCAAGCAGAACCGCGACTACTGGGTGGCCAAGGTCAGTCGCAACCGCGCGCGGGATCTGGCCAGCGGTGCGGCGCTCGAGACCGCCGGGTGGCGGGTGGCGACGATCTGGGAATGCGAGCTGAAGGACGCCGCCGAGGTGGAGGCCCGGTTGAGGGTGCTGCTCGGCGACGTCTGCCCGGACCGCTAGCCGGCTGCGACCACCTCTTCCACGACCACCTGCGTCGTGACCGAATTGGCGATGAAGCACTCTTCGTGGGTCTCGTGGTGCATCGCGTCGCGTTCGGCGTCGGTCGGGACGCGGCCTTCGTAGACGATGGCCGGGCGCAGCGTAACGCGCGTCACCGCCATACGCCCCTCACCGTTCCGCTCCATCACGCCCACGGCCTCGTCGCGGTACCGGGTGACGATGAAGCCTTTCAGCCGGGCAATGTGGAGGAAGGTCAGCATGTGGCAGTTGGACAGCGCGGCCACCAGCATCTCTTCTGGATCCACCGCCCCCTTCACCGCCCACTTGCCGACCACGTGGGCCGAGGCGGTGGCGGGCACGACGTGCTCGGCGAAGCTCACAGTATGGCCGCGGCTGTAGCGCCCCCTCGCGAAGGCCTCCGCGTCCTCGGCCAGCGCCCATTCGATGGTCGCACGATAGTCGGCCACCTCAGAATGC
>JAZKFM010000087.1:713-3849 GCA_040386415.1 Pseudomonadota bacterium
CGCGGCTGTAGCGACCCTTGGCGAAGTCCTCGCCCTCTTTCAGCGTCCATTCGATATCGGCCGTGTAGGTCGCCATCAGAACGCCTCCGCAGGCAGGGCCATCATCAGTTCCGAGCCGGTCTTCAGCTTGGCCAGCCGTCCGGCGCTCTCCGGCAGCACGCGTTCGATGTAATAGCGGCCGATGGTGACCTTGTTGGCGTAGAATGGGTCTGCGTCACCCGCCCCGATCCGCTCCTGAGCCGCCTTGGCCTGGAGCGCCCACATGTAGGCCAGCGCGGTCAGGCCGAAGAGCTGAAGGTAGTCGGTCGACGCCGCGCCGGCGTTGTCGGGGTTGGCGAGGCCGTTCTGCATCAGCCACATGGTGGCCTCCTGAAGCTCCGCCTTGGCCTTGGCCAGACCAGCGGTGAAGGGCGCGAGACCGGCGTCGGCGGCGTTGGCCTCCACGAACGCGTCAAGCTCGGCGAAGAAGGTCATCACCCCTCGCCCCCCATCGACGGCCAGCTTGCGGCCGACCAGGTCCAGAGCCTGGACCCCGTTCGTGCCCTCGTAGATCAGGGCGATGCGCACATCGCGCAGGTACTGGCTGGCGGGGAAGTGCTCGGTGAAACCGGACCCGCCGTGGATCTGCATGGCGTCCGAACAGACGTTGAAGCCGCGGTCGGTGAGGAACGCCTTCACCACCGGGGTCATCAGGGCCATGTAGTCGCGGCCCTTCTGCCGCACCGCCTCGTCCGGATGGGCATGGCTGAGGTCGCCGTGCAGCGAGGTCCAGGCCATGAACGCCCGGCCCCCCTCGACGATGGCCCTCGCCTCCATCAGCATGCGGCGGACGTCGGGGTGGACGATGATCGGGTCGGCCGGGCCGTCGGGGTTCTTCGGGCCGGTCAGCGAGCGGCCCTGCAGCCGGTCCTTGGCGAATGCGGCGGCGGCCTGATAGGCGGCCTCGGCCTGGGCCACCCCCTGCAGCCCAACCCCAAGCCGGGCCTCGTTCATCATCACGAACATCAGGTTCAGGCCGCGGTTCTCCTCGCCCACCAGCCAGCCGGTGGCGTCTTCATGGCTGATCACGCAGGTGGCGTTGCCGTGGATGCCCATCTTCTCTTCAAGCCCCAGGCATTTCACCGAGTTGCGCACCCCGGGGTTTCCGTCGGCGTCGGGGATGAACTTGGGCACGATGAACAGGCTGATGCCGCGGGTGCCCATGGGCGCGCCCTCGATGCGGGCCAGCACCAGGTGAACGATGTTCTCGGTCAGGTCCTGCTCACCACCTGAAATCCAGATCTTCTGGCCCGAGATGCGATAGGTTCCATCCGCCTGCGGTACCGCCTTGGTGCGCAGCAGGCCCAGGTCCGTTCCGCAGTGCGGCTCGGTCAGGTTCATGGTGCCGGCCCACTGGAAGCTGGCCAGCTTGGGCAGGTAGAGCGCCTTCTGCTCCGGTGTTCCACCTTCGTGGATCGCCGAGTAACAGCCGTGCGTCAGGCCCGGGTACATGGCGAAGGCCATGTTGGCGGAGGACGACATCTCCGAGAACGCCAGGTTGACCACGTGCGGCAGGCCCTGGCCGCCGAACGCCGGGTCGGAGCCCAGCGCCGGCCAACCGCCTTCGACCAGTTGGGCGTAAGCCGCCTTGAACCCGCTCGGCGTCTTGACGGTGAAGTCGGGGCTCCAGACGCAGCCCTCCTTGTCGCCCACGGCATTCAGCGGCGCGAGCACCTCGGAGGTGAACTTGCCCGCCTCTTCGAGGATGGCCTCCACCGTGTCCATCGACGCGTCGGCGAACGCCGGGAGATTGGCGTATCGATCGAGCTGGAGCACGTCTCGCAGCAGGAAGACATAGTCCCGGACGGGGGCCTGGTAAGTCATGAGGGCTCCGGAAGTGAGCGAGTCGGCGCAACCTAATCAGTTTTGTTCGTCATGGCCCGGCTTGTCCGGGCCACCCATGAACACCTTGTCGCGCGCTTGGCCGTGACACCGCCGCTGCGGCTCGATGAACCAGCGCGGAGATCATAGGTCCCCCGGACAAGCCGGGGGATGACGATCCTGGGTGATCTCAGCCCTCGGCGTGCGCCGCGCCGTCGAGCTGGCGGCGCAGGACCTGGTCGTAGTCGGCGGCGCGGGGCAGCAGGTCGGGGCGGGTATCCGTCAGCCGCTTCTCCATGGCCTCCACACCTTGCTGGAGCTGGGCGATCGCCGCGTCGATGTCGGTCCTCTGCTGCTCCAGGGCCACGATGCGGGCCTTGAACTTGTTCAGGCTGGTCGCCGCCTGCTGCGCCCCGTTCTCGTCGGCCTCGTAGAGATCCAGGATCTCGCCGATCTCGGCCAGGGACAGTCCCACCCTCTTGCCACGCAGGATAAGCACCAGCCGCCCGCGGTCCTTGTAGGAATAGACCCGGTTCAGCCCGTCGCGTGCGGGGTTGAGGAGCCCTTTGTCCTCATAGAAGCGCAGGGCGCGCGGGGTGCATTTGAACTCCAGGCAAAGTTGCCGGATTGAATAGGTCCGGGCTGGACGTCGCAGGTCCGTTGGCATCTTGAACGTTCCTACCCTGATGTTTTTCGTTGGTTGACAACGTAAGGCGTGGCTTCCGTTTACGTCAAGGCGGGGGCGCGTCACCATCCGTTGAATGCGCGAGATCAGCCTCGCAGAAGCCGTGGGCGGCGGCTGGCAGCCTGCCCCCTGGCCCGTTAGTCTGAACGGTCTGGGTCGTGGGGGGCGCCGGTGAAGAAGACGAGTTGTGCAGTGGGCGTTGGCCTGTGGTTGACGCTGACCCTCGCGTCCCCGGGTGCGGCGGCGCCAGCGTCGTCGGCCAAGGCGGGGCGGCCGGCCCCTGAGATCACCGCTGGGATGAGCCGCAGAGACGGGCTCCTGCCGGTCTTCGTGGACCCGCCCAGCGGCCGGATCCTGCTGGCGCTGCCCCGGCCGGATGCTCAAGGCCTGGCGGGTCGGTATATCTATGTCTCAGCGCTCCAGACCGGCCTGGGCTCCGCACCCGTGGGGCTGGACCGGGCCCGGCTTGGCGACACGGAGGTCGTGGCCTTCCGCCAGGTGGGCGGCCGCGTCATCGCTGAGTTCGAGAACCCCCGGTTCCGGGCGGTGGGCGCGTCCGCCGCCGAACAGGCGGCCGCCCGCGAAGCGTTC
>JAZKFM010000088.1:0-12210 GCA_040386415.1 Pseudomonadota bacterium
CCATCGAAGACGCGGTGGCCAAGGCCGAACAACTCGCGTCGGAAGCCTAAGCCTGATGGCCGGCAAGCTGCACTTTTCCCTGGTCTCGCCCGAGCGTGAACTGTTCTCGGGCGAGGTCGACCAGGTCGACGCGCCGGGCTCCGAAGGCGACTTCGGGGTGCTGGCCGGCCACGCGCCCTTCATGACCACCCTCAAGTCGGGTCGGGTGAAGGTGTATGACAACGGCCGCACCCTGGGCTTTGATGTCCAGGGCGGATTCGCCGACGTGACGCCGGATGGTCTGACCATCCTGGCCGAGCAGGCGGTCGAGGTCGCACTTTAAGCAACGCCTCGCCGTCGCCGCATTGTCGCATTACGGCACTTGCGAGGGACGGACAGTTTGAGTGTGATAGAGCGCCAGTCAGGGGAACCGTCCATGCGTACCGCCATCATCAGTCTGCTCGCCGCCGGCATCGCCACCTCGGCGGCCGCGCAAACCGCTCCGCCGGCCACGCCGGCGCAGATGCCGGCCGGGGTCATGGCCCCGGCCACCGCGCCCGCCGCCGATCCGGCCGCGGCTCCTGCGGCGGCTCCGGCCCCCGCGCCCGAGCCCGAAAAGGTCTACGCCGTCCCCACCACCGGTGAGATCGGCCAGATCATCGACGTGATCAACCGCATCTGCGTGCCCCTCGTGCGCGGCGGCGACATCGCCAAGCTCGCCACCCGGGACATGGGCTTCAAGTTCAACCGGCGCGAAGCGACCTATACCCAGACCCTGCAGACCAAGCCCTACACCCTGACGGTCTTCTCGCCGGGCTCCAACAAGGACGTCTGCCGGATCGCCATCAACTACACCCTGGGCGGCGAGAAGCCGATCATCGTGGGCCTCAACATCTTCTCGCTGCTGCACCAGCCGGAGCTGCTCCAGCAGCGCAACGACTTCGTGCCGGCCACCGACTACAAGCGCATCACCAACTCCTGGGAATACTTCACCGACCGCGAGTCGATCGGCCTGGTGTTCCTGCAGCTGAAGAAGCCGGATGGCTCCTCGGTCAACGCCAAGTGGGACATGGGCGAAGTGCTGTACTCGGAACGCAAGTTCTAGGCTTCGAGCCTCTCTCGACCTATCTAGGATCAGGCGCCGCGGACGACCGCGGCGCCTGTCTTTTTTCCGGGACGGCCCGGTCGTAGGAGGACAGCCAATGGCTTGGCTCATCCTGTTCGTCGCCGGTCTTTGTGAAATCGGCTGGGCCGTGGGCCTGAAATACACCGACGGCTTCACGCGGCTCTGGCCCACGGTGTTCACCGGGGCGAGCCTGCTGGTGTCCATGGCCCTGTTGGGCATCGCCATGAAGTCCCTGCCCCTGGGGACCGCCTACGCCGTCTGGACCGGCATCGGCGCGGTGGGGACGGTGATCCTCGGGATCGTGCTGTTCAAGGAGCCCGCGACCGTGGCCCGCCTGGTCTGCGTCGGCCTGATCGTGGCCGGCATCCTGGGGCTCAAGGTCTTCGGGAAGACCTAGACGGCCGCCCGGGCTTCCAGCGTCTCCAGCCAGTCCCAGGCCTGGGTGGCCACGTCCTGCCAGCCGGTCTCTCCCAGCAGCCAGTGGCTCATGCCCGACATCTCGATGTAGTCGGCGCCCAGGCGCTGGGCGGTCTGGCGAGCGGTCATCGGCGGGTGGACCACGTCGCGCTGTCCCACCATCACCAGGCAGGGGACGCCGATGCCGCCGGTCCCGACGCTGGTGGTCATGAAGGGGTCGAGCCACCAGTTCAGGGCTTCCCAGAGCGCCCGGCCGCTCTCCGGACGCAGGCGCTGGACGGTGGCCTCACGGGCGGCGGACGGCATGTGGTCGAGGCTGTAGGTGCGCATCAAGGTGCGGTCGGGGCTGATGCTGTGGGTGAAGGCCGCCCCCATCATCAGGCCAAAGGCGGTGACCGCCTCTTCCATGGAGGACCCGGCGACCCCCCAGGGGGGCGAGGGGGCCAGCAGGATCAGGGACTTCAGCGGCGCGCGTTTGGCGGCCAGCTGGCAGACCAGGCCGCCCAGGGAGTGGCCGATGAGGATCGGGGGCTCGGGCAGGCCGGCGCAGAGGTCGGCGATGTCCCTGGCGTAGTCGGTCATCGAGACCCCGGCGACGGCGCCCGGACGGTCATCGTCGCCATGGCCCCGCAGGTCCGGCGTCAGGACGGTGTGGCCGGCGGCCTCGAAAGGCGCGCGGAAGGCCTCGAAGGCCCAGCCGCCACAGAAGGCGCCGTGGACCATGACGATGGGTGCGGCCATCAGGCGGCGCGGCCGGGCAGGCCGGCGAAGTCGTGGAACGCGGTCACCACCGCGTCATAGGTGCTCTTCTTGAAGGGCACCACCAGGGCCGGCGCTTCGGAGAGCCTGCCCCAGCGCCAGGCGTCAAACTCCGGGTGGCCCTGGCCTCCCAGGTCGATCTCCGCCTCATCGCCGTCGAACCGCAGGGCGAACCAGACCTGGCGCTGCCCCTTCCAGCCCTTGGCGATCTTGCTGCCGTTGTGGCCGGGGGGAAAGTCATAGGAGAGCCAACCATCGGTGCGGCCCAGCAGGGTGGTGGAGACCACCCCGGTCTCCTCGGCCAGCTCGCGCCTGGCGGCGACATAGAGATCCTCGCCGGCGTCGACGCCGCCCTGGGGGAACTGCCAGTTGTAGGGCTCGGGCGTGTTGACGCGGCGCCCCAGCCAGACGCGGCCATCGGGGTGAAAAAGCACCACCCCAACGTTCGGGCGATAGGCGGCGAGGTCGTCCATGGGCGCGAGGTCTATCTGCGAGTGGTCAGCGCCGAGGCAGGCGCAAGTTGGTAACCCCTAGACTCCACTGATTGTGCCCACTGCGCCACCTGAGTCAGCGTCACAGGGTATGCGAAACCCGATCCCAGGGCCTGGCCATGCTGCAGGGCGCCGGCTTCCAGCGACAGCAGCTGCTGGTCGATGGCCTCGACGGAGAGCTGGTCGTCGACGATGCGGTCGGCCGAGGCTCGCGGCAGGCCGCCGCCCCGACGCGCCGCGGACCCGTCGTCGATGAAGGCCAGGCCGCGGCCGCGCAGGGCGCCGGTGAAGGCGGTCATGGCGCTGTCGGAGCCAACGAAGCGTGAGCCGAGATAGTTGGTCACCCCGAAGTATCCGGTGGCGCGGCTGAGCAGCCATTCCAGCTTCTTGACCGTCTCCTGGCCCTGGGCCTGGGCCATCAGGGTGTAGGGGCCCGGATCGTTGTCAGGATAGTCCACCGGCTCCATGGGGGCTTCCAGCAGCACCTCGTGGCCGTTCTGGCGGGCCAGGTCGATCCAGCCCTGCAGGCCGTCGGAATAGGGCACGAAGGACAGGGTGATCTCAGGCGGCAGGTTCTCGATGGCCTGGCGGGTCGCCGTCGCGTTGAGGCCCAGGCCGCCGATCACCAGGGCCACCTTGGGCCGGCCGTTGCTGGCGAAGGGCCGGGCATAGGCCTGGGCCGGCGTCTTGCCGCCGGGGCCGATGATGGGCAGCAGGCCGCCGGAGCCCTGGGCGGTGAGGCCCGCGATGGGGGCCGGCGGCAGGGGATCGGCGGCGTGGAAGGCCTGGGCGCCGGGGACGGTGATCACCGCCTGGCCGAAGGCCGCGCCGGGACCGAGCGGGTTCTCCGAGAGCCGGAAGATGTCGGTCGAAAGGGTGGTTGCGCCGGGGTTGTCGGCGGTCAGGGCCTCGCGCCAGCCGGGGGGTGCGGCCATGGCCGCGACCTTGGCCAGGCTGATACGCACCACGGGCGTGCCCGCCTTGGGGTCGCCCATCAGGGTGACCAGGATCAGGGCCGCGGACATGAAGAGGAAGGCCGCGCCGCCGGCGCCCACATAGGGGTTGGCGATGGCCTTGGCCAACAGCGCCTGGGCGTTGATCCCCGGCGCGGGGGCGGCGGCGACCGTGACGAGCTTTTTCTTGGAAAACATAGGCATGACCACGCGAGGCTTCAGTCGGGAGCCTGAGGGATCATGGTTAATGAAGGGCTACTTTCCGCCGCGCCGCAGCATGGCGAAGGGCCGCAGGCGGCGCGCGTGGGTGCGCGCCGCCTGGGAGACTATTTCGCGACCGGCTTGGGGTCGAGCTTGGGCAGCTTGGAGACCACCTCGGCCATCTTGGCGGTGGGCTTGGGCAGCTTGGGCGTGGCGGCCACCGAGCCGTAGCGCAGGACGTCCTTGGCGCGGGCAAGCTGGAAGTCGCCGGTGGTGGTGTTGAAGTCGGCCGGGGGAGCCTCGGCCGGTTCATGAGCGCCGATGCGGGTCTTGCCCTCCTCGGCGTTCAGGGCGTTGCGGAAGGAAGCCTCGCTGAACTGGAAGGCGCGGTTGGCGATGGACTGGGCCTCGTCGCGGGTCTCGGCCACTTCCAGGTCCGGCTGGATGCCGGTCTTCTGGATGGAGCGGCCGGCCGGGGTGTAGTAGCGCGCGGTGGTGAGCTTCAGCGCGCCGTCCACGCCGCCCCGCAGCGGGATGACGGTCTGGACCGAGCCCTTGCCGAAGCTGGTGAGGCCCACCAGTTCCGCGCGCTTGCGGTCCTGCAGGGCGCCGGCGACGATCTCCGCCGCCGAGGCCGAGCCGGAATTGATCAGCACCACCACGGGCAGGCCGCCGGTGGCGTCGCCGGCGCGGGCGTTGTAGCGCTCGACGTCGCGGGGATCGCGGCCCCGCTGCGAGACGATCTCGCCGCCGTCCAGGAACAGGTCGGAGATGCCGACCGCCTGGTCGAGCAGGCCGCCCGGATTGTTGCGCAGGTCTAGGATCAGCCCCTTTATCTTGGGGTTCTTGGCCCGCAGGTCGGCGATGGCCGCCTCGGCCTCGTCGGTGGTCTTTTCGTTGAAGGCCGAGACCCGCAGATAACCGTAGTCGCCCTCCATCTTGGCGGTGGCGGACTTGGGCTTGATCACCTCGCGGATCAGCTTGACGTCGAAGGGATCGGTCTTCTCGCGGGCGATGGTCAGGGTGACCGGCTCGCCGGGCTTGCCGCGCATCTGCTTGACCGCGTCATTGACCGATAGGCCGAGCACGCTTTCGCCGTTGACGGCGGTGATGAAGTCGCCGGCCTTGACCCCGGCCCGGAAGGCGGGCGTGCCGTCCATGGGCGAGATCACCTTGACCACGCCGTCCTCGCTGGTGACCTCTATGCCCAGGCCGCCGTACTCCCCGCGCGTCTGATCGCGCATGTCGTCGAAGCTCTCAGGGTTCAGGTAGCCGGAGTGGGGATCCAGCGAGGTCAGCATGCCGTCGATGGCCGCCTCGATCAGTTTCTTGTCGTCGACCTCGGTGACGTACTGACGCTCGACGGTGTCCAGCACGTCGCCGAACAGCTCGAGCATCTTGTAGGTCTTGGCCCGCGGCTGGGCCGAGGCCAGGGCCTGCTGGCTGACATAGGCCATGGAGCCCGCCCCGAGGACGAAGGCCGAAACACCGATCAACAGATACTTGCGCATAGACTAGGCCCTAAGGCTCCCTTGCGGCGGAATTGAGCCGCATAACCGCTTCACGTCCCCACCAGAACCCCACGGGGCTCCATAGTCTTCTATCAGCCAGCGGTCGGTCTCAAGCCGCTTCCGCCCTTCATCCAGCGCCCGGGATCAACCGGCGCGCCGCGTTCCCGGACCTCGAGATAGAGTTCGGGGGGCGTTTGTCGCCCATCCGCCATCCATCCGACAGGCGCACCCGCCGCGACGGATTGTCCGACGTCGACGTTAACCCGGTCCAGACCAGCCAACACCAGATGGTATCCACCGGCCAATCTTAAGATCAAGATCACACCCCAGCCCTTCACCGGGCCCACATATTGGACAAGTCCGGCGTCGGGCGCCGCGACTTTCGCCCCAGAGGCGGTCTGGAGGGTCAGGCCGTTGGCCTTGCCGCCGCCGGGCGCCGCCTGTCCGAAGCGCCGGGTGATGGGGCCGTCGGCCGGCGCCATCAGGGCCTTGGGCGGGGTGACCTCGCCGTCGTCCTCGGGCAGCGGGGTCCGGTCGCGCTGGCCTGGAGGCTGGATAAGCCTCGCCTCCGCCAGCTCGCTGTCGGCGGTGAACAGGGCCTCGCTGGCCACAGCGGCCAGCCGGCGCTGGCGGGCGATCTCGCTGGCCTCGGCGGCGTAGAGCCTGGCGCGGCGCTGCAACTCGGGTGTGATCGCCTTGACCAGGATGGCGGCGCGGACGGCGGAGACGGCGTCGTCGGGGCTGACCAGCAGGGCGGGCGGGGGATCGCGGCGGAACTGCTCCAGCACGGTCAGCAGACGGGCCAGGCGGTTGAGGTTGCGGCCCTGCTCGGCGGTGAGCACGGTCTCGCGGACATTGAGGCTCTGCAGCCTGTCGCGCTCACTGACCGCCGCCACGGCCACCACGCCCGCCGCCAGGCTGGCGAGGGCGCCGATCACGAAGGCGGGGCGGAGGCTCGGCAAGGGCGCGTCAGTCTCTGTGATAGGGGCCGCCGGCCAGGATGGTGACCGCCCGATAGACCTGTTCGGCCAGCATGACGCGGGCCAGGGCATGGGGCCATGTCTGCGGCCCGAAGGCCAGCTTGCCGTTGGCTGACGCGACCAGGGCCGGATCGAGGCCGTCGGCGCCGCCGATCATGAAGACCAGGCGGCGCACGCCCTGATCGCGCAGTTTCGCGATCTCGGCGGCGAAGTCCCGGGAGGCGCGCGCGCTTCCCCGCTCATCGCAGGCGATGACGTGGGCGTCGATCAGGTGCGGGCGCAGGACATCGGCCTCGGCGGACTTGCCGGGCTTCTTGGCCTCGACCTCCACCACCTCGACGGGGCCGAGCCCGAGGGCGCGGCCGGCCGCGGTGGCGCGGTCCACATAGAGCTTCACCAGCTCGACCTCGGGGGAACGGGCCAGACGCCCGACCGCCAGGACCGTCAGCTTCAAGTGAAGGCGATGTGGGCCGAGTCCACCGACCAGATCTTTTCGATGTTGTAGAAGGAGCGGACCTCGGGACGGAACAGGTGGATGATCACGTCGCCGGTGTCGATCAGCACCCAGTCACAGTGGGGCATGCCCTCGACGCGCACCTTGCCGTAACCCTGGTCCTTGAGGGCGCGCAGCAGGTGGTCGGCCATGGCGCCGACATGGCGGTGCGAACGGCCGGAGGCGACGATCAGGCCGTCGGCCACCGCGCTCTTACCCTTCAGGTCGATGAACACGACATCCTGGGCCTTGTCGTCGTCGAGACGCGCCAGGATCAGGTCTTCCAAAGCGCTGATGCGACTCTGGGGATCGGTGGAAACCTCGGGGGAAACCGCGGTTTCGTGCGCACTCGGCGCAGGGTCAGGGCTCAGCGGGGTAGCTCCTTTTTTGCCTCGCTAAAAGTCCTCATATCACGATTGCGCGGAAAGGGGCAGTGCGCCTGACATCACGATCTTGATCCCCCCATCCGCGCCCGCATGGCGGTGGAGGAGAGGAAGTTCAGCGGGCCGGTGAGGAACACCCAGCGGGGCGGCTGGGTCCCCGCCAGAATGGGCCCCTGGCTGGCGGGGCGCCGCGCGTGGCTGAACCGCTGGGCGGCGGGCGAGAAGCGGCTTCTCAGGGAGATCCAAGGCCGGGAGACCACGGCGACCGGGGCGCCGCCCATGATCTGCGTCCAGCCCCGCCAACGGTGGAAGCTGGCCAGACTGTCGGCGCCCATGATCCAGACGAACTTCACCCCCGGATAGCGGGCCTTCAGCACCCGCAGGGTGTCGATGGTGTAGGTGGAGCCGATGGCGGTCTCAGCGTCGGAGACGATCATCGCCCGGCCGCGGGCCACCTTGCGCACGCCGGCCATCCGCTCGGCCAGGCTGGCGGTCTCGTGGCTGGATTTCAGCGGGTTCTGTGGAGAGACCAGCCAGATGACCCGGTCCAGCCGCAGCCGCTTGCGGGCGGTCTCGGCCACGTGGGCGTGACCGGCGTGGACCGGATTGAACGAGCCGCCATAGAGCCCGACCCGCATGCCCCGCGTGAGCGTGAAGCCCAGGCGCAGGGTCGCGGGCCGGCCGGCCTCAGGGACGCGCCGGGCGGGTCCGGCGAACCACATGGGCTTTGCTCTGGTTCAAAACCGCTTCGCCGTATCGGGATTGCGGTCGAGGTTGAGGTCGGTCTGGCGGACCCGGGCGCGGACAGTGAACACCCCGTCTCCCGCCAGGACCCCGCCACGGGCGAACAGGCGGCCATGCTCCCAGTTGGAGAGGCCAAGTTCAGGGCGGTTCAGCGCGTACTGCCCGTCCACCCAGCGGGTGAAGCCGTCCCCGGTGAAGGGGGCGTCGATGGCCGCGTAGAAGCGCTCGTGGGCCTCTGCGTCCTGCGAGATCAGGCTGGCGGCGAAGCGGGGGCTGTAGCGGTTGAAGAGGGCGATGGCCTGGGCGGCGTCCTCGACGATCATCAGGGAGACCTCGGGGGTCTCCTCCCATTCCCACTCCCGGCCAAGGTCGCCCTCGGCCAGGGGCTCCACCAGGGGCTCCTCGCGTTCGCCCTCGGCGCGGGCGACGGTGACCCGGGCGTCGCGCCAGGCGGCGGGGATGTAGCGTTCGCAGCCCTCCACCACGTGGAGCTTGGCGCCCTTGCGGCGCTCGCCGGCGGCCTGCAGGGCGCGCAGGAAGACGGGGACCAGTTCCTGCGCCCGCTCGCGGACGATGCAGCAGACGTTCAGGGTGTTGCAGACCTTGCGGTCGAGGGAGTGATAGGCGGCGGCCTCGAAGCGCGCGGCGTCGGCGGCGATATCGGCCACCATCCAGGCGCCCCCCGTGCCGTGCAGGCTGACCGGGGTCCCGGCCTGGCGGGCGATGGCGCCCAGCTGGGCCACGGCGGGGCCCGAGCCGCGGGCGACGGCGAGGGCCAGGCGCCTGTCGGAGAACATGGCCCAGCCGGCGGCGTGCTCGGCTGAGTCCACCAGAGCCGCGGCGCCCGGGGGGAGGCCGGCCTGGGCCAAGGCGGGATCCAGGGCGTGCTCGACGATGGCGCGCGCGGTGCCCAGGGCGTCGGAGCCGATGCGGAAGACCACGGTGTTGCCGGTGCGCAGGACGCCGGTGGCGTCGGCGAAGACATTGGGGCGGCCCTCGAAGACAAAGCCTACGACGCCCAGCGGCGCCATGACCTGATCGACGCTCCAGCCCTCGTGCGTTGTGGTCTCCAAGACTTTGCCGCGAGCCCCAGGGGTGTCGCGCCAGGCCTGCAGCCCGGCGATCATGTCGGCGCGCATGGCCGGGCTGACGCTCAGGCGGGTGGTGGAGCGGCCCCGGACCTGGGCCCTGGCGACGTCGGCGGCGTTGGCGGCGCCAATGGCGCCCCAGACCCCGTCATCGGCGAGCTTGCCCGCAAAGGCGTCGAAGAAGGCGGTGATGGCGGCGTCGCTGACGGCGCCCATCCTCTGGAAGGCCTCGTGGGCCCGGCCCACGGCCCTGTCGGCCAGGGCCTGGACGGCGGCGGGCACGTGCAGCAGGTCGCCGCTGTCCTGGACCACCACCAGCCGGTCACCGGCCTGGAAGGCCTGGGCGAGGGACGGCGAGACATAGGCCACCCGGTCGCCGCCATAGGGGATGGCCATGCCGGAGGCGAGCGCCGTCAGCCGGCCGTTCGCCGCTCCAACCCTGCCTCCGCCCGCTCCGTCGTCCACATCGACCGCCATATGCTCAAGATGAGCCTTAGTAAGCACCTTTGCCTGGGGCGGCAATTCACCCCCGGTCCGCGACAGAATGTCCCGCCGATTAAGCCGCCGTTACCAGTCTCGCCTCTACCTTGAGGGGTGAGGGGTGGGAGCCGGCGTCATGAAGAAAATCCTCAGTCTCGGCGCGCTGCTCCAGATCATCGCCGGGGTGATGGTGGCCTCCCTTGTGGTCACCTTCGCGGTGATGGCCCTGCACGCCTACCAGCGTCAGCAGGCCGCCCAGCGCGTGCTGCTGGCCGCCGAGATTTCGCGCGACCTGTTCCACGCCATGCAGGGCCTGAGGCTCGAGCGCGGCGCGGTGGCCATCGCCCTGACTCGGCCCACAGGGCCGACCCCTGAAGCCCTGAAGGGCCTGAACACCGGCCGGGTGAGCACCGACGCGGCGATCAAGTCGGCCCTGGCCCGCGTGGAGGAAGCGCGGCTGGAGTCGGACAGTCCGGCCGTGCGCCGGCTGGTGAACGAGATCGGCGCCCGGCAAGCGACGTTCCTGCGGCTGCGCAAGGTCACCGACCGCGCCATGGCCACTCCTGACCCGCATCGATCCGACGCCCTGCGACAGGCCTGGCTCACCGCCGACGCCAATCTGGTGGACACCCTTGGCGAACTGTCGGCGCAACTCTCCAACGAGGCCATCCAGGCCGACCCCTTCATCGCCCGGATGATGACGGTCAAACAGCAGGCCTGGCTGACGCGCGAGGCCGCCGGCTTGGACGCCATGCTGCTTGGCGAGGTGCTGGGGCGGGGCCATCCGTCCACCGCCGATGACCGCGAGGCCCTGGCGAAGCTCACCGGCGCGATGGACGCGCCGCACCGCCTGGTTACGGCCCAAGGGGATCTAGCCTTCAACCCGCCGCAGCTGAAGCAGGCCATCGCCAAGGCCGAACGCCTCTATTTCGTGGAATTCCGCGCCAACCGCGCCGCGGCCCTGGCCGCGCTGGACGCAGGTGCTCCGGTCAACACCGCGGTGCTGAACGCTACCGTGACCACCAGCCTGCAGAGCCTGGGCGATATCGTCGGCGTCGCCTTCGACCTCACCGCCGAGCATGCGGCCCGCCAGGTGGAGGCGGCCGAACGCCAGGTGCAGCTCGCGATCGGCATGATGGTCATCGCCTGCGCCTTCGGCCTGCTGTCGGCGACCTTCATCATCGGCCGGGTGGTGCGCCCGATGGCCAGGATCACCCAGGCCATGGGGGACGTGGCGGCCGGGGACCTGGACAGCGAGATTCCCTTCGAGTTCCGTGAGGACGAGATCGGCCGGCTGGCCCAGGCGCTGGGGGTCTTCCGCCGCAACGCCCTGGAACGCCGGGAGATGGAGGACGTGCTGGTGCGCAGCCAGGTCGCCAAGGAGGCGGCCGAGAGCGCTAACAAGATGAAGTCCCAGTTCCTGGCCAATATGAGCCACGAGATCCGCACGCCCCTGAACGGCGTGCTGGGCATGGTCCAGGTGATGGAACGCGAGGCCCTGGCGCCCGACCAGCGGGAGCGGCTGCACATCATCCGCGATTCCGGCGCCGGCCTACTGCAGGTGCTGAACGACGTGCTGGATATCTCCAAGATCGAGGCGGGCAAGCTGGACCTGGCGCCGGTCGAGTTCGACATCGAGACCCTGGCCACCCGCACGGTGTCCACCTTCACCGGCGCGGCCGCCGCCAAGCGCCTGTACCTGGAGGCCACGGTCGACCTGGACGCCACCGGGGTCTGGCTGGGGGACGCCGACCGCATCCGCCAGATTCTCTCCAACCTGCTCTCCAACGCCGTGAAGTTCACCGATGTCGGGGCGGTGTCCCTGGAGGTGACCACCACGCCCAAGGGCCTGGACTTCATCGTCCGCGACAGCGGCATCGGCATGTCGGCCGAGGCCCTGCCGAAACTGTTCTCGAAGTTCACCCAGGTCGACGACAGCAACGAGCGCCGGTTCGGCGGGACGGGCCTGGGCCTGGCCATCAGCCGCGAGCTGGTGGAGTTGATGGGCGGGGCGATCGCAGTCGCCAGCACGCCGGGCAAGGGCTCGGAGTTCCGCGTCAGCCTGCCCCTGCCCCGGGTCAGCGAGACCCCGCGCGCGCCGGCCAGCACGACGCCTGGCGAGATCACCCTGCCCCAGGACCGCCGCCTGCGCATCCTGGCGGCCGAGGACAATCCCACCAATCAGAAGGTGCTGGCCGCCTTGCTGGCCCCGCTGGACGTCGAGTTGACGGTGGTGGGGGATGGCCTGCAGGCGGTCTCCACCTGGGCCACGGCCGATTTCGACGTGATCCTGATGGACATCCAGATGCCCGAGATGGGCGGGGTGGCCGCGGCGCTCGCCATCCGTCAGGCCGAGGCGACGCAGGGCATGCCGCCGCTCCCCATCATCGCGCTCTCGGCCAACGCCATGAGCCACCAGATCGCCGAGTACATGGCCGCCGGCATGACCGCCTATGTCGCCAAGCCGATCGAGGTGGGCGTACTGTACGAGACCATCGGCGACGCCCTGGCGATCGCCGAGACCCGCCCCGAAGTCCACGCTCAGGCGATCTAGGTGTCGTTGCCAAGGAGGTTGTTCACCCTCTGCCATGGGGTGAGGCCAGCG
>JAZKFM010000089.1:0-6387 GCA_040386415.1 Pseudomonadota bacterium
GACCGTGTTCGCCGCCCGTCAGTTCGTGAACCACGGCCACGTGCTGGTGAACGGCAAGCGCGTCAACATCGCCTCCTACCGCGTGAAGGCCGGCGACATCGTCTCCGTCCGTGAGCGCTCCAAGAACATGGCCCTCGTGCTCGAAGCCCTGCAGTCGGGCGAGCGCGACACGCCGGACTACATCGAGATGGACACCAAGGCGATGACCGCCAAGTTCATCCGCGCCCCGGAATTCAACGAGGTCCCGTACCCCGTGAAGATGGAGCCGAACCTGGTCATCGAATTCTATTCGTCCTGATCAGTTTCGACTTACCCGAGTTTGCGAAGGCCCCGGAGCGATCCGGGGCCTTTTGCTTATGCGCGATCTGTGGCGGAGTGGGGCCATGCATCGTCGCCTTCTGCTCATCGCCGGCTTGAGCCTGCTCGCCGGCTGCGCCACCGCCGTCCCGCCCATTGTCGCCCCCGCGGGGTCCTCGCTTGGAGAGCTGGAGCCGCTCTATTCGGCCAGCGCCGGCCGCGAGGCGCTGACCATCCGGGTCGCCTCCAACGGCTGCACCAAGAAGGAGGACTTCGCCTTCTTCGTGGAGCGGAAGGGAGACGCGGTGACCCTGGCCTTCGGCCGCAAGCGCCTGGACCCCTGCCGGTCCTTCGCCATGGGCCACACCGACCTGACCTTCACCTATGCCGAGCTGGGGGTGGCGGGCCGTACGCCGGTGTTCGTGCTGAACCCGTTCTACCCGTGGACGGGGCCGGGAAGCTGAGCCTCAGATGAATCGGTCGACCATGTCCTGCGGCACCCGCTTGGGGCGGCCGGTGGCGGAGTCGATCAGGCACCAGGTGGTGAGGGCCTGGGCGCACATGGCGCCGTCGGGACCGTCAATGCGAACATGGCGGTCGAAGCGTGGGCCTTCGGGTTTCTTCGCGACCCAGGTGCGGGCCCGCGCCCTCTCGCCCGGCAGCAGGGCGCGGCGGTAGTCCACCTCGTGGCGCAGGACGATCCAGGCCCAGCCGGCCTGATTCCCGGGCGGTTGGCGGGCGGCCCAGTGGGCGGTGGCCATGTCCTGGATCCAGCGCAGATAGACCACGTTATTCACATGGCCATTGGCGTCGATATCCGAAGCTTGCGGCGTGAAGGTCTGTTCGAAGACCTGCTGGCCTTCGGGAGGTTCGAGAGGTTGGGCCACCGCTGGTTAGGCGGCGAGAACGCCTTGCTCGATGAGCAGGGGCTTCAGTTCGCCCGACTGGAACATCTCCTTGACGATGTCGGCGCCGCCGACGAACTCGCCCTTCACATAGAGCTGCGGGATGGTCGGCCAGTCGCTGAAGGTCTTGATGCCGTCGCGCAGGGAGGCGTCCTGCAGGACGTTCACGCCCACGAAGTCGACGCCCAGATGGTCGAGCACCTGGACCACCAAGCCGGAGAAGCCGCACTGGGGTGACTCGGGCACGCCCTTCATGAACAGCACCACCGGATTGTCGGTGACGGTGCGCGTGATGAACTCGTGGACGGGGTTGGCGGTGGCGGCGTCGGTCATGGGACGGGTCTCTCGTCGGAAACTTCGGTTGAGAGCTAGGGAGCCGGGGGGCTCGGGTCAAGCGCCCGTGCGCCTGGCAGTGGCTCCAAGCCTCGGACAGGGCTCCAAAAATAGTCACTTTCCCCCGGCCTGTGGCGCTTGCATTCATAGGCTGGGCGGACCATTCCCCCTGCTCGCCGGGGACCGATCTAAGAGATGACCGACTCAATTCGCCGGCGCTCGTCCTGGGGGCTTGTGGCCCTTCTGGGCGCTTTCGGCGCAGGCCCCGCCTGGGCTGAGTCCGAGGTTGTGGACGAGCTCGTGGTCACCGGCTTCCGCGGCAGCCTGGCTGGCGCGATCGAGATCAAGAGGCGCGAGACCGCCCTTGTGGACGTCATCAGCGCCGAGGACATGGCGGATTTCCCCGATCTGAACCTGGCCGAGGCCCTGCAGCGGATTCCGGGAGTCGCCATTGACAGGGACGGCGGCGAGGGCCGTTCGATCACCGTGCGCGGTCTGTCGGGGGACTTCAGCCGTGTGCGGCTGAATGGGCTGGAGGCTCTGGCCACCACGGGCGGCAAGGACACGGCGGGCGGCGCGAACCGGGGCCGCAGCTTCGATTTCCAGGTGTTCGCCTCGGAACTCTTCAACCGGGTGACCGTGCGAAAGGCGCAGAGCGCCGAGGTTGAGGAGGGATCGCTGGGCGCCACCATCGACCTCGTCACCGCCCGGCCCTTCGACAACCCTGGCTTCCACGCCGCTGGTAGCGTTCAGTATGGCTACAACGACCTCTCCCGGCAGTCCGATCCTAGGGCCGCCGCCCTGATCTCCGACACATGGTTCGACGGCAAGCTGGGAGCCCTGGTCTCGCTGGCCTACAGCGCCCGCAACATCCTAGAGGAGGGCGCCACCAGCGGACGCTGGGAAAACCCCTCGGTGCCGACCAATTCCGGCGGCTGTTTCTTGAACGGGGGGGCCTGCAACAGTCCGCCGGGCGTCTACAGCCCCGTCAACTCGGCCTGGCATGCGCGTATTCCGCGCTACGAGCGGTTCACCTACGACTGGAGGCGCTACGGGGCGACGACGGCGATCCAATTCGCCCCCACCGATGCGACGACGCTTACCTTCGATGGCATGTTCGCGCTGTTCGACGGCAGCCGCAGCGAAGCCTATCTGACCACCTACCTCACGCGCCTGGATCAGACCACGGTGCGAGACCCGGTGTTCGGCGCGCGGAACCAGCTGGTGCGCGCGACCTTCGACGACACCGACATCCGCAGCGAGGTGCGCTACGACGAGCTATCCAGCGAGTTCAGCCAGCTGTCCCTGAGGCTGGACCATGAGTTCAACAGCCGGTTCAAGATCAGGGTGGTGGCTGGCCAGTCCCGCTCGATCCAGGACAATCCTATCCAGACGACCATGTCCTTCGATCGCTACAATCAGGACGGCTACAGCTACGACTTCTCCGCCAGCCAGAGGCTTCCCGCCCTGAATTACAACTTCGATGTCGCCGATCCCGCCAACTGGCAGTTCAGTTCCAGCGCCGCCGAAGGCTTCCCCTCCCTGCTACGCCAGCGGCCCAACAAGACCTCAAACCGGTTCAAGACCCTTGGGGTCGATGGAGAGTTCAAAGTCAGCGAGGCTCTCACCCTGAAAGGGGGCCTGCTGTTCAAGGACTACCGGTTCACCACCGCGGACTGGCGGCAGAACACCATCAACGGCCTGCAGGACGCAGCGGTCCCGCTGCCGGGGGTGAGCCTGGCTCAGATCAGCACCTTGATCAGCGGCTTCGGACGCGCGCTCGGCGCCCCGGCCGGCACCCCCAGCGCCTGGCTGGCGCCGGACGTCAGCAGGATCGCGGACCTCGTCGACCTCTATTGCAACTGCGTCAACACCTATGGCGACTTCCGGGTCAGCACCGACAACCAGCGAGCCGCCAATCGCGACGTGGGCGAGCGAGACCTGGGTCTCTACGCCCAGGCCGACTTCTCGACGGCGGTGTTCGACATACCGCTGCGGGGCAATGTGGGGGTACGGCGCGTGGCCACCACCAGCATCGCGCGGGGCTATGTGGGAAGCAGCTATGTGGCGGTCGCGCGAAAGTACAACGACACCCTGCCGGCCCTGAACCTGGTGCTGGAGCCGCACCCGGACGTGCTGATCCGCTTCGCCGCCGCCAAGGTCATGGCCCGTCCGCAACTGCCCAGCCTGACGCCGGGCGGATCGATCAACAACACCGCCCACACCCTGACGATCGGCAATCCGCTGCTGGACCCGGTCCGCGCCAACACCTTCGATCTGAGCCTGGAATGGTATCCCGCCCGTGAGACCCAGTTCAGCGTGGGGGTCTTCTACAAGGACCTGCAGTCCTACATTCAGAGCTCGGCGGCCACGATGCCCTACCGCGCCACTGGCCTGCCGGTCAGCCTGCTGACCACGCGCAACAGCCCCGACACCGTCTTCCTGGTGACCCAGCTGCTCAACACGGCCGGCGGTGAACTGAAGGGGTACGAGATCAACCTGCAGGGACCGTTCAGCTTCCTGCCAGCCCCCTTCGACCGGTTCGGCGGCATCGTGAACTACACCCACGCCGACTCCACGGTGACCTACATCACGGATTCCTCGGTGGTCCCCGCGGCGACGACGACCCTGCCCCTGGTGGGCCTGTCGCCGCGGTCGTGGAACACGACCCTCTACTATGAGGACACGCGCCTCAGCGCACGCGTCTCAGCCTCCTACCGCGACGAGTATCTAGCCGCGGTCCCCGGCGGCAACGGGAACGACGCTCGGGGCAAGAACAGCACGCTGAACGTCGACCTTTCGGCCAGCTACAGGGTCAACGACCACCTCAGCCTGACCTTCGAGGCGATCAATCTCACCGACGCTTTCGAAGACCGCTGGATCTCCATTGAGCGTCGAAATTCCGAGGACTACACCCACACCGGACGTCAATTCTATCTCGGGGCGAGGTACCGGTTTTGAGCGACGGTACGCTCCGCGTGGGCTTCCTGCTCGGGAACGACACCGACCGGAACATCGAGTTCGGGCAGGACGGAGTCATTCCCCTGACCGGCAATAATGACGCAGACTGGGTGCTGAAACTGCTGCCCGAGGGCGAGTTCAGATGGGGGCGCATGCACATGGCGCCCAGCTATTTTCGCAAGGCGCGCCGGTGGCAGACGGGCAGTGTCAGCGTTCTCTGGAACATGGTCTCGGACGCCGACATGCATCCCCGCACCCTGGCGGTGATCGAGAAATTCACGGCCGAGGTCGGACTTCCCGTCATCAACCCAGCCCCGGCCATCCTGCAGACCCGCCGGCATCAGATCGCGCTGCGGTTGGCGGGCATCGACAACGTCCACATGCCCAAGACCCTGCTGCTGCACAATCCATCCCTGGAACGCACGCGGCGGCAGGTGGAGGAGGCAGGCTTTGAGTTCCCAGCCATCATCCGCCGGACGGGCACGCACAATGGGCAGATGCTGGGAGTCGTTGGGTCACTGGAGGAGATCGAGGGCGTCTACGGCGACCGGAACAACGACTACTACCTGACCGAATTCGTGGACTTCCGGCGGGCCGACGGCAGGTACCGCAAGACTCGCTTCTTCTTTGTCGGAGAGGACATCGTCGTGCGTCAGCACGTGGTGTCAGAAAACTGGAATATCCACGGCCGCTCCGGCCGGGAGATGGCCGACGACTCCCCCCAACGCCAGGAGGCCAAGGCGATTGTGGGCGGCGGGTTCGCCGGCCTGCCGGAAATCACGCGGGACGCCCTGAGGGAGATCGGCGACCGGATGGGTCTGGAGTACTTCGGACTTGACGCCAGCGTCGACGCCGACGGCCGCGTCCTGGTGTTCGAGGCCAACGCCACGATGAACTTCCTGCCGAGCTCGGGCCATATGCGCGGCCGCAGCGCGGCGGCGCTCGAGCCCATGCTGGCCGCGGTGCGCAAGCTGGTCCTGGCCAAGGCCGGTCAGCGCGCGACGAAGACGTAGCGCGCCTTATCGTCCGCCTCGTCCGGGGCGCGGTTGGCTCGGGTCATCCGTGCCACATCCTCCACCTCGAAACCGCCGGCCGTGAGCAGGTCTGCGATCGCCCCCGGTGTCGCCAGGTTCCACAGGCGTTTGGTGCGATGGGCGGCGTAGCGCTCAAGCAAGGCCTGGAACTCGCCGGGCGCGCCGGGCGGCAGAATCCCTGCAGCCGTGAGGCGCGCCAAGGTCCGCGCGGTCCATGCGGCCTGGTCGCCCGCGGCCTCCGCCTTGACCTCATCACGAACTGTTCGCGCGACCAGCACCAGCCGCCCGCGGGGTGCAAGAGCGCGGCGAAGCCGGTTCAGCACCTCGATCCGGCTCTCAGGCGGGACGTGGGCCAACATCAGGTGGGAGAGGATCAGGTCCCAGCGTCCGAGATGATCGAGCTGGGTGAGATCGACCTGCTCGGTCTCCACGACCACTCCTGTGTAGGGCGGCAACTGGCCGATCACTTCCAGGGGCGTGCGGCAAAGATCGGCGACCGTGATGGCCAGCGGCATGCCTGCCGCCGTGCGGACCACCAGGTCGAGCAGGGCGGGGTCGGCGGCGCCCGCCACCAGAACCCTTGCGCCGGGCGCCAAGGCTGCGGCGATGCGGGGCGCCAGGATGGGTTCGTCGGAGGCAAGGCCGCCGTTCAGACCCGCGGCGCGCAGCACGCCCCAGACCCGATGATACCCACCGCACGCCACGCAATGGCGCGCGCCATGCCGCCATGCCGCCTGGGCCAAGCCAGGCAGATCGTCGGGTGAAATGAAGGCGAACGGGTCGGTCACGGCTGAAGCATCTCCAGGCCCAGGATCGCGGCCGAGACAATGACTGTCAGCTGGCGGCGGAATCCGGTA
>JAZKFM010000090.1:0-3744 GCA_040386415.1 Pseudomonadota bacterium
CCAGGCCTCGGATATCGAGATCGAGGCCGAGGAGATCATCAAGATGCAGGATCGCCTCAACCACGTCATCGCACGCGAGACCGGCCAGACCTTCGAGCGCGTCGTCAAGGACACGCAGCGTAATTTCTGGATGAGCGCCGAAGAAGCGGTCGCCTATGGCCTGGTCTCGAAGGTCGTGACCGACGCTTCCGAGGTCTAGCGACAGCGCTCACTCCTCCCCGTCGGGGGAGGGGGACCATGCGCAGCATGGTGGAGGGGGCTCACCTTTAGGCTCGGCGGATGGGGGCGATCCCCCTCCACGCGTTCCGCGGTCCCCCTCCCCCTACGGGTGAGGAGAAGGCAAGTGCCCCCGAGCGATCCCTGGTGGAAGGGCGCGATCCTCTACCATGTCTATGTCCGCAGCTTCTTCGACTCCAACGGCGACGGCCATGGCGACCTGCCCGGCGTCATGGCCAAGCTGGACTACATCCAGAGCCTGGGCGTCGATGGCCTATGGCTCTCGCCCATCCACCCGTCGCCCAATCGCGACTGGGGATACGACATCGCCGATTTCGAGGGGATCCAGGCGGATTACGGGACGCTGGAGGACTTCCAGCGGCTGCTGGACGAGGCCCATGCGCGCGGCCTGAAGGTGGTGCTGGACGAGGTGCTGAGCCACACGTCCGATGTGCATCCCTGGTTCGTGGAAAGCCTCACCGGCGGCAAGCAGGGACCGAAGGCGGATTGGTATGTCTGGGCCGACCCGCAGGAAGACGGGACCGCGCCCAACAACTGGCTGTCGGTGTTCGGCGGTCCGGCCTGGGCCTACCAGCCCGCCCGGCGCCAGCACTACCACCACAAGTTCCTGCGCCAGCAGCCGAAGCTGAACTGGCGCAACCCTTTTGCGCGGGAAGCGGCGTTGTCCGTGCTGGACTACTGGCTCCAGAAGGGTGTGGACGGCTTCCGCCTCGATGTGGCGGGGACCTTCCTGCACGACGAGGCGCTCACCCCCAATCCACCCGTGCCGATGGCCGAGCGGCGGGGGCTGAACTGGAGTCACGCGGGCAACCTCCAGTATCACCACTACGACTCCAACCTCGAGGCCAACGTCGAGACCCTGGACGTGATCCGGCGCCGGGTGGAGGCGCATGACGGGCAGAACGGGCCGGAGCGTTTCGTCTTCGGGGAGTTCTCCGAAGAGGAGGCCCGGTGCGGCGCCTATCTGTCCCACCTCGACGGCCTTCACTCCGGCTACACCTTCGTGATGTTGCTGGCCCGCAAGCTGCAGGCGTCCTTCGTCACCGACCACTACGCCACCCTGGCCGCCTATCCGGACCACTGGCCCACGATCAGCTTCTCCAACCACGACGTCCCGCGGACAGTCAGCCGGTTCAGCGGCCCGAATTCTCCCGCAGGGGACGCATCCCCCGAGCTGGCGAAGATGCTGTTCGCCCTGCTGATCACGCTCAAGGGCACCACGCTGATCTACCAGGGCGAGGAACTGGGCCTGCCGCAGGCGAGCCTGACCCGCGATCAGCTGCGCGATCCGGTGGGCGACCTCTACTGGCCCTATGACGGCGGGCGGGATGGCTGCCGCACGCCGATGCCCTGGACCGAGGGCCCACACATGGGCTTCACGGAGGGCGAACCCTGGCTGCCCCTGGCGTCCGAGCATCGCGGCCTGTCGGTGGAGGAACAGGGCGCGGACCCCGACTCCACGCTCACCTTCTCGCGGGAGATCATCGCCCTGCGCAAAGCCACGCCGGCGCTGGGCGTCGGCCGGATCGAGTTCATTGAGACCGGCACGCCCGTGGTCGCCTTCACCCGGCAGCACGAGGGCGAGGCTATCCTCTGCCTGTTCAACTTCGGCGCGGAGCCGCAGGTGTTCGCCCATCCCACGCTCGCCACCGCCGACCTGCTGCCGCTGCGGACGGGCGAGGCCGACCTGCGCGGCGACTCGGTCGGGCTTTCCCCGCTGGCGGCCGCGTTCCTTCGGCTGGGCTAGCGGGGCCAACGCACGCTACAAGGGCGCATGGCCGATGGAGCGCCCTTGAAGACCCGCGCGGAGGCGAAGTTCGGCCAGGGCTTCGTGACCGACGCCTGGTACCTGGGCGCGCTCTCCGGCGACCTGAAACCCGGCAAGCTCCAGCGGGTGGAGATGCTGGGCGAGCCGGTCATGCTTGGCCGCTCGAAGGCCGGCGAGGTCTTCGCGCTACGCGACATCTGCCCCCATCGCGCCGCACCGCTCTCGGCCGGCCAGTTCCGCACGGACAGCTCCGGGGCCGAGACGGTGGAGTGCCCCTATCACGGCTGGCGTTTTGGCCGCGACGGCGCCTGCCGCGCGATCCCGTCCCTCACCGCTGACCAGGCCATGGATGTCGGGCGCATCCGGGTGCGGCGCTATCCGGTGGCCGAGAGCCAGGGCCTGGTGTTCATCTGGATGGCGGGGGATCGCGAAGGCCAGCCGGACCATGCCGCGCCCACGTTTCCCGGCGTGGTCGGCGGGGGCCCCAAGCTGGTCGACCGCATGGTCTTCGACGCCCACATCGACCAGGCGGTCGTGGGGCTGATGGATCCCGCCCACGGCCCCTATGTGCATCGCCAGTGGTGGTGGCGCACCGCGGGCAGCGAGCACGACAAAGCCAAGCGGTTCGAACCGCGCGAGGCGGGGTTTGCCATGGTGCGGCACGAGCCTTCGAAGAACAGCCGCGCCTACGCCATCCTGGGCGGCGAGCCGCTCACCGAGATCACCTTCCGCCTGCCTGGCCTGCGCTGGGAGCACGTGACGGTCGGCAAGCGCCAGGTGTTGCTGCTGACCTGCCTCACCCCGATCGACGCGGCGCGCACCCGGATCACCCAGATCGCCTGGTCCGACCACCCGGCCTTCGCGCTGCTGAAGCCGGTGGTGGGCGTCCTGGCGAAGATCTTCCTGCGCCAGGACGGGGATATGGTGCAGCTCCAGAACCTGGGCCTGAAGTACGACCCTGCCCTGCTTTGGATCGACGACGCCGACCGCCAGGCCAAATGGTATCAGGCCCTGAAGCGCGAATGGGCGGCCAGCCGCCGTGACGGCCGACCGTTCGTCAACCCGGTGGAAGCCACGACGCTGAAGTGGCGGAGCTGACCCTGCAAGTCGCTCCCCTTTCGAAGGAGCTCCCGCAAAGCGGGAGAGGGGCTGCCGTCCCGAACGGAGAGCCTAACCAAAAGCCCCCTCCGCCGCCTGCGGCGCCACCTTCCCCACAAGGGGATTGATCAGACTTTCTTCGCCGCCGCCTCGCCCAGGAACACCACCTTCGTCCCCTTGACCACCGCCTTGGAGAGTTGGCGTGCGTCCCAGTTGGTCAGGCGGACGCAGCCGTGGCTGGCGGTCTTGCCGACAAGCCTCGGTTCCGGCGCGCCGTGGATGCCGTAGGTCTCCTTCGTCAGGTCGATCCAGACAGCCCCGACCGGATTGTTCGGCCCGGCCTTGATCGTGAGCTTGCCGGCGGACTTGTCCCCGAAGTTCAGCTTCGTGGGGTCGTAGGTCCAGGTCGGGGCGGGGGCCACGGTGCGGACGGCCAACTCGCCGCTGGGGGTCGGCATCTCACTGGACCCCACGGTGGCCGGGTATGCCGCGAGCAACTTGCCGGACGCGTCAAATGCCCGGACCTGCTTGCGGGCCTTGTCGACCTCGATGGTCGCGACCTCCGGAATGCCCTCCATGCTGGGGACGGTGACCAGGATCTTCGTGCCCGCCACGGCGAAATTCGCCCCGGGGTTCAGGGC
>JAZKFM010000090.1:3754-7473 GCA_040386415.1 Pseudomonadota bacterium
GTAGCCAAGGCTGTCGAGGCGCGCCATGTCCTCGTACTTCTCGGGGATGGCGGGCGTGTAGGGTCCTTGGGCGTCGGCCTCGGTGATCGCATAGTCGGTCAGGATCGGCCGCGTGTCGGCGGTGAGCTTCGCCCACACCTCCTGGTCCATCCGCCCGTCTTCGGTCAGGCCGTTCGCCCGTTCAAAGGCGGCGACAGCGTTCTTCACATTCTCGCCGTCCTTGCCGTCGATGACACCCGGCGAGAAATGGGCGCGATCGAGCAGCACCTGGGCGCGGAGCATCATGTCGCGCGCGGCCTGCGGCGTGGCCGGGGCCGCGGTGAAGGCGACCTGGTCAACGGCGCGGGCGATCGGGTTGTCCGAGGGCGCAGCCGGCGGCGCGACAGGCGGCGGGGCCGGCGCAGCGGCAGCGGCGGCGGGGACCGCGGCCGCCGGAGCCGGGGCGGCCTCCGCGACCTCGCGAGGACGGATCTCGCACGCGGCCAGGGCCAGGGTGGCGGCGCTGCAAAACGCGACCGTAGCGAACTTCATGGTGGACCTCCGCGTTGCACCAACGCTTGCTGTGGGTGGGATGATGAAGCTCCGAGACGTCCGAGGGTTCCTGCTGGCGGTCGCGATCGCAGTTGCGGCTCTGCTGCTGGTCACGCTGCGGGTCACCGGCTGCGCCTCCACGACGGCGCCCCAGCTCGCCGCCGCAGGCGCAGGCGCAGGGGCGCGGCCGCTGCCCGGCGTGCCCGAGGGCGCGGCCATGCCCGTCAGCACGGACTGCCGCGCCAACGGTTGGTCCGCGGCCGCGCAGACCAACGCCAATTCGCTCAAGACCCTCGCCTGGTCGCCGTTCGGCCGGGCCGAGACCGGCTGGGAGATCTACGTCCCGCTGATCCAGCAGGAGCTGGGGGCCGCTTGCCCGCCCAACAGCGAGGGTTTTGCGGCCGCCTACGCCCGCTGGCAGGCCAGGCAGGGCCAGCCCGCCGATGGCGTGTTCACAGAGGCGGGCTTCCTTTCCATGAAGGGCACGGTGCAGACGCGCCGCGACTTCGTGCGCTTCACGTCGACAGGCGCCTGTCCGGAGACGTCCGACGTCATAGCCGCCGCCCGTCCCGATGAAGGCTACAGCGGCAAGCAGGTCTGGTTGCGGCCGGGCGCGCTGAATGCGTATCGCCGGATGGTGGCGGCGGCCCGGGCCGAGGTTCCGGAGATCGCCGCCGACCCGCGGAACCTGACGATCTTCTCCGGCTATCGCAGCCCGAGTTCGGACGCCGCCCGCTGCGCGGCGGAGGGCAACTGCGACGGTGTGGTCCGCGCGCGGTGCTCGGCCCACCGGACAGGCCTGGCGGCGGACATGTACGTCGGACAGGCCCCGGGATACGGCCCGGATTCCAGCGCCGACCCCAACCGCCTGTTCATGACGCAAACGCCCACCTATCGCTGGCTCCTGGCCAACGCGCCCCGGTTCGGCTTTGTGAACTATCCCTTCGAGCCCTGGCACTGGGAGTGGACCGGCGAGGCGCCGTAGAGCTAGGGTCCGGCCTCATGGCCAAAGCGATCCTGAACGGCGTTGAAATCGCCTACGACGACATCCCCCCCGCGGGCCCGCTGCAGCGCACGATCCTGCTCATCCACGGGTTCGCCTCCAACCGCCAAGAGGGCTGGCGGCGCACGGGGTGGTATGCGGCTCTCGAGCGGCGCGGTTTCCGCACCCTAGCGCTCGACCAGCGCGGGCATGGCGAGAGCGTCAAGTCGCACGACGCAGGCGACTACGGGCGTGAGAAGCTGGCCGCCGATGCGCTGGCCCTGCTGGACCATCTGGGCGTGGGGCGCGCCGACGTGTTCGGCTATTCCATGGGCACGCGGACAGCCATGCAGATGGCCCTGGACGCCCCGGACCGCATCTCCAAGCTCCTGCTGGGCGGCGTTGGCGCGAAGCTGTTCGAGGCCAGGCCGGTGAGCGATGATGGCGAGACCGTCGCCACCCCCATGACGGCGGCCGATCCCGGCGCGATCAAGAACGCCCTGCTGAAGAGCTTCCGACAGTTCGCGGACGAGCAGGGGGAAGACCGCCAGGCGCTCGCCGCCAGTTCGGCTGCGGAAAGCCCGCCGCTGACCCGGGACATGCTGGCCAGCATCCCCATGCCGGTGCTCGTGGTCGCCGGCCAGCGCGACGACCTCGCAGGCGATCCCGAGCCCCTGGCGCGGGCCTTTCCGATGGGGACAGGAGTCACCCTGCCCGGCACGGACCACTTCTCGGTGATCCCGCACATGTCCTTGAAGGCGACCGTCTTCGACTTCATCGACGGCGTGCTGGGCGAAGACGACTTCCCGCCATTCGAGTGAGGGCCCGGGCCCTCCCCCGCTTCGCGGGAGGGAGAGGCGTCTACCGGGGACCCAGGTTGTAGGGTCCGCCCTTCTCAAGGGCGCGGCGATAGGCGGGCCTAGCCTGGAAGCGGTCCACCCAGGCCACCACGTCGGGATACTCGGCGCCTCGGCTCTTGGCGATCTCGCCCACGAAGCTCATCTGCACATCGGCCGCGGTCAGGTCGGCGCCCAGCAGCCAGTCGCGGCCCGCCAGGGCGGCCTCTACATAGCCCAGATGGTTGGCGGTCTCGCTCTCGATGCGGGGAGCGAGCGGCGCGCCCGCATCGCCAAGCCGACCCACGTAGAGCGCCAGCATCAGCGGCAGCATTGCCGAGCCTTCGGCGTAGTGCAGCCACTGATTGTACGCCTCGTAGTCGGCCGTCCCCATGGCCGGAGCGAGCTTGCCGGCGCCATAGGTGCGCTGGATGTAGTCGATGATCGCCCCGGACTCGATGATCGTCAGGTCGCCGTCGGTGATCACCGGCGACTTGCCGAGTCGGTTCACGGCCTTCAGCTCCGGCGGCGCCAGCCGGGTCGTCGCGTCGCGCGCGTAATGCTTGATCTCGTAGGGCGCGCCCAGTTCCTCCAGCAGCCACAGGATGCGCTGCGAGCGGGAGTCGTTGAGGTGGTGGACGGTGAGCATGGCGGCTTCCTGTTCTTAGCTTGGCCGCAAGCAAAACGGCATGCCCTGACGCAAGGCAAGCGCACTATAAAGGACGTCGATGACCCTCGTCCTGCCTGACCTGCCAGACCTGCTCGACGCCGCCGCCCTCGAAGCCGGGGCCCTGGTGAGCGCGCTGCAGTCGACCGTCGCCGGGCGCGTGGCGCCGGGCGGTCGCCTGGACCGGGGCCTGCTCGATACCGAGCAACATGGCGCGCACGGCCTGGCCTGGAGTGCGGCCTATGCCGAGACCCTGCGCCAGGTGGCGGCCTGGGCTCGCGCGCTGGGGACGGACCTGGGGGAGGCCGAGGCCCTGCCGGCGCAGCTCCTGGCGCATGAGTACCTGAGCCAGCTGGTCGGCGGCATTCCGATGAACCAGGGAGAAATCTTCCGGGCCGCCGACGTATTCGCCCCGGCCGAGCGGATGGCGCACGTGCTGGGTCGTCTGCGGGCGGGCGCCTCCCAGGCGGTCAAGTCACGCATCGTCGAACTGCTCGAACAGGCGCGCGGCCGGCCGTCGCTCGAGCGTAGCGGGCTGGACGAGACGATGGAGGCGGTCCGCGACCAGTTCCACGCCTTCACCGACGACAGGATCGGCCCCCATGCCCATGGCTGGCATCTGCGCAACGAACTGATCCCCTTGTCGCTGCTGGAAGAGCTGGGCGATCTGGGCGTGTTCGGCCTCACGGCCCCGGAAGCCTGG
>JAZKFM010000091.1:0-3038 GCA_040386415.1 Pseudomonadota bacterium
GTGTGACGATCTCGGCCACCGGCTCCACCTCGGCCGCCTCCAGGGTCACCACCTCGATCCCGAAGCCCGGATCGACGGTCTCCAGCTTCGGCGCGAACAGCTTGGCGATGCGGGCGGCGTCGCGCCCGGCCAGGGACAGGCCGATGGTCAGGGGCGCCACATGGCCGTCCAGGCGGTGGAAGCAGAGCTCGAAGCGCCGCGCCCCCTGCCCCTCCTTCTCCATCCGCGCGCCGAGCTTGGCGGCGACATCGTAGGTGACGCGGGCCATGTCCTCGGGCGCGCTGATCGGTTCGGCGAAGGCCAGGCGCGCGAACCAGGGATTGGGCGGGCGGCGATAGGTCAGGGCCTCCTTGGAGCGCCCCAGGGCCTGGTCGATACGGGTCAGGGTCTCGATGCCGAAGCGGCGGGCGAGCGGCGCGCGGGGAATGTCGAAGAGCTGGGCCAGCGCCTTCAGCCCCAGGCGGTCGATCTGGGCGGCGGTCTCCGGCTCCAGCCGCAGGGCCGCCGGCGGCAGGGGCGCCAGCAGGCCGATCTGCTGGCCAGGCCGGGCGATGGCGCCGTCCTCGCCATAGTGGGCGAGCGCCCAGGCCGCGCCGGGGGCGTCGGCGATGGCGACGCGGAAGGCCAGGCCGTTGGCCATCAACCGGGCGCGGAAATCGGCCAGCAGGGCCTCTTCCCCGCCCCACAGGTGGGCGACGCCGCTGATGTCGAGGAACAGGCCGTCAGGTTCGTCGGCGGCGACGGCGGGCGAAAACCGGACGCACCAGTCCACCAGGGCCGACAGGGCCAGGGCGTCGGCCTCCGGCTCGGCCTCGGCGGTGATCAGTTCCGGGGCGATGGCGGCGGCATCGGTGGCTTTCTGACCCACGTAGAGGCCCAGCCTGCGGCCCGCCCGGTCCACGGCCGACAGGCGCCGGGTCCCCTTGGCGGACTCGATGAGCGCGAAGGGGCTAGCCTGCGCGGCGGAGGGGTTGCGCCGGCGCCAGTTGGAGATCGCCCAGAGGGGCGACCAGGCGCAGAGGATGCGTGCCATCAGAAGCCTCATGGGTGTAGGCGTCGCCCGCCTCGAACAGCCAGGCGCCGGTGCGGCCGCCACGGCAGCGTTCCAGGGTCACCGCCCAGCGCGGGGGACCCAGGCCAAATTCCCCCGGTCCCGGCTCGCTGGCGGCGGGGGTGACCCGCCAGCGGCTGGCCGCGGCCGAGCCGGTCGCGCCCTTGACCTTGCCGCCATAGGGCCGCCTGCGGATCACGAAGCCGGTGGCGCCGCGCTTTTCGCAGGCTAGCTGCAGGCGGCGCCCAGCGGTCAGGCTGACGGTCTCCACCTCGGCGAAGACGGCGGCCACGCCGGGGGTGGCGAGCGCGTCCTCGGCCACCGCCAGGGCCTCGTCCTCGTCGCGGGCGCAGACCTGGATCAGCCGCTCGGCGGGAAAGCCCAGACTCACTAGGCCTGGCGCGAAGAGGTCGTCGCGGCGCAGGATCCACACCGCCTCGCCGCGCCTGGCGAGCGGCGCGGCTGTCAGGGCGGCGAAGGCGGCGGGGCAGGCGGCGGGAGACCGCCGTCCAGGAAGCAGCTGTCTATGCGCGGATCGCCGAAGGGCAGGGATTCAGAGTCCGCCCGTCCGCCCGCCTCGAGGGTGGCGATCTTCGCCTTGAGAGCGGCGAGCCGCTCATCGCGAAAACCGGACATGGCTTCCTGTTCCTTTGTTCCTATTTTGTTCTAGGCTCGGATCAGGAAGAGTCAATCACCCCACGGTGGAGTCAGTTTCCGCCAGTCGCGGATTCAGGATGGAAAACGGGCGGCGGCCCGCAGGAGGCCCGCCGCCCTCTGAAGTCTTAGAACCGCAGGGTGCGGGCTTCCTTCACGTGCGGCAGGGCGCGGATCTTGGTGATCAGGGCCTCCGACGGATCCTGGTCGACGCCCACCAGGGCGATGGCGTCCTCGCCGGCCGAGACCCGGCCCAGGTTGAAGGTGGCGATGTTGACATTGGCGTCGGCCAGGACGGCGCCGAGATTGCCGATGAAGCCCGGCTTATCCAGGTTGTTGACGTAGAGCATGGTGGAGCCGAAGGGCGCGTCCAGGTCCATGCCCTTGACCTCGATGATGCGCGGGGCGCCCGCCATCACCGAGCCGGCGAAGGAGCGCTTGCCCATCGCCGTGGTGACGGTGATCCGCACCAGGCTCTCATAGATGGGGCTGTCGTCCTGCTTGCTCTCCGAGACCGAGATGCCGCGCTCACGGGCGATGGCCGGCGCCGAGACCATGTTGATCTCCGCCAGCATGGGACGCATCACCCCGGCCAGGGCGGCGGCGGTCAGGGGACGGGTGTTGAGGTTGGCGACCTCGCCCTCATAGGCGATGTCGATGGCCTTGACCTCCACGTCGACCATCTGGCCGGCGAAGGCGCCGAGGCGTTCGGCCAGGGCCACGAAGGGCTTCAGCTTGGGGGCCTCATCGGCGGTGACCGAGGGGCTGTTGAGCGCGTTCGAAACCGCGCCGGTGAGCAGGTAGTCGCTCATCTGCTCGGCGACCTGCAGGGCCACGTTCTCCTGGGCCTCCATGGTCGAGGCGCCCAGGTGGGGGGTGGCGATGAAGTTCTCGGCGCCGAACAGCACGTTGTCCTTGGCCGGCTCCTCCACGAAGACGTCGAAGCCCGCGCCGCCGATGTGGCCGCTGTCGAGGCCGGCGCGCAGGGCGGCTTCATCCACCAGGCCGCCGCGCGCGCAGTTGATGATCAGCACGCCCTTCTTGGCCTTGGCCAGGGCCTCGGCCGACAGGATGTTACGGGTCTTGTCGGTGAGCGGTGTGTGCAGGGTGATGACGTCGGCGCGGGCCAGCAGCTCGTCGAGCTCGACCTTCTCCACCCCCAGCTCCACGGCGCGTTCGGCCGAGAGGAAGGGGTCGTAGGCCACGACCTTCATCTTCAGGCCGTTGGCGCGGTCGGCGACGATGCCGCCGATGTTGCCGGCGCCGATCAGGCCCAGCGTCTTGGCGTAGAGCTCCACGCCC
The DNA here is from genome assembly GCA_040386415.1 of Pseudomonadota bacterium. Taxonomy (GTDB): domain Bacteria; phylum Pseudomonadota; class Alphaproteobacteria; order Caulobacterales; family Caulobacteraceae; genus Phenylobacterium. The sequence goes on from JAZKFM010000091.1 coordinate 3,008, forward strand.
ATGAAGCGGTTCTTCTCCCACTTGCCGGCCT
>JAZKFM010000092.1:0-20608 GCA_040386415.1 Pseudomonadota bacterium
CGCGGCGGGGATGTCGACATTGTCCACGCCGATGCCGGCGCGGCCGATGACCTTCAGGTTGGTGGCGGCGGCGATGACGTCCTTGTCGGCCTTGGTGGCCGAGCGGACGGCCAGGCCGTCATACTGGTCGATGATCTTGAGCAGCTCTTCCTTGCTGAGGCCGGTCTTCACGTCGGCGTCGACGCCGCGTTGCTTGAAGATGTCGATGGCGGCGGGGCTCAGCTTGTCGGCGATGAGGACGCGGGGCATGGGGCGGTATCCTTGAGGTATGGGAGTGCGCTCCCGGCGCCGGCGCATGCGGCGTCCGGGCGGCGGGAGCGCGAAGGGTCTTAGGCGGCGGCGAGGTCGGCGGAGGTGGACGCGAAGGCCCAGTCGAGCCAGGGCGTCAGGGCCTCCAGGTCGGAGGTCTCCACCGTGGCGCCGCACCAGATCCGAAGACCGGCCGGGGCGTCGCGATAGCCGCCGATGTCCAGGGCCACGCCTTCCTTCTCCAGGACGGCGGCCAGCTTCTTGGCGAAGTCGGCCTGGGCGTCGTCGGAGAGCGCCGTGACGGTGGGATCGACCACCTTGAGGCACACCGAGGTGTTGGACCGGGTCGCCGGATCGGCGGCCAGGAACTCCACCCACGGGGTCTTGGCGACCCAGTCGGCCAGGGCGCCCAGGTTGGCGTCGGCGCGGCGCTGCATCTCGGCCAGGCCGCCGATGGAGGCGCCCCACTTAAGCGCGTCGATGGCGTCTTCCACGCAGAGCATGGACGGCGTGTTGATGGTGGCGCCCTCGAAGATGTCGAGGCTGACCTTGCCGCCCTTGGTCATGCGGAACAGCTTGGGCATGGGCCAGGCGGGCGTATGGCTCTCCAGGCGGGCCACGGCGCGGGGACCGAGGATCAGGACGCCGTGGGCGCCTTCGCCCCCGAGCGCCTTCTGCCAGGAGAAGGTCACCACATCGAGCTTGGCCCAGTCGAGGGCCTGGGCGAAGGCGGCGCTGGTGGCGTCGCAGATGGTGATGCCTTCACGGTCGGCGGCGATGAAGTCGGCATTGGGAACCCGAACACCCGAGGTGGTGCCGTTCCAGGTGAAGACCAGGTCGGCGTCCTTGCGGACCTTGGTGAGATCCGGCAGCTCGCCATAGGGGGCGTCCAGCACCTCGGCGGGCAGCTTCAGCTGCTTGACCACGTCGGTGACCCAGTCCTTGCCGAAGCTTTCAAAGGCCAGCAGCTGCACGGTCTTGGGACCCAGCATCGACCACAGGGCCATTTCCACGGCGCCCGTATCGGAGCCGGCGACGATGCCGATCAGATAGTCGTCCGGCACCTGCAGCACCTCACGGGTGCGGTCGATGGCTTCCTTCAGACGCGCCTTGCCCAGCTTGGAGCGGTGCGAGCGTCCGAGGACGGCGTTCTGGAGAATTTGGGGATTCCATCCGGGGCGCTTGGCGCACGGGCCGGATGAGAATTCGGGGCGAGCCGGGCGCATGGCCGGCTTGGCGAGGGTATTCATAGCGATGTCTCCCATCCTTACAGATGAGCAGCGCCCCGTTGGGGGGGCGTGGCCCGCCGCGCAAAAACTCCCGTTTCGCGAACAGGGCAAGCGTAATTTTCCGAAAGACAGATTGAGCGGCGCAGGCGCCACACGGACTTGGCCTTGCGGGCCAGCCATGATTCCTGGGCCCGCGGCGACCGCCGCCGGAGCCACGCCCCAAAGCCCATGACCCGTCCCAAACCCATAGACTGGCTGGTCCTGGCCGCCCTGGTGCTCACCTGGGGATCGGCCTTCGCGGCGTTGAAGATCGCCGTGGCCCATATCCCGCCCTTCTGGAACACCGCCCTGCGGCTGTGGATCGCGGTGGCGACGCTTGGCCTCGTGCTGGCGATACAGCGCCAGGGGCTGCCTGGCTGGCGCGACCCCGCCTGGCGGTTCTACGCCCTCAACGGTCTGGTGGGGATGGCCGTCCCCTTCGCGCTTTTCGCGCTCGCCGCCGAGCGCCTGCCCTCGGCGATCAACGCCATCTGCAACGGCGCCTCGCCGATCTTCACCGCCCTGCTGGCCCACGCCTTCGTCTCGGGCGAGCAGCTGACCGGGCGCAAGGCCGGCGGGGTCGCCCTCGGGTTTGTGGGCCTGCTGGTCCTGGTGGCGCCACGCCTGACCGGAGGCATGACCCTGGAAGCCCTGGCCCTGATCGGCGCGCTCACCGGCGCGGCCCTCTATGCGGTCTCCAACGTGGTGACCAAGCTCGCGCCGCCGGCGACACCCACCGTGGGCGCCCTGATGATGTGCGCCTGGGGCGCGGCCTTCGCCACGGTCGCAGCGCTGTTCACCGGGCCCTTCCCGGTCTGGCCGCCGCTCAGCGCGGTGCTGGCGGTCACGGCCCAGGGCGTGTTCCCCACCGCACTCGCCACCATCGGCTATGTCTATCTGATCCAGCGGCGGGGACCGCTGTTCCTGTCCATGGCCATCTACATCGCGCCCCTGTGGGCGACGGCGGTGGGGGTGATCTTCCTGGCCGAGCGGCCCAGTTGGACGGCCTTCGTGGCGCTCGCCCTGATCCTCGGCGGCGTGGCGCTGGCGACCCTCGAGCCCCGGGAGAAGCTTGCCGCCTAGACGGTCGGGGCCGTCTGCTCGGCGGCGCGATCAGCGCGCGCATGACGCAGGTAAGCGACCGTACCCAGCAGGATTCCCAACAGGGTGCCGCAGGTGACGAGGTTATTCACCACCGCATAGGTCACGCCCGGGGTGAGATTGGTCACGAAGAAATAGGCGTGCAGGCTGAACTGGACCCCCTGCAGCAGCATGACGCCCCCCAGCCACAGGCTGGCGTAGCGGACGGCGAGGACGAGGAAGCCCAGGGCCAGGACGCCGTCCAGGACCAGATGGGGCACGGCACGCGCCTCTACCGGCAGGAGGCTGTTGACGACCTGGAAGGCGATCGCGATGGCCAGGGTGAGCCCCGCGCCAAATCGCTCAGCCGGGCCGCCCTTAAGCAGCCCGAACAGGCACACCACAAAGACGGCGGCCCAGATGACTTGAGTGGTGAGTGTCGTCGGCATTTCCTGCGCCCCTAACAGGCATTAGGGACGCAGGACTAGTTAAACTATTGCAACCAAGTCGGGGTTAGCCGACCTCGCGCATCGCCGTCTTGTCAGCCTTACGCATGAAGTTCGGCTTGTTTTCCACACCGCCGAGGCTGGTGCGGATGCCGAGGCGCAGCTTGGCTTCGGTCAGTTCGGTGTGCACGCCGACCATGGCGGTGCGAGCCTCGCCCAGGGCCTTGATGGCTTCCACCATCTTGACCTGAACGTCGTCGGCGAAGACCAGCGAGGTGCCGACATCGGAACGGGCCTTCAGGAGGTCCGCCATCAGCTCGGTAGCTTCGATCATGGCCGCGTCAACCGCGGCTTCCGTCGTGAACAACTTGGTCGCGACGCGTTGCGCAACAAAGGCCTTTTCCATGGGGGAGCCCCTCTCCAAGAGAATTAACTCAACGGTAGTAGAGGTAAACCAGAGGTTAAGCTTCGTCCATGGGATTCACACTTTGTTAACTGCGACAACTACGCGCACAGGTTGAGACTGTGTCGGCAAGGACACGGATTCTCCAGACAGGCGAGTGGTTGGAAGCGAAGCGTTAGGAGAATTGGCTTAGAGCTCGACTGCTGGACGGGACTGCGGACGCTCATGACCCAACAACTTCGCGCGACGGGCCCGGCGCACAACGCGACGTTTCATGCTCGCGTGGCGGGTATCGCCCTGATCACGACGATGGTGGTGCTGATCGCCGCCTGTCTCACCTTCATGCTGCAGCAGTGGGCGGTGGCCCGCGAGCAGAGCCACATCAATCACGTCGCCTTGTCGGAGATCACCGCGGGCGCCGCGGGCCCGGCCCTGTCGCAGATGGACGCCCAGGCCGCGCGAGCCGCGATCTCCGCCCTCTCCCAGGCCCAGTCGGTGACCAGCGCGCGCCTGCTGGATTCGTCTGGTCAGGTCGTCGCCACCTACCAGCGCGCCAAGGGTGCGCGTGGCGGGACCGACATCATTCGCGCGCCGGTGAAGGTGCAAGGCCTGCGTGTGGGCGAGCTGGTGGTGGATGTCATGCCGCCCGCGCTCGGCGCCCTGCTGCCCCAGTTCGTCGCCCTGACGGGCGCCCTGTTCTTCGGTGGTGTCGGCGTGGCCCTCTTCCTGGCCCGCGGGCTCGCCCATAGGGTGATCGCGCCCGTCCAAAAGCTGTCGGACGCCATGCATGAGGTGGCGGCCAGCGGCAGCTTTGCTCCCGTCCAGGTGGAGGCGCAGGACGCCCTGTTCCGCAGCCTGACCGCCAGCTTCAACCATCTGCTGACCAAGCTGGACGAGCGCGAGCAAGCCCTGCAAAGGACCCTGCAGGAACTCGTGGAGGCCCGCGACGCCGCCAACGCCGCCAATACTTTGAAATCCCAGTTCCTGGCCAATATGAGCCACGAGATCCGGACGCCGCTGAACGGCGTCCTGGCCATGGCTGAGGTCATGTCCATGGGCCAGATGGACGACATCCAGCGCGAGCGCCTGGAGGTGATCCGCCAGTCGGGCGGCCTGCTGCTGGCGGTGCTGAACGACGTGCTGGACCTGTCCAAGATCGAGGCCGGCAAGCTCACCCTGCTCGTCGACGACTTTGACCTGGAGTCCGCCATCGCCCCGGCTCGCGAAAGCTTCGCGATCATGGCCGGGAAGAAGGGCCTCGATTTTAAGCTGGAGGTCGAGGAAACCGCCCGGGGCGCCTGGCGTGGCGACGCCGATCGGCTGGGCCAGATCGTCGGCAACCTGTTGTCCAACGCCGTCAAGTTCACCCAGGCCGGCGAGGTGGCCGCAAGCTTCGCCCTCAACCCCGACACCGGCGCGGTGCGGCTGACGGTGCGCGACACCGGACTCGGCATCCCCGCCGAGAAGCAGGCGACCCTGTTCGAGAAGTTCGTCCAGGCCGACAACTCCGCCACCCGCCGCTTCGGCGGCACCGGCCTTGGCCTCGCCATCTGCCGCGAGCTGACCCAGATGATGGGCGGCGCGATCTGGGTGGACAGCCGCGAGGGCAAGGGCTCGACCTTCACCGTCGAACTGCCGCTGGAGCGTGGCGTCTCGGTCACGGCGGCGCCGGCGCCGGCGCCCACCGGGGACAATCCGGAGGAAGGCGCTCTGCGGCTGCTGGCGGCCGAGGACAATCCCACCAACCAGCAGGTCCTGGCCGCGGTCATGGGGTCGCTGGGCCTCGACATCGATATCGTCGCCGACGGCAAGCTGGCCTTCGAGGCCTGGCGCGACGGCGCCTATGACCTGATCCTGATGGACATCCAGATGCCGGTGATGGACGGCATCGACGCCGCCCGGGCGATCCGCACCGCCGAGCGCGAGCAGGGCCGGCCACGGACCCCCATCGTGGCCCTCACCGCCAACGCCCTGTCGCACCAGGTGGAGGAATACCTGGCGGCCGGGATGGACGGCCACGTGGCCAAGCCCATCGAGATCGCCAAACTCTACGAAGCCATCAGCCGCGCCCTCAACGACGCCGCCCAGAATGCGGCCGCCGCCAATGCGGCGCAGATCGCCGCCGCCTGATCCCGCGACCGCGAAGCTGAACGCCAGACAACGACAGGCTCAGATCGGTTTCAGGTTCGAAATGTTCATCTCCTCCTCAAGCACGCCAACCGGCGCTGCGGGACATCCAAGGAGGATGGAAGATGAAAAAGATTCTGATTTCGATCGCGGCAGCTTCCGCCCTGGCCGCCGCCGCCGCCCCTGCCGCGGCTCAGTCGTACGGCGCCTATGATCGCGGCGATAACCGGCATGACCGGGGTGGCCAGCACTGGGATGATCGCGGCGGTGGTCGCGGCGGTGATCGCGCCGACATGTTGAAGTTCCGCATCGACCGCGCCGAGCGTAACCACCAGATCAGCCGACGCGAGGCGTTTCGCCTCCGCGAGCAAGTCCGCCTGACGGAGCGTCTTTCCTGGCGGTACCGCGCCGACGGCATCGTGACCCGCTGGGAACGCGCCGACCTCGACCGCCGCTTCGACTCCATTCGGGTCCAGCTGCGCTACGAGCGCAATGACCGTGACTACGGAGCCGGCTACGGCGGCTATCGCCGCTAGACCCTGACGCGAACGAGCGGCCCCACCTCCACGGTGGGGCCGTTTCTCGTTGCGCGGCAAGCTGTTGCAGTCGCGAAACCTGATGAACCGAGAATAACGCAGCGCTCAGATCAGCGTCAGGGGCCGTGTGGTCTCCTAGGGTCAACGTCGCCACACGGGGCGGCGGACAGATCAAAGGACCAGCCCCATGAAGAAGATTCTCCTGACCTTGGTCGCGGTCTCCGCCCTCACCGCCGCCGCCCTCCCCGCCGCTGCGGCGCCCCGCGGCGCCAACAACATCAACGCGCACCAGGCGCAGATCGAACACCGCATCAACCAGGGCGTCCGCGGCCACAAGCTGACCCAGCGCGAAGCCGCCCAGCTCCGCACACAGGTCCGCCAAGTCGCCCGTCTCGAAGCCCGTTATCGGGTGAACGGCCTGCAGAACTGGGAACGCCAGGACCTCGATCGTCGCCTTGATCGCGTCGGCGCCCAGGTCACCGCCCAGATGAACGACCGCAACCACGGCGGCGGCCACTACGCCGGCGGCTATCGCCGCTAAGCGTCACGCCCTGTGACGCCAGGGTTGGAGCGCCCCCGGATCCCCGCCGTCGGGGGCGGCTCGCCCAGCTTCACGAGAACCTTCCCCCCAAGCCCCCAAGGAGACCATCCAATGAAAACCCTCACCATTCTCGCCGCCGCCTCCGTCCTGGCCCTGTCGGCCGGCGCCGCGTCGGCTCAAGACTGGACCTCGATCAACCAGCGCCAGGCCAATCTCGACGCGCGCATCGACGCCGGCGTCCGCAGCGGCGATCTGACCCGCCAGGAGGCCTTCGTGCTGCGCAGCGACTTCCGCGCCGTCTCGAACCTGGAAGCCACCTATCGCCGCGATGGCCTGTCGAACTGGGAACGGACCGACCTCGATCGTCGCTTCGACGCCCTGTCCAACCGTGTCCGTTTCGAGCGCAATGACCGCCAGGACCGCAACGGCGGCAATGGCTGGCAGAACATCAACCAGCGCCAGGCCAACCTGGATCGCCGGATCGACCAGGGCGTCCGCAACGGCAAGATCTCGCGCGCCGAAGCCTATCGCCTGCGGGCCGATTTCCAGACCATCGCGCGCCTCGAAAACCGCTATCGGGTCAATGGCTTGTCGAACTGGGAGCGGACCGATCTTGATCGCCGCTTCGCCACTCTCTCGGCCAAGATCAAGGTCGAGGCCAATGACTCCAACCGCTACGGCGGCGGATAGGGCAACCGTCGCTAAACTGGCGGCGGCGCGGCGACAAGCCGCGCCGCCATCCAGACTGGATTCACTTCGGATTATTCCAAACCATGTTCTGTGAGAGCCGCAAGCTGCGCCGGAACACCCATGACGCCCTCGGCCGCGACCTACTCGTCCGACCTGCTGGAGGTCATGGCCGCGCGCCGCGCCCAGGCGCGCATGCGCGGCGTGCTGGCCGTGGGCCTGGCGCTCGGCTTTGGGGCCATCACCGGCTGGATCTGGGCGTTTTGCTGGTTCTGCGTCTATGGCGGTCTCCAGGCCGTCGAGTACTTCGTCCTGGCCCGCCGGACCCCGCCGCCCTGGGCCGCCGTGGCTCTGCTCATCACCAACAGCCTGGTGTTCGGGGTCTTCGCGCTCGCGGGCCCCATCAATGACGGGGCCTTCGGGCTCTCCTGCTGGATATGCCTGCTCTGCGGCGGCCTGCTCAACAGCGCCCTGACCAGCCAGAAGTCGCGGATCGCCTTCCTCGCCAGCGCCTCGCCCTTCGCCCTCTATCTGGCGGCGACGCCCTTTGTGGCCCTTTGGGTCGGCGCCGAGCCGCATCAAGCCATCTCCATCGCCGCCGCGGCGGCGCTGATCGTCATCTTCACCCATATGATCTGGCGCGCGGCCGCCCGCGCCCTGACCGCCGAGAGCGAGGCTCGCGCCCTGGCCGAAGCCGCCGACGCCGCCAAGTCAGCCTTCGTGGCCATGGTCAGCCACGAGCTGCGCACGCCCATCAGCGCGATCCTGGCCGGCGCCGCCGAAGCCGGGGACGCGCGCAGCGCCGGGACCAGCGCGTCGAACCTCGAGCTGATCTCCTCGTCCGCGCGGATGATGCGCACCCTGCTGGACGACCTGCTGGACATGTCCAAGATCGAGGCCGGCCGCATGGGGGTTGAGGTCACCCCCTTCAACCTGCGCCGCCTGGTGCTGGAGACCGTGCGGTTCTGGGCCCCGCTGGCCCGGCGCGGAGACCTGGCCTTCCGCCTTGAGGGCGCCCGGGGGCTGCCGGCCTGGGTCGAGGGTGATCCCACCCGCATCCGCCAGACTCTCAACAACCTGCTTTCCAACGCCATGAAGTTCACGGACGCGGGGTCCATCACCCTGCGGATGGCCGCCGAACCCCGCGCCGACGGGACCTGCGGCCTGACCCTGGAGGTGATCGACACCGGACCTGGCCTGACAGAGGCGCAGATCGCAGGCCTCTTCACCGCCTATGGGCAGCTCGGCGACAGCGTCGCACGCACCCACGGCGGCACCGGCCTCGGGCTCAATATCAGCCGTGAACTGGCCCGCCTGATGGGCGGTGAACTGGTGGCGGAAAGCGCGCCGGGCCGGGGCGCGACCTTCCGTCTGTCGCTTGATCTGGCGCTTGGTCAGACCGAAGCGCCGACCAAGGCGGCGCATCAGGAACAGACCGGCCTCAGTGTCCTCATCGTCGACGACCACGAGATCAATCGCCGGGCCTTCAGCCTGATCCTGCAGGGCGCGGTGGACGCCATTGTCACGGCCCAGAACGGGCAGGAAGCCCTGGATATCCTGGCGCGGGAGCGTTTCGACGTCGTGCTGATGGACCTCAACATGCCGAAGATGGGCGGGCTGGACTGCACCCGCGCCCTGCGCGCGACCGCCGGCCCCAACCGGACAACGCCGGTGATCGCGCTCACTGCGTCGGCGGCCCGCAGCGAGATCGACGTCTGCCGGGCGGTCGGCATGAACGCCTTCGTCATGAAGCCGGTGGAGGCCGCAGAGCTTTTCGGGGCCATTGAACGCGTGCTGGACGCCGCGCAGGCGGCTGCGGCTGCTGTGGCCTAGCGTCGGGCGGCGTTGTCTCTTATCTGGCCGCCCTAAAGGGGAGGGCAGTCATGGAAACTGGGCATAACGGTTACACGGTAAGCGACGACGCGGCGCGGTTCGACCTTGACCGCGCCTATCACTGGATTTCCGCCGAGAGCTACTGGGGAACCGACATCCCGCGGGCGACCTTCGAGAAGGCCGTCGCGGGCAGCCTGGCCGTAGGGGTCTATGGCCCCGACGGGGCTATGGCCGCCATGGCCAGGGTGGTCACCGACCGGGCGACCTTCGGCTGGGTCTGCGACGTGTTCGTGGACGAGGCCCACCGCGGCGCCGGCCTCGGCAAGGCGATCATGGCCTTCATCAGCGACCATCCCGACCTGCAGGGCTTACGGCGGATGCATCTGGCCACCCGCGACGCCCACGGCCTCTACGCTCAGTACGGCTTTGGCCCGCTGACCGGCGTCGACCGCTGGATGGAGATCCGCAAGACCTACGCCTGAGGAATGATCGTCAGTTCCGGCCAGCGGCGGCGGGCGGCCTCGGCGGTGCGCGCGAAGCCTGAGACCCGGCGGTTGGGGTTCTCGCGATAGGTCATCGAGAACAGGTCCTCCAGGCCGAAGGGGGCGACGATGGTCATGGCGCCGTCCGGCTCCAGCCTTGCCGCCACCGCGTTCAGCGGGCTGGCGAACCGGGTCAGGGCCTGAGCGCTGGAGGACAGGGGGCCGTAGGGCTCGCCGAACTTGGCTTCGAACCACAGATGGACCCGGGCCTGGTTGCGGACCTCCACCATCTCGCGGACCGGCGGCTGGAAGGCCGCGGCCACCCGGGCGATCACGGCGTCCTCGGCGTCCCAGGAGGTGTCGGGGTCGAAGTAGGCCAGGTCGTAGTCCTTGATCCCGTGGTCGGGGTCGCGGCCGGTCAGGTGGTTCAGGACCCGCTGGTAGATGGCCCCGGAGAAGACCAGCCAGTCGGGGAGCTCCAGGGTCGCGGCGGTCTCCATGACGGCCATCAGGCTGGGGGCGGCGCGGAGGATGGCCTCCAGCTCATCGCGATGCTTCACGCCTTGCCCCGCAAGGGCCAGGCGTGGTCGAGGGGGCCGTGGCCGGCGCCGAAGCCGGGCGCCTGGCGCATGGCCTCGTGGACATAGGCCCAGGCTCGGGCGACGGCCTCGGTGAGGGGCATCCCCTGGGCCAGGCCGGCCGCCACGGCCGAGGCCAGGGTGCAGCCGGTGCCGTGGGTGTGGCGGGTGTCGAGGCGCTCGCCCTCGAAGCTGGTCTCGCCGTCAGGGGTCATGAGGACGTCGACGACGGTGTCGCCCGCGACGTGGCCGCCCTTCATCAGCACCGCCTTGGCGCCCAGGTCCAGCAGGCGCTCGCCGGCCCGGCGCAGGTTGTCGGTGGTGTGGACCGGCAGGCCGCTGAGGGCCTCGGCTTCGGGCGCGTTGGGGGTCAGCACCGTGGCCCTGGGGATCATCAGGGCGCGGACCGCGTCCACGGCGCCCGGGGCGAGCAGGTTGGAGCCGCCCTTGGCCACCATGACCGGGTCGATGACGACGGGAACCCTTACCGTGTCGAGGATTGCGGCGACGCGCTCGACCATCTCCAGGTCCCCCAGCATGCCGGTCTTGACGGCGTCGGCGCCGATGTCGTCGAGGACGGCGCGGGCCTGGGCCTCCACCACGGCGGGGGGGATTGCGTGCACGCCGTGGACGCCGAGGGTGTTCTGGACGGTGATGGCGGTGATGGCGGTGGCGGCGTAGCCGCCGAGCGCGGTGACGGTCTTGATGTCGGCCTGAATCCCGGCCCCGCCGCCGGAGTCGGAGCCGGCGATGATCAGGACGCGTCCGCGGGAGTCAGCCATTCCAGGGCAATAGCGGATTTGGTGGTCGCCGTGGAGGGAAGACTCGGGGGTTTTCAGCTAGGCTCATCCCCATGAGCACCGACATCAAGACCGCCATCGTCACCGGAGCCGGGTCCGGCATCGGCCGGGCCAGCGCGCTGGCCCTTGTGGAGGCTGGGTTTCACGTTTTCCTGGCCGGCCGCCGACTTGGTGAGCTGGAGGAGACGGCCCGGCGCGCGAAGGCCGACAAGTGCACAGTGGTGGCCACCGATGTGAGCGACGAGGCCTCGGTCCTGGCCCTGTTCGAGGCGGTGAAGACGCGCTTCGGGCGGCTGGACCTGTTGTTCAACAACGCCGGGACCGGGGCGCCGCCCGTGCCGATGGAGGAGCTCTCCCTGGCCCACTGGAAGCGGGTGGTGGACGTCAACCTGACCGGCGCCTTCCTGTGCACGCAAGGCGCCATACGGCTGATGAAGGCCCAGGACCCCAGGGGCGGGCGGATCATCAACAACGGCTCGATCTCGGCCCACAGCCCCCGGCCCCGCTCGGCGGCCTACACCGCCACCAAGCACGCCATCACCGGCCTGACCAAGTCCACCTCCCTGGACGGGCGGCCCTTCGACATCGTGTGTTCCCAGATCGACATCGGCAACGCGGCCACCGAGATGACCGCGGCCATGGCAAAGGGCGTGCCCCAGGCCGACGGGACGCTCGCGCCTGAGCCGATGATGGACGTCAAGGCCGTCGCCGACGCGGTGGTGTTCATGGCCGGCTTGCCCCTGGAGGCCAACGTCCAGTTCATGACCGTGATGGCGACCAAGATGCCCTTCATCGGGCGGGGGTGAGAGCCCTCTCCCTCCCCTTCATGGGGAGGGTGGACGAAGCGAAGCTTCGGACGGGTGGGGAATACTGGCCGCACTCCCCCACCCCGATCGCTGCGCGATCTGCCCCTCCCCATGAAGGGGAGGGAGAAGACGTCAGCGGATGGCTTCCCACACCCGAAGCGCCTGCACCGTCTCCGCCACGTCATGGACCCGGACCGCCGCCACGCCGGCTGACGCGCCCTGGAGCGCCGCGGCGAGGGAGCCGCCGAGGCGGTGGGCGGGGTCCTTGGCGGCGGGGTCGAGGCGGGCGAGGAAGCTCTTGCGGCTGGCGCCCAGGAGGACGGGGAAGCCCAGGGCGGTGACCTGGTGGAGGGCCGCCAGCAGGGCGAGGTTGTGCTCCAGCGTCTTGCCGAAACCGATGCCGGGATCGAGCCAGAGGCGGTCGCGTGACACGCCGGCGGCCATGGCGACCTGCGCCCGGGCCAGCAGGAATTCGCAGACCTCGGCCACCACGTCGTCGTAGCGGGGGGCGGCCTGCATGGTGCGGGGTTCGCCCTGCATGTGCATGAGGATCACCTCGCAGCCGAGTTCGGCGGCGGTCTCCGGCGCGCCGGGGGCCGACAGGGCGGCGATGTCGTTCCAGATCGAGGCGCCGGCCAGGGCGGCGGCGCGGGCCACGGCGGGCTTCACCGTGTCGATGGAGATGGGGACGCTGGTGCGGGCGCGGACGGCCGTGATCAGCGGGACGACGCGGGCGATCTCCTCGGCCGCGCTGACCGGCTCGGCGCCAGGGCGGGAGGACTCGCCGCCGATGTCGAGGATGTCGGCGCCGGCCGCCACCAGCGCCAGGGCGTGGTCGAGGCCGGCGCCCGGATCGAGGAACAGCCCGCCGTCGGAGAAGCTGTCGGGGGTCGCATTGACGATCCCCATCACCCGGACGGGGCGAGACGGCGCCGTGGCGGCCCGGGGCGGCGGAGCGGAAGGTCCGGATGGCGGCGAGGTCATGGTCCGTGCAGCTATCAGACCTGGGCAGGGAGGCGAAGGGCGCGCTCGTTTCGCGGGCGCCGGAGGGCCGGGAGGCGCAAATCCAGCCCCCATCTTGGGGGGAGCCCTCATTCCGTCATGTTGCACGTGCTAACAAGCAGGCGAGCAAGTGAGGCTGAAATGATCCTCAATCCCGTCCGTGTGTACCGGCGCTGGCGGCGCGCCCAGGAAGAAGCCCTGGACGAGGCCCATATGCTGCGGCGCCGTCATGGTGAGGCCGCCCTGGAGGCCGCGCGCGCCAAACTCGCCCGCGAGGACCTGAGTTCCTGGGGACGCCGCGTGCTGCAGGAAACGGTCAAGGTGCTGGAAAAGGCCTAGGGGCGATGGGGTGACGGGTCTTGGCCCGCCACCCGCCGCGCCGCCGGCCAGGCCGGGAAAACAGAATATCTGATAGCCTGCCCATTGCATCCCTATTGATCCTATAGAAATAGTCTCATATTGCCCCGGTCGAGGCCGCGGCCATGGGGATAATGGGGTTGAAGATGAACGGGATTTTCCAGCGGGCCCTGCTCGCCACCTTGCTGAGCAGCGTCGCCACAGTCAGCCTGGCGGCCACCGCCGCCGCACCGGCCGCTGGAGCGCCCTCGGCCGCTGAGTCCGCAAGCGACGCCGCCGACGCCGACCCAGCGCCCGAGGTCGACGCGATCACCGTCACGGCCCGCCGGCGGGAGGAGGATCTGCAGGACGTTCCCCTCGCCGTCTCGGTCACCACGGCGGCGAAGCTCGACCAGACCGGCGCCAGCAGCATCGTGCAGCTGACCCAGCTGGTGCCGACCCTGCAGGTGCTGTCGCCGAACGCGCGAAACACCGCCCTGACGATCCGCGGCCTGGGGGCGTCCTACGGCCTGGCCAATGACGGCCTGGAGCAGGGCGTCGGGGTCTATGTGGACCAGGTCTATAATTCGCGGCCCGCCATCGCGACCCTGGACTTCATGGACATCCAGCAGGTGGAGGTGCTGCGCGGGCCGCAGGGCACGCTGTTTGGCAAGAACACCACCGCCGGGGCCCTGAACGTCACCACCATCAATGCGCGCAACGAATTCGGCGGCAAGGCCGAGGCCAGCTACGGCAGCTACAATTTCTTCCAGGCCAAGGCGACCGTCACCGGGCCGATCATCAAGGACCTGCTCGCCGGACGGCTTTCCTTCGTCGGCAGCTGGCGTGACGGGAACCTCTACAATCCCGTCCAGAAGCTGGATCAGAACGCCCAGGACAGCAAAGGCGTCCGGGGGCAGCTGCTGTTCACCCCGACCGAGACCCTGAGAGTGCGTCTGACCGGCGACTATTCGAGCCAGCAGCCGGAGTGCTGCACCCAGCTCTATGTCACCGTGGGCACGACCCTGAAGCCGGCCAACCAGCAGTACGCGGCCCTGGCGGCCGGCAGGAACTGTCGCCCGCCGAGCACCAATCCCTACGACCGCCTGGCCGATATCGATGACGCCATCCAGGCCGACCAGTGGCTGGGCGGGGCGTCGGTCGTCGTCGACTATGACCTGGGCTGGGCGACGCTGACCTCGGTGTCGGCGCACCGGGAGTGGGATTGGGAGCCGCGCAACGACCGCGACTACACGGCGCTGGATGTCACCCGCCGGTCCAACAACCCTTCGCACCAGACGCAGACCAGCCAGGAATTCCGCCTGACCTCGAACGGCGCGCGGACCCTCGACTGGACGGCGGGCCTCTACTACTTCGACCAGAACGTCACCACCCACGGGGTCACCGAATACGGGTCCGACGCTTCCTACTGGCTGCTGCCGGCCACCAACTCGCCGGCCTCGCTGCTGGAGGGCTATACGGTCTTCAACGACTCCACGATCGACACCACCAGCTACGCCGCGTTCGGCCAGCTGACCTGGAACATCTCCGAGCGCCTGCGCATCACGCCTGGCCTGCGCTACACCCAGGAAAAGAAGGACGGGAGCTACGCCCAGACGACGACGGGCGGTTCCGTCACCACCGACGCGACCCTCCTCAGCCGGCGCCTGGGCATCGCCCGGCCGCAGTCCTTCGCGGCCAGCACCGATGACGGCTCCTGGTCGGGCCAACTGGCCGTGGCCTATGATCTGGACAGCAACCTGCACGCCTACGGGACCTATTCCCGGGGCTACAAGTCGGGCGGCATCAACATGACCGCCCTGCCGCTCAACAGCGCGGGCCTGCCGTCGCTGGCGGCCGCCGTGATCGAGCCGGAACAGGTAAGCACTTACGAGATCGGCCTGAAGAGCGAACTGTTCGACCGGCTGGTGACCGCCAATGTCGCGGTCTTCTCCACGGAGGTGAACGACTTCCAGGCCAATGTGGTGGACTCAGGACCCGGCGCCCTGCGGGGCTACCTCGCCAACGTCGAGCGGGTGAAGATCAAGGGCGCCGAGCTGGACCTCAGCACCCGTTCGGTCGGCGGTTTCACCAGCTACCTCAACCTCGCCCTGACCGACGGCAAGTACGACAGCTTCAAGAACGGCCCCTGCCCGCTGGAGCGGATCGGGACCTCCACCGCGGCCTGCGACCTGTCGGGCAAGGAACTTCCGGGCCTGTCGCGCTGGGCCGGCTCCGTCGGCGGAGAATACCGCCAGACGACCTCGCTCGGCGGCCTGGCCGGCGAGGCCTATGCCGGCGTCGACGCCAGCTTCCGCTCGGCCTATTTCGCCGACACCGCGGACTCGATTTACACGCGGATCTCGGCCTACCAGATCGTCAACCTGCGCGCCGGCTTCAAGGCCGACGCGGGTTGGGAAGCCTTCATCACGGTGAAGAACGCCTTCAACGAGGACTACCTCCAGAACATCACCGTGGTGTCCGGAAATTCCGGGCTGGTCGTCGGCACGCCTGGCGATGACCGCACGGTCAACTTCACCGTCCGGGCCAGCTTCTAGCCGAGACACCGCCCCGCCGCCCGGCCACGGGGGCGGCGCGGGTCGACAGCCCCGCACACACACGGCCTGAACTTCAAAGGATCCCGCCCATGTCATCGCCCACCCGCCGAACCCTGATCGCCGGCGCCTCCGCCGGGGCGGCCACGCTGCTGGCCCCGTCCCTCGCGGGCGCCCAGCCCAAGCCGCTCGCCCTGCTGAATGTCAGCTACGATCCGACCCGGGAGCTCTACGCCGAGATCAACGCGGCCTTCGTCACCTATTGGAAGGGCAAGACCCGCCAGACCCTGACCATCAACCAGAGCCATGGCGGCTCGGGCAAGCAGGCCCGCTCGGTGATCGACGGCCTCCAGGCCGACGTCCTGACCCTGGCCCTGGCGGGCGACATCGACGAGATCGCGGCGAAGTCCAAGCTGCTGCCGGCCAACTGGCAGTCGCGCCTGCCCGGCAACTCGACCCCCTACACCTCGACCATCGTGTTCCTGGTCCGCAAGGGCAACCCGAAGGCCATCCGCGACTGGAGCGACCTGATCAAGCCGAGGGTCGGGGTGATCACCCCCAATCCCAAGACCTCGGGCGGCGCGCGCTGGGCCTATCTGGCGGGCTGGGCCTATGGCGAGAAGGTGGGCGGCGCGAAGGGCGCGCAGGACTATGTGACCAGGCTGTTCCGCAATGTCCCGGTGCTGGACGCCGGGGCGCGCGCCTCGACCACCACCTTCGCCCAGCGCAAGATCGGCGACGTGCTGCTGACCTGGGAGAACGAGGCGCAGCTGATCATCGAGGAGTTCGGGCCGGTCTTCGACGTGGTCTATCCGTCGATCTCGATCCTGGCCGAGCCGCCGGTGGCCCTGGTGGACAAGAATGTCGACCGCCACAAGACCCGGATCCAGGCGACGGGCTATCTGAACTTCCTCTACAGCCCCCTGGCTCAGGACATCATCGGCAAGCACCACTTCCGCCCCCGCGGCGCCAAGGCGGTGGCCAAGTACGCCGGCAAGTTCAAGGCCATCCCCCTGGTCACCATCGACAAGGCGTTCGGCGGCTGGACCAAGGCCCAGGCCAGGCACTTCGCCGACGGCGGCGTGTTCGACCAGATCTACAGGCCGGCCTGAGGCCCAGGCCGGAAACGACAAAGGGGAGCCTCGCGGCTCCCCTTTGCTTTGGTCGGGTCGGTCGGCGTCAGGCCGGTTCGGGATCGGTGCGCGGCGTGAGGGGCACCGAGGCGACGGGGAGCGAGGGTCGCTTGGAGTCGCTGTCGTCGCGGTTGGGGGAGACGCCCTTGAGGATGTTGATGATCTCGTCGCCGCTGAGCGTCTCGTACTCCAGCAGGGCCTTGGCCAGGGTGTGCAGGTCGTCCAGCTTTTCGGTCAGGATCCGGCGGGCCTCGTCGAAGGCGGTTTGGACCAGGGTCTTGACCTCCTCGTCGATGAGGTTGGCGGTCTTTTCCGAGACGCTCTGGGTGCGCGACACCGAGTGGCCGAGGAAGACCTCATCCTGGTTCTCACCGTAGGAGACGACGCCCAGCTTGTCGGAGAAGCCCCACTTGGTGACCATGGCCCGCGCCAGTCGGGTGGCCTGGTCGATATCCGACGAGGCGCCGGAGGTGATCTTGTCCTTGCCGAAGATGATCTCCTCGGCCATGCGGCCGCCCATCAGGATCACCAGGCGCGAGGTCATCTGCTCATAGGACATCGACAGCTGATCGCGTTCCGGCAGCTGCATGACCATGCCCAGCGCCCGGCCACGCGGGATGATGGTGGCCTTGTGGACCGGATCGGTGGCCGGCACCGAGAGGGCCAGCAGGGCGTGGCCGCCCTCGTGATAGGCGGTGAGGCGCTTTTCTTCCTCGGTCATGGCCATGGATTTGCGCTCGGCGCCCATCATGACCTTGTCCTTGGCGTCCTCGAAGTCGCGCTGCAGGACCATGCGGCGGTTCTTGCGCGCGGCCATCAGGGCGGCTTCGTTGACCAGGTTGGCCAGGTCGGCGCCGGAGAAGCCAGGCGTGCCGCGGGCGATGGTCTTCACATCGACGTCGGCGGCGAGCGGCACGTTCTTCATGTGGACGCGCAGGATACGCTCACGGCCGCCGATGTCGGGATTGGAGACCACCACCTGGCGGTCGAAGCGGCCCGGACGCAGCAGGGCCGGATCCAGAACGTCGGGACGGTTGGTCGAGGCGATGACGATGATGGCTTCCGACGGGTCGAAGCCGTCCATCTCCACCAGCAGCTGGTTGAGGGTCTGTTCGCGCTCGTCATTGCCGCCGCCCAGGCCCGCGCCACGGTGGCGGCCGACGGCGTCGATCTCGTCGATGAAGATGATGCAGGGGCTGTTCTTCTTGGCCTGCTCGAACATGTCGCGCACGCGGCTGGCGCCGACGCCGACGAACATCTCCACGAAGTCGGAGCCGGAGATATAGAAGAAGGGCACGCCCGCCTCGCCGGCGACGGCGCGGCCGAGCAGGGTCTTGCCGGTGCCGGGGGGGCCCACCATCAGGGCGCCCTTGGGGATCTTGCCGCCCAGGCGCTGGTACTTCTGCGGGTCCTTCAGGAACTCAACGATCTCGGTGAGCTCTTCCTTGGCCTCGTCGACGCCGGCCACATCATCGAAGGTGATGCGGTTCTTGTTCTCGGTCATCATCTTGGCCTTGGACTTGCCAAAGCCCATGGCCCCGCGGGCCCCGCCCTGCATCTGGCGCATGAAGAAGATCCAGACGCCCACCAGCAGCAGGATCGGCAGGCTCTGGACCAGCAGGCCCACAAGGCCGCCGCCCATCTGCTTGACCTCGATGTCCGCGCCCTGGCCTTCCAGGCGCTTGACCAGGTCGTCCTGGTTGTTGGGGGTCATGGCGGCGAAGGTCTTGCCGGCGGAGTCGGTCACCTCGACGCTGGGGCCGCGGATCGTGGCCTTCTTCACCTCGCCCGAGGACACCTTGGCCAGCAGCTGGCTGTAGGTGATCTGACCGCCGGCGCCGGCCGCCTGGCCGCCCCCGGTCATCATGCTGTAGAGCCCGATCAGGACGACGACGATGACGCCCCAGATGGCGAGATTGCGCAGGTTCATATTGGTTCAGACCGTTCCGGAAAGTGTCCGCTAACCCCCAAGATAGGTGTGCGGATGCGGTTTCACCAGCAAGCAGGGCGCCACAGGACAGAAGATCGCAGCGTCAGCGTGAAAAATCCGCAAAAGCAAAAGGCCGCGCGGGGATCCGCACGGCCTTTCAAATACTTAAGCTTGAAGAGGGTCAGGGCTCTAGCGAGCGCCGGGAGCCTTCTTCGGGGCCGGGATCAGGCCTTCACGCTGGGCGCGCTTGCGGGCCAGCTTGCGGGCGCGGCGAACGGCCTCGGCCTTTTGGCGGGCGCGCTTCTCGCTCGGCTTTTCGTAATGCACGTGCCGCTTCATTTCGCGGAACGAGCCCTCGCGCTGCATCTTCTTCTTCAGCGCCTTGAGGGCCTGATCGACGTTGTTGTCGCGAACGAAAATCTGAACCAGAGGTCTCTCTCCTATTACCCGTTCCCGCTCGGCCAATCCTGGGGTCAGGCGGCGGCGAACGGACAAATGCCTTGCGCCCGTAGGGGTGAGCCTCCGGGTTGAGGGCGGCGAAATACCAGAGACGGAGGGCGATGTCCACGGCGGACAGGAGCCTTTAGGCGCTATATTGTAAGGCATGGCGCACGAAATCGACTGGGCTGAGGCCACCGAACAACAGATTCTGGACCAGGCCCTTAAGCTTGCCCCGGCGCAGGGATGGACCTGGCCGATGGTCCGGGCGGCGGGCAAGGCCTGCGGCCTCAGCGTGGCCGAGACCGAGCTGCTGGTTCCCCATGGGCCTGCCGATCTGGCGGCCCTGCTGTCGCGGCGGCACGACGCCCAGGCGCTGCAGCGGCTGGCGGAGGTTGATCCCAAGAGCTTGAAGATCCGCGAGCGCATCCGGGCGGGCGTCGAGGCGCGGCTCGATGCGGCGGCCGCCGACGAGGGCGCCGTGCGGCGCTGGGCGGGCTATCTCGCCCTTCCGACCCGCATCCCCCTGGCGGTGAAGCTGCTGTGGGAGAGCGCCGATGCCCTATGGCGCTGGGCGGGCGACACCGCCACCGACGAGAACCACTATTCCAAGCGCGCGATCCTCTCGGGCATCCTGGTCTCGGGCCTGGCGATCCGGCTCGCCAGCGGCAAGGCCGACGCCATGGCCTTCGTCGACAGCCGCATCGAGAACGTCATGGCCTATGAGAAGTGGAAGGCCGGCCGCAAGGGCGGGGACCTGCTGGCCGACGTGGCCGCGGCCCTGGGGAAGATGCGGTACGGGTGACAGCAGCCCTCCTCCCTCCCCTTCATGGGGAGGGTGGACGGCGGAACGCCGGACGGGTGGGGCGTACAGGCCAGACTCCCCCACCCCGATCGCTTCGCGATCTGCCCCTCCCCATAAAGGGGAGGGAGGAAGCCCCCCCCTTCCCTTCCACCGCGTCACGGGACGATGATGTTTCCAACGAGAGGAAACACCATGACCGACGTCACCACCGCCCAGTTCGCCTGCTTCAACGTCACCCTCGAGGACGGGGTCGCCCATATCCAGTTGAAGCGCCCGGAGGCCATGAACTCCATGAGCCGGGAATTCTGGAACGAGCTGCCGGTGATCGTGAAGGACATCGACCATAATGCGCGGGCCCGCTGCATCGTCATCAGCTCGACGGGCAAGCACTTCTCGGCGGGCATGGACCTGGCGGTGTTCGGCGGCGGGGGCTCGACCTCCACCAACCAAGTGCAGGACAGGCACATCAACGCCGAGCAGCAGCGGCATCATATTCTGTGGCTGCAGGACTGCTTCGGCTGCCTGGACGACGCGCGGATCCCGGTGATCGTGGCGATCCAGGGCGGCTGCATC
>JAZKFM010000092.1:20618-29399 GCA_040386415.1 Pseudomonadota bacterium
TGCATCGGCGGGGCGGTGGACATGACCAGCGCCTGCGACATCCGCTACGCCTCGGCCGACGCCTTCTTCTGCATCCAGGAGATCAATATCGGCATGACCGCCGATGTCGGCACCTTCCCCCGGCTCTGCAAGCTGATCCCCGAGGGCTGGGTCCGCGAGATGGCCTATACCGGCCGCCGCATGCCCGCCCAGAAGGCCAAGGAGATCGGCTGGGTCAACGAGGTGTTCCCGACCCACGGGGCCTGCGTCGACCACGCCCTGGTGACGGCCCGCGAGATCGCCTCAAAGGCGCCCCTGGCGGTGACGGGCTCGAAGGTGATGATCAACTACGCCCGCGACCACACGATCAAGGACAGCCTGGACTATATCGCCGTCTGGCAGACCGGCATGTTCTCCGGCGCCCACATGGGCGAGGCCTTCACCGCCAAGGCCGAGAAGCGCGACCCGGTGTTCCAGGATCTGCAGCCCCTGAAGCACAGGATGTAGCGGCTAGGCCTCCAGCTCCGCGCCCCGGAGGTTGCAGCCCTCCAGCTTGGCGCCGGCCAGGTCGGCCTCCAGGAAGCGGGCGCGGGGGGCCGACGCGCCGGTGAAGTCGGCGCCGCGCAGGATGGCGCGCGACAGGTCGGTGCGCACCATGCGGCCGTCGTCGATGGAGAGCGGGCCCAGCTTGGCGCCGCGCAGGTTGGCCCGGGTCAGCAGGGCGTCGGTGAGCCGGGCGCCGCGCAGGTCGGCCATCTTGAGGTTCGCCCCGCGCAGGTCGCAGCCCGAGAGGTCCGCGCCCTGGAGTTGGACCCCCTGCAGGTCCATGCCGAAGAAGATCGAGTTGGGAGCCGAGAGCCCGCTGAGCCTGCGCCCCTTCAAGCCTCCGGGCACGGAGCGGAAGTCGGTGTCGGGCAGGCGGACGGTCTTGCCGCTCTTGCCGGCGGAATCGCAGAAGGCCTCGTGGGCGGCCAGGACCGTGTCCAGGGGCTTGTCGTCGATATAGACCGCCACGGCCGGCGCCTTCAGCACCCCGGTGAGGTCGGCGTTCGTGATGTTGGCGAAGCCGATGTCGCAGCGGACCATGATGGCCCGCTTAAGCGAGGCGCCCGAGAGATCGGCGCCCGCCAAGTCGGCGCCGGTGAGATTGGCGCCGTCCATCACCGCCTTGATCAGCTTGGCGCCCCCCAGGGTCGCGCCCGAGAGGTCGGCGTCGGTGAAGTCCGCGGCCATGGCCGAGAGGCCATGCATGTGGGCGCCGGCAAGGTTGGCGCCCGACAGCACCGCGAAGCTCAGTTCCCCCGGCCGCTCCTCATGCTGCAGGATGCGGAAGCCCTCGGCCTTGTCCTGCAGGGCGATGCGGCCCTCGCGCAGGTCACAGCCCGAGAGGTCGGCGTGGGCGAGGTTGGCGCCGCGCAGGCAGGCGCCGCGCAGGTCGGCCTTGGAGAGGTCGGCCCGCCGCAGGTCGGTGTCGCGCAGGTCGGCCCCGAACAGCACCGCGCCGGCCAGCTTGGTCCCCACCAGGGAGGCCCCGTTGAGCCGGGCCCCCGTCAGGTCGGCGTCGCGCAGGTCCATCCCGTCGAGCTGGCGGTTGGTGAGGTCGACATAGGCGAGATTGGCGCGGCGGCCGCCGCTGCGGCCCTCGAGGAATCGCCGGTGCTTGTCCAGCGCCAGGCGCAGGCCATCGATGTCGAGCGGTCTGAGGACGAGGACGGCGGGCGGCATGGGGACGCGGAAATTCCTGAATCCGCAATCATCCCCCTTCGCGTTTAAGGAACCGTTGCGTCAATCCGCCACAGGGATGCGCGTCGGCGCGATTGCGTCAAAGCCAGCGCTTTTTCTTGAACCACAGGAAGGGGCCGACGCCGGCGATCACCATCAGGACCAGCGCCATCGGGTAGCCGAAACTCCAGGACAGCTCGGGCATGTGGTGGAAGTTCATGCCGTAGATCGAGGCCACCAGGGTCGGCGGCATGAGGGCCACGGAGACCACCGAGAAGAACTTGATGATGCCGTTCTGCTCGATGTTGATCAGGCCAAGGGCCGCATCCAGCAGGAAGGCGATCTGGGTGGACAGGGACCCCGCATGCTCGGTGAGCGAGCCGATGTCGTGCTGCACCGAGGTCAGGTGGGCGCGGCAGGCCGAGGCGGCGACGATTTCCGGGGCGAGACCGGCGAAGCTGGCCAGCCGCCCCAGGCTGACCAGGCTGGTGCGGGCCATGGCCACCACCGACTGGGTGCGGGCCAGGCCCGTGAGCAGGGGCTCGAAGGCCCCGCCGTGGGGCCGGTCGAAGATGGCGTGGGAGCTTTCCTGCACCGCCGTGGAGCCGGCCTCCAGCACGTAGGCCAGGCGCTCGACGATGGCGTCCAGCAGCTCCAGCATCACCTCCGCCCCATTGGTGAGGTCGGGGTTCTCGGCGGCGCGCACCGTGAACACGGTGAAGGCCTTGAACTCCTCATAGCGGATGGTCACCAGGACGCCGCGGGCGAGCACGAAGGTCGCGGGCGCCGAGGTCGGGTGGTCGTCCTGGCTGCGGGCCAGCAGGGTCGCGGTGAGGAAGGTGGCCTTGTCTTCCTGGTAGAGCCGCGACGAGGGCTCGATCTGGACCATCTCCTCCGGGGTGGGAAGGTCGACGCCAAGCACGCGCTCGACCGCCAGCTCCTCCTCACGGGTGGGGTTGAGCAGGTCGACCCAGATGACGTCGGCGGGCAGGACCCAGTCCTCGCCGGGCGTCTCGGACGTGGAGGCCGAAGCGCCGCGGCGGATCAGGTTCAGCATCAGCCTATTTGGCTTCGGGCGAGCCTTGGGTCGCGGCCATGATCAGGGCGGCGATCTTGTCGGTGGAGTCGGCCGCCTGGCTGAGCATGGAGAAGGGACCGGCGCCGGGACGGACGGCCTGGGCCATCTGGGTGGCGGCGCCCTGGGCCATGGCGACGGCGGTGTTGCCGGCGGCGTTCAGACCGGAATTGGCCACGCGCTGGGCGTGGGTGTCCTGATAGATGAAGCCGTGGGTGGGGTAGGTGGTCGAGCCGAGGTCCCGGATGGGATCGTACCAGACCTTGACCTGGGACCAGTCGCCGGCCGGCGAGACGTCGATCACGGTGACGTCCTTCTCGACCTGGCCACGGGTCCCGCCGATGCGCGACCAGTTGGCGTGGGTGATCTGGATGACCCGGTCGGTGAGCACCTGGCTGACGACGGCAACGTGGCCGAGCTGCATCTTGCCGTTGGGCTTGAAGCAGAGGACCGCGCCGGCCTTGGGAGAGAACCCCGTCTCGTACTTGCCGGCGGCCTGCTTCCACCAGGTCCAGGCGTCGCCAAAAATCTGGACGCCGGAAATCAAGCGGGCGAAGGGCACGCACTGCCAGTAGGTATCGGCGACCGCGCCAACAGGCGCGAGCGTCAAAACCGCTATGGCGGCCAGGGAACCCAGGACGGTTCTGGTCCGTTTCAGCATGTTAAGAGGAACTCCCCACGCGAACTGCGATTAGGGATACTCACCCACGGCGCGAAAGCAAAGAGCTTTTCCACGTGTGCGGCGGAAGGTCGCCGAGTCTCCCACAGGGAAATCCACAGCTTCACCGGGCTGTCACACGCTCCAGGGGCAAGATTGCCAAGGCAACATTGAAGTCCAAAGGTTAAAGTTAGGGAAACTAATCCCGATTTTTGGCCTTGCGTCCCGTTATTAAGCTGGAGCGACACACCGCCTACACTCTTAGATACTGTAATTTTTCCGGCCGCTGCTTTCCGCCCTGGCGGGTGAAACAATCCGAAACAGACGAAAGCGGCCTCTCCCAAGACCTCGACGCCGGTTGGGAGGCGCCGCGCCAAGAAGAGGCGCGGGGCCTCATGGCGGGTCACATTTCGGGCATTGGCCGACATTTCGCCTTCACCCTGCCCGTCGGGCGCCCGGAAAAGCGGCGCCGTAGGCCTGCCGCCAAGACCGACTCGGATCCCCCATGCGATTTTGAGAACCATTCGCAGTAGTCGGGGGCGACGGATAGGCTAGAAGTTCGGGAACGTTCATCTTTCGAGGACCCCCATGGATAGCCTTATGACCCTGGCCGCCGATCCGGCCGCCTGGGCCGCCCTGATCACCCTCGTCGTCATGGAGGTGGTTCTCGGCATCGACAACCTGGTCTTCATCTCCATCCTGTCGAACAAGCTGCCCGCCCATCAGCAGGCCAAGGCTCGCCGTCTTGGCATCGGCCTGGCCCTGATCATGCGGCTGGCCCTGCTGTCGACCATCGCCTTCATCGTCGGCCTCACAGCGACGGTGTTCGAGCTGCCCTGGACGGGCCCGGTCGGCAAGGACGGCCACGCCATGTTCGAGCTGGCCTTCTCCTGGCGGGACCTGATCCTGATCGCCGGGGGCCTGTTCCTGGTCTGGAAAGCCACCACCGAGGTCCACCACACCATGGACCCGACGCCCAGCCCCAACATCCTCGACAAGGACGGCGTCATGGCGGCGGGCGTGACCATGAACTTCAGCGCCGCGATCGTTCAGATCCTGCTGCTGGACATCGTCTTCTCGATCGACTCCATCCTGACGGCGGTCGGCATGACCGACCACCTGCCGATCATGGTGATCGCCGTGGTGATCGCCGTGGTGGTGATGCTGGTAGCCGCGGAGCCCCTGGCCAAGTTCATCAACGACAACCCCACCGTCGTGATGCTGGCCCTGGGCTTCCTGCTGATGATCGGCGCGACCCTCATCGCCGATGGTTTCGGGGTGCACGTGCCGAAGGGCTACATCTACGCGGCCATGGCCTTCTCGGGGCTGGTGGAAGCGCTGAACATGGCGTCCCGCCGCGCCCAGCAGCGCAAGGCACAGGCTTCGATGGAAAATTCTCAGAGCGTTCCGTAAGGTCCAGACAAGGGGGCGGCCGCATTTCCGTCCGCCCCCGGACGTTGCGACAATAAAAATTGAGCATTAGGGGCGGCCCTTTCGCCGCCGGGAAACGGCCTTGAACGAACCTCACGTCTATAGCGACGATGAGCGTCGGCTGACGCTTATCTCGGTCATGATCGTCTTCCTGCTGTCGGCCATGAGCCAGACGATCGTCGGCACGGCCATGCCGCGGATCGTCGGCGAGCTCTCGGGCCTGCACCTCTACGCCTGGGCCACCACCGCCTATCTGCTGGCCTCCACGGTCATGGTGCCGATCTGGGGCAAGCTGGGGGACCTCTACGGCCGCAAGCCAATCCTGCTGGCCGGCATCGGCATCTTCCTGGCCGGCTCCTGGCTGGCGGGCCTGGCCGGAGAGTTCGGCGACCTGCCCCTGCTTGGAGGCGGCATGACCCAGCTGATCATCTTCCGCGCCATCCAGGGCATCGGCGGCGGCGCGCTCTTCACCACCGCCTTCGCCATCATCGCCGACCTGTTCGCGCCCCGCGAGCGGGCGAAGTTCTCCGGCCTGTTCGGGTCGGTGTTCGGGATCGCCAGCGTGTTCGGGCCCGTGGTCGGGGGCTTCTTCACCGACCACGGCACGGTGACCCTGTTTGGCCACGTCATCGCCGGCTGGCGCTGGGTCTTCTACTGCAACATCCCCTTCGCGCTGGCCGCTGTGGCGATGATCCTCATCAAGATGCCGACCCTGCCGATCCGCGGGGTGGGGCGCATCGACTGGGCCGGGGCGGGCCTGATCATCGCGGGCTTCGTGCCCCTGCTGCTGGCCATCACCTGGGGCGGGCGGGAGTACGCCTGGGCCTCGCCGCTGATCCTGGGCCTGCTGGCCTTCGCCCTGGCGGTCCTGACCGGCTTTGTCTTCGTGGAGAAGCGGGTGCGCGACCCGATCATCCCGCTGGAGCTGTTCAAGAACACCACCTTCACCACCGCCAACGGCGCGGCCTTCATCTATTCCATGGCCTTCATGGGGGTCACCAGCTTCCTGCCGCTCTACATGCAGGTGGGCCAGGGCATCCCGGCCACCACCAGCGGCCTGACCATGCTGGCCCTGATGGGGGGCATGATCGCCAGCTCCACCATCAACGGCCAGCTGGTCACCAAGACCGGCCAGTACAAGCCCTTCATGATCGGCGGCGGGGTGGTGCTGATCTTCGGCGTCTTCCTGATGTGCTTCATCGGGCCCGACACCACGACCCTGGACCTGGCCTGGCGGCTGCTGATCGTCGGCATCGGGCTTGGGCCTGGCCAGAGCCTGTTTGGCCTGGCCGTGCAGAACGCCGTGCCCTTCCACCAGATCGGGGTGGCCACCAGTTCGGGCCAGTTCGTGCGCCAGATCGGGTCGACCATGGGGGTGGCCCTGTTCGGCGCCCTGCTGACCTCGGGGCTGGCCAGCGAACTGGCCAAGCGCACGCCGGCCGAGCCGGGCGCCGTGGTGCGCACCCTGGACCTGTCGGACCTGCAGGCCATGGCCATGGAGCGCAACCTGCACCCCGAGCAGGCCGCCGCCCGCGCCGCCGACCCCAAGCAGGTGGCGATGGAGCGGACCATCCGCACCAGCTTCTCAGTGGCCATCGTGCACGGGATGATCTTCGCCCTCTGCTCGCTGATCGCGGGCTTCATCCTGATGCTGTTCATCCCGGTGGCGACCCTGCGCGAGCGGCCCATGGCGGCGGCCAAGGCGGCCGAGCCTGGCGGGGATGTCGCGGCGAAGGCGGGGGAGGCTTGAGGGCCGCACCCTCTCCGCTCGTCCCGGCGAAGGCCGGGATGAGCGGGTTTTAGACCTCACAGGAAGCTGTACGGGTCCACGTCGATGGCCACGCGGATCATGCCGGGGGGTCGGAACCGCGCGCGCCAGGCGGCGAGGTAGGCGGAGAGGTCGACGGTGCGGTCGGCGCGGATGAGGAAGCGCTTGCGGCGGCGGCCGCGGATCAGGCCGAGCGGCGCGTCGGCGGGGCCGTAGACGGCGACGCCCTCGGCGTTGGGGGCGGTCTGGGCCATCTTTTCCACGAAAGCCTCGAGCTGGGCCGCGTCGGGGCCGGAGACGATCAGGGCCGCCAGCCGGCCATAGGGCGGGAGGCCCGCGATCTCGCGCTCCTCCAGCTCGGCGGTGGTGAAGGCGTCGCGGTCCTGGGCCTTCAGCGCCTGCATGACAGGATGCTCCGGCGCATAGGTCTGCAGCATGGCGCGCCCGGGGCGGTCCTTGCGTCCGGCGCGGCCGGTGGCCTGGGCCAGCAGCTGGTAGGTGCGCTCGGCGGCGCGCAGGTCCCCGCCCCGCAGGCCAAGGTCGGCGTCCACCACCCCCACCAGGGTCAGGCCCGGGAAGTTGTGGCCCTTGGCGGCGGCCTGGGTGGCGACGAGAATATCGATCTGGCCTTCTTCCATGGCCTGGATCAGCCGCTTGGCTTCGCGGGCGTCCCAGACGGTGTCGGAGGAGAAGATGGCCACCCGGGCGTCGGGGAACAGGTTGCGGGCCTCCTCCTCCACCCGCTCCACCCCGGGGCCGATGGAGGTCAGGCTGTCCTTGGCGCCGCAGTGGGGGCAGGCCAGGGGCTTGGGCATGGAGAAGCCGGTCAGGTGGCAGACCAGGCGGCCGGAATAGCGGTGCTCCACCAGCCAGGAGTCGGTGTCGGGCGAGGTCATCCGCTCGCCGCAGGCCTTGCACAGCACCAGGGGCGCGTAGCCCCGGCGGTTGAGGAACAGCAGGGTCTGCTCGCCCCGCGCCCAGGTCTCGCCCATGGCCTTCACCAGGGGGGCCGAGAGCCAGCGGCCGTTGTCAGGCGGGGTCTCGCGCATGTCGATGAGGGTGATGTCGGGCAGGACGGCGACCCCGTGGCGGGAGGTCAGGCGCAGCCAGCGATAGCGGCCGGTTTCGGCGTTGCGCAGGGATTCCAGGGAGGGTGTGGCCGAGGCCAGGACGACGGCGGCCTCCTCGATCTTGCCCCGCGCCACGGCCAGGTCGCGGGCCTGGTAGATGAAGCCCTCCTCCTGCTTGTAGGAGGCGTCGTGTTCCTCATCGACGACGATGAGGGCCAGCTTGGCGAAGGGCAGGAACAGGGCCGAACGGGCGCCGATGACGATGCGGCACTGGTTTGTGGCCACCGCCTCCCAGACCCGGCGGCGCGCCGGCGGGGTGATATCGGAGTGCCACTCGGCGGGGGCTGAGCCAAAGCGGGCGGCGACCCGGGCGATGACGGCCTGGGTGAGCGCGATCTCCGGCAGCAGGATCAGCACCTGGGCTTGCGGATCGGCGGCGAGCGCTGCGGCCACGGCCTCCAGATAGACCTCGGTCTTGCCCGAGCCTGTGACCCCGTCCAGCAGGGCGACGTTGAAGCCGCCCTCCCCCAGCATGGAGACCAGGGCCTTGGCGGCGGCGTCCTGGCTGGGATTGAGCGGGTGGCCGACCCGCGACAGATCCGGCGGATCGAAGGCGACGGGCGCCTCCACCAGGCGCACGTCCAGCACGCCCTCCTCCACCAGGCCCTTGATGACGCCGGAGGACACGCCGGCGGCGCGGGCGAGGTCTGGCGGCGACAGACGCTGGGCCGCGACCGTCTCCAGCACCTTGGTCCGGGCCGGGGTGGCGCGGGCGGGCCGCACGCCGGTGGCCTCGACGATCTTCTCCGGCTTCGCCTTCTGAGCCCGGGCGCCGCGCAGGGTGATGGCCAGGGGCGAGCCCGGCGAATCCACCGAATAGCGCGCGGCCCACTGGATGAAGTCGAGAGCCCGTTGCGGCAGGGGCGGATCGCCGAGCTTGCCCTCGATGACCTTCAGGGGCCGGTTGCCGCCGGTCCCGTCGCGCAGGGCGGTGACCACGCCGCGCAGCAGGCGGGGCCCCAGCGGCGCGGCCACCTGGTCGCCCACCTGCAGATCCATGCCCTCCGGCTCCTCGTAG
>JAZKFM010000092.1:29409-31995 GCA_040386415.1 Pseudomonadota bacterium
CAGCAGGATGGAGGCGATGCGGCGGGTCATGATCCCTTCTCCCCTTGCGGGAGAAGGTGGCCGGTCGGAGGCCGGTCGGATGAGGGGTCGCGCTGGACTCTCCCCACCCGCTCATCCTCGCGAAAGCGGGGACCCAGGTGTTTTATCCTAGAGCGCTGACCCACAGAAAAAGCCTGGGTCCCCGCTTTCGCGAGGATGAGCGGAAATTGATAGGTTTCCCGACCCCTCATCCGACCCTGCTCCGCAGGGCCATCTTCTCCCGCAAGGGGAGAAGGACTCGAAAGGCGCTGCGCGTGGATCATCACGCCCCGCACATAGGCTGGCCGCGCCGCAGCACAACGGCTAAGGAACCCCCGATCATTCCCGCGCAGAGGCCCGTCATGCAGCTCTTTCTCGACACCACGGACACCGCGGTCCTGAAGGACCTGGCCGCCACGGGCCTGGTGGACGGCGTCACCACCAATCCCACCCTGATCGCCAAGTCCGGCCGGCCCATGCTGGAGGTCATCGCCGAGATTTGCGATCTCGTCGAGGGGCCCGTGAGCGCCGAGGTCGCCGCCACCGATGTCGAGGGCATGCTGAAGGAGGGCGCCAAGCTCGCCGCCATCGCCACCAATGTCGTGGTCAAGCTGCCCCTGACCCGCGAGGGCCTGATCGCCACGGCCGAGTTCGCCGTGCAGGGCATCGCCACCAACGTCACCCTCTGCTTCACCGCCGCCCAGGCCATGCTGGCCGCCAAGGCCGGCGCCACCTACATCTCGCCCTTCATCGGCCGGCTGGACGACTACGGCATGGATGGGATGGACCTGATCCGCGAGATCCGGGCGATCTACGACAACTATGATTTCGACACCGAGATCCTGGCCGCCTCGATCCGCAATCCTCCCCATGTGACCGCCGCGGCCCTGTCCGGCGCCGACTGTGCGACGATACCGCCTGGGGTTTTCTTGGACCTCTTCAAGCACCCGTTAACCGAGAAGGGTCTTGAACAGTTCATGAGCGACTGGGCCAAAACGGGTCAGTCCATTCTGTAGAACCACAGGGGCGGATGCATGGATCTCGGGGTCGGGCTGAAGGATCAGACGCTGGGCCCCGATGAGGTGCGCCGCTTTCTTGCCGACAATCGCGACTTCCTGCTGTCCGACACCGCCCTGATGGCGGAGCTGGGCCTGCGCCCCGACGCCGCGAACGTCGTGGACTTCGGCCCGGCCGCACTCGCCCGCGTGCACGAAGCGCACAAGAAGGAATCCAAGGCCCGCAAGCACCTGGAGGCCACGGCGCGCGCCAATTTCGCCGCCCAGGCCCAGACCCATGGCGCGGTCGTCGACCTGCTGGACGCCCGCAACCATGCCGACCTGGCGCGCCGGGTCGATGAGCTGGCCCAGCTTCGCTTCGGCCTGGCGGCCGGCGTCGTCGCCCTGGAGGGGCCCGACCGCACGCCCGCCGGCTGGCGGGTGATGGCGGAGGGTCAGATCGACCTGGTGATCGGCCACCAGCGCGTGGCCCTGATGGGCTTCCAGCCCACGGCGCTGGGCCTGTTCGGCGAACGGGCGCCGCAGATCAAGTCCATGGCCATGGTGCGCATGGCGATCTGGGAGCCGGCCCGCACCGGCCTGCTGGCCTTCGGCTCGGCCGATGAGCACGGCTTCACCGAGGACATGGGCGCCGAGCTGGTGGCCTTCCTGGCCCGGGTGGTCGAACGCACGGCGGAGCGATGGCCGGTCCTGTGACCACCGCCCGGGCGGTCCTGGCGGAGTGGCTGGTCCACCTGGCCCAGGAGCGACGCGCCTCGCCGCGCACGGTGGAGGCCTATGGCTTCGCCGCCGGCCGCTACATCACCTTCCAGGAGAGGCATCGGGGCGAGACCCTGACGCTCAAGGCCTGCGGTGAGCTGACCGCAGGCGAAATCCGCGCCTGGCTGGCGCACCTGCGGTCCGGCGACCACCCCCTGTCGCCCCGCTCGCTGTCCCAGTCCCTGTCGGCGATCCGCACCTTCCACCGCTATCTCGACCGCCGCCACGACACCCCCAACCCCCACCTCGCTTTGGTGCGAGGCCCCCGGGTGAAGCCGTCGGCGCCGCGCCCGGTCACCGAGGACCAGGCCCGCGGCCTGATCGCCGAACCCTCCATGGATCCCGACCGTGAGGACTGGGAAGTCGCCCGCGACGAGGCGGTGCTGACCCTGCTCTACGGCTGCGGCCTGCGGATCTCCGAGGGTCTGTCGCTGAAGCGCTCGGATGCGCCCCTGGGGGAATCCCTGAGGATCGTCGGCAAGGGCTCCAAGACCCGGATCGTGCCGGTGCTGCCCGCCGTGCGCGAGGCGGTGGACGCCTATCTGGCGGCGGTTCCCTTCGTGCTGTCGCCGGGCGAGCCGCTGTTCCGCGCCAAGCGGGGCGGAGCGCTCAGCCCGCGCCATGTCCAGGCCACGGTGCAGGGGCTGCGGGGACGCCTGGGCCTGCCCGCCAGCGCCACGCCGCATGCCCTGCGCCATTCCTTCGCCACCCATCTGTTGGGGGCGGGCGCCGACCTGCGCTCCATCCAGGAACTGCTGGGCCACGCCTCGCTCTCGACGACCCAGCGCTACAC
>JAZKFM010000093.1:0-2965 GCA_040386415.1 Pseudomonadota bacterium
AGCGCCGGCTGGGCGGCGATCTTGCGGCCCCACTTCAGGCCGGCCACCGCCACCTCCTGGTCCAGGGGATCTGAGAGGTAGTTGGGCGCGATGGCGGGATAGACGGTCGGGTCGGCGGACTTGATGTGGATGGTCCCTCGGCTCTCGGGCCGTACCTGGCAGGGCGCGATGGTCAGGCCCGGCGCGCCGTCCAGCTCCATCTTGCCGCTCATGGCCTTCTCCAGGTTCTGCGAGGCCGGCAGGATGTGGAACTGGATGTCCGGCCCCGCCAGGTCGGGCCGCGACTTGCAGAAGGCCGCCACGTGGGCAGCCGACAGGGTCAGCAGGCCCTTGCGCTGGAAGGCGTACTTCAGAACCTCGCCCAGGAAGCGCGGCCCCTTGGTCAGTTCGTTGACCGACACGGTTCCCGCCTTCAGGCGGTAGGTGACCGCCATCACATAGTGATCCTGCAGGTTCTCGCCGACGCCGGGCAGGTCGGCGACCACCTCGATCCCGTGGTCGCGCAGAAGTTCGCCGGGGCCGACGCCGGACAGTTGCAGCAGTTGCGGCGAGTTGATCGCGCCGCCGGCCAGGATGACCTCGCGACGGGCCTTGGCGATCTTGCGGACGCCGTTCTGGAGGTACTCGACCCCGACGGCGCGCCTGCCTTCGAAGATCACCCGGGTGGTGAGAGCCCGGGTCTCGACCTTGAGGTTGGCCCGGCCCATGGCCGGGTGCAGATAGGCCACCGCCGCCGAGTGCCGCTGCCCGTTCTTGACGGTCAGCTGGTAGTAGCTGACCCCCTCCTGGTTCTCGCCGTTGACGTCCGCATTGCGCGGGATGCCGGCCTCGACACAGGCCTCCACCACGGCGTCGGACACCGGGTGCTTGGTGGTGACGTCGGAGATGTTGAGCGGGCCCCCGACGGCGTGGTGGGCGTTGGCCCCGCGCTCCTGGTGCTGGGAGCGCCTGAAATAGGGGGCGACGTCGTCCCAGCCCCAGCCTTCGCACCCCAGCTGGCGCCAGCCGTCATAGTCGGCCTGCTGGCCGCGGATATAGAGCAGGCCATTGATCGAGGACGAGCCGCCCAGGACCTTGCCGCGCGGCCAGGTATGAACGCGCCCGCCCGTGCCCGGATCGGGCTCGGTGGGATAGAGCCAGTTGACCTTGAGATCCTTCAGCGTCTGGGCGTAGCCCACCGGGACGTGGATCATGACGTTGGAGAGGAACTGCCCCGGTTCCTTGGTGGGCCGGTCGTCGCCGCCAGCCTCCAGCAGCAGGACGCTGTTGGCCGTGTCTACGCTAAGTCGGTTGGCCAGCACGCATCCGGCCGAGCCCGCCCCGACGATGATGTAGTCCGCGGTCGCGATGTCGGACATCGGGGGCCTCCTGACTGACTGGTTTCAGGCCCTGTTGTGTGCGTTCGAAGCGTCGCCGTAAACGGTGGAATGCGCGCCTAGCGGAGGATCTGGCCTTAGCGGGTGGGGACCGGGACGTCGCCGCGGTAGTCGTAGAAGCCGCGGTCGGTCTTGCGGCCCAGCCAGCCGGCCTCGACATACTTCACCAGCAGCGGACAGGGCCGATACTTGGAGTCGGCCAGGCCCTCGTAGAGGACGTTCATGATCGACAGCACCGTATCCAGGCCGATGAAGTCGCCCAGTTCCAGCGGGCCCATGGGATGGTTTGCGCCCAGCTTCATGGCGGTGTCGATGGCCTCCACGGTGCCGACGCCTTCATACAGGGTGTAGATCGCCTCGTTGATCATCGGCACCAGCACGCGGTTGACGATGAAAGCCGGGAAGTCCTCGGCGTTGGCGGTGGTCTTGCCCAGGGACTTGGCGAAGTTGACGGCGGTCTCGTAGGTCGGCGCGTCGGTGGCGATGCCGCGGATGATCTCCACGAGGTTCATCAGCGGCACCGGGTTCATGAAGTGCAGGCCGATGAACCGGCCGGGCCGGTCCGAGGCCGCGCCCAGGCGGGTGATGGAGATGGACGAGGTGTTGGAGGCCAGCAGGGTGTTGGGCCCGAGGTGCGGGGTGAGCGCCTTGAAGATCGACTTCTTGACCTCCTCGTTCTCGGTGGCCGCCTCGATGGCGAGGTCCGTGCCGCCGATCGTCTGGAGTTCGGGCGCGGCCTTGATGCGGGCGATGCCCACGTCCATGGCCTCCTGGGTGATGATGCCGCGCACGACCTGGCGGGTCATGTTCTTGCGGATCTGGGCCAGGCCCGTCTCGATCCGCTCGGCGCTCACGTCGTGCAGCAGCACGTCATAGCCGCCCAGGGCGACCACGTGGGCGATGCCCGAACCCATCTGACCTGCGCCAATGACGCCGACCGATTTGATATCCACCATGTCGACTAAGCCTCGATCATGCCGGGCGGTATCCCTGTCCGCCACGGCTTGTGACGAGTTTCTAACATGGCGATGTGCGGCGCCGCCAAGGCTTTTGCTGCGGCGCAGCGCGAGGAGGCCCGGGGACTGTGGCGCGGACGCCGCGATCAGGCCCGCCAAAGCGCAACGAAAAGGGGCGGTTCCTCGCGGAACCGCCCCCGGTCGTATCGGCCTTGTCGGTCGGAATTACTTCCCAGCGGCGGCCAGGGCGTCCATCAGTTCCGGCACGGCGGTCTTGTAGTCGGAGACCAGGCCGAAGTCGGCGACCTGGAAGATCGGCGCGTCGGCGTCCTTGTTGATCGCCACGATGATCTTGGAGTCCTTCATCCCGGCGAGGTGCTGGATGGCGCCGGAGATGCCGATGGCGACATACAGTTCCGGGGCCACGACCTTGCCGGTCTGACCGACCTGATAGTCGTTGGGGGCGTAGCCCGCATCGACCGCGGCGCGCGAGGCGCCGATGGCGGCCCCGAGCTTGTCGGCCAGGGGGTCGATGACCCGCTGGAACTCCTCGGCCGAACCCATGGCCCGACCGCCGGAGACGACGATCTTGGCGCCGGCGAGTTCGGGACGGGCCGACTTCACCAGTTGCTG
>JAZKFM010000094.1:0-1657 GCA_040386415.1 Pseudomonadota bacterium
AATGGCGATGCGGCCGTTCTCGTCCTGATAGTTCTCCATCACCGCCACCAGGGTGCGGCCCACGGCCAGGCCCGAGCCATTGAGGGTGTGGACGAAGCGCGTCCCCTTCTCGCCGGCGGCCTTCGTGCGGGCGTCCATGCGGCGGGCCTGGAAGTCGCCGCAGTTGGAGATCGAACTGATCTCGCGATAGCGGCCCTCCGAGGGGATCCAGACCTCCAGGTCGACGCTCTTGCGGGCGCCGAAGCCCATGTCGCCGGTGCAGAGCAGCATCGAGCGGAAGGGCAGTTGCAGGGCCTTCAGGATCGCCTCGGCGCAGCCGACCATGCGTTCGTGCTCGTCGGCGGACTGATCAGGCGTGGTGATCGACACCATCTCGACCTTGTAGAACTGGTGTTGGCGGATCATGCCGCGGGTGTCGCGGCCCGAGGCGCCCGCCTCCGAGCGGAAGCAGGGCGTCAGCGCCGTGAGTCGCAGCGGCAGCTCTTCTTCCGGGGTGATCTGCTCGCGCACCAGGTTGGTCAGCGACACCTCGGCGGTGGGGATCAGCCAACGGCCATCGGTGGTGTGGAACAGGTCCTCGGCGAACTTGGGCAGTTGGTTGGTGCCGAACACCGCCTCGTCGCGCACCAGCAGCGGCGGCGAGACCTCGGTGTAGCCGTGCTCCTGGGTCTGGACGTCCAGCATGAACTGGCCGAGCGCCCGTTCCAGCCGCGCCAGCTGGCCCTTCAGCACGACGAACCGCGCGCCGCTCATGCGCGAGGCGGCCTCGAAGTCCATCAGGCCGAGCGCCCCGCCCAGGTCCACGTGGTCCTTGGGGTTGGCGATGTGGTTCGGCTCGCCCCAGCGGCGCAGCTCGACATTGTCGTCCTCGTCCTCGCCGACCGGCACGTCGGCCATGGGCAGGTTGGGCAGGGCGGCCAGCAGGTCGAAGAGTTCGGCGCTGGCGGCCTTCTCGGCCTCGGCCTGGGCCGCGCCGGCGCCCTTCAGGCTCTCCACCTCGGCCAGCAGGCGCTGGGCCTCGGCCTCGTTCTTCTGGGCCTTGGCCTGGCCGATCAGCTTGGAGAGTTCGTTGCGCTTGGCCTGGGCGGTCTCGGCGGCGGTCTTGGCCGCCCGCACCTTGCCGTCGAGCTCGATCGCCTGGGCCGCGGCCCCGGAACGTCCCTTCGCAGCCCAGGCTTTCTCGTAAAGCTCCGGGGTTTCGCGAATGGCTCGAATGTCGTGCATGGGGTCCGCCGTGAGGTAAGCGGCTTTCTCTAGAGCGCGCCGTCCCCGGGGCCAAGCCCTAGACCGGCACGAGCCCCGTGCTCTCGTCCTCGCGCTTGCGGCGGCGGTCGATGGCCGCCACGCACCAGATCGAGATTTCGTAGAGCAGGATGATGGGGGCGGCCAGCATGGTCTGGCTGATGGGGTCGGGCGGGGTGACGATAGCCGCGACCACGAAGATGCCGACGATGGCGTAGCGTCGCCCGGTGCGCAGCATGGCCGCGTTCACGATGCCGGCCGTGCCCAGCAGGGTCAGGACCACGGGAAGCTGGAAGCACAGCCCGAAGGCCAGCAGCAGGGTGGTCACCAGGGTCAGGTAGTCGGAGACCTTGGGCAGCAGCTCCACCGAGATGGCGCCCACGCCGGTGATCTGCTGGGACAGGGAGAACCAGAG
>JAZKFM010000094.1:1667-10465 GCA_040386415.1 Pseudomonadota bacterium
AGGGCAGGAAAGCGTGCCGCTCCTTCTTGTAGAGTCCCGGCGCCACGAAGCCGTAGATCTGCCAGGCCAGGACCGGGAAGGTCAGGATCACGGCGCCGAAGCCCGCCAGCTTCAGCTTGGTGAAGAAGAATTCCAGCGGGGCGGTGAAGACGAACTTCAGCCCCGCGCCGGCGACGCTGGGCACTTCCTTGAAGCCGGTCAGGGCCAGCAGCAGGTCGAAGGGCCCTGTGTGCCCGCCGCTGGCCTTCTGGGCCGCCATCAGCTGGGCGGCGACCTCGAAGGGGTGCAGCAGGGCGATATAGATCTGGGTGGCGAAGCCGAAGCAGATCCCAAAGCCGATGGCCAGGGCCGCGACGCAGATGATCAGCCGGGAGCGAAGCTCGACCAGATGCTCCAGCAGCGGCGCGCGGGAGGCCTCGATCTCGTCGTCGACGTCGCTCAAGAGACCGTCCCCTTGGCTGGCCGGGCGGCGGGCGCCTTCTTGGGCGGCGGCTTGGCGGTCGCCACCTTCACGGCGGCCTTCGCCTTGGGCTTGGGTTTCGGCTTGGCGACGGCGCTGACCGCGGTCTTGGCGGCCGTGGCCTTCGGAGCGCGCGGCGCCTTGGGCTTGGCCGCGGGGACCGGGGCGGGGGCCGGCGGCTCGATGGCTTCAGGGTCGGCGTACTGGTGGCTCATCGGCGGGTGGAACTGGATCCCGGCGCCCTGCAGGCTGTCGCCGATCTCGTTGAACACCTGATTGATCTCGACATTGGCGGCCTCGGCGGCCGCCTGGTCGGCGGCCTGGCCCTTGCGCATGGCCTCGACCTCCTTGCGCAGGTCGTCGAGTTCGGACTGGCGGGCCATCTCGTCGAAGCTGGCGCGGAAGTCGTCGGCCATGCCGCGCAGGCGCGCCACGAACTGCCCCAGCTTGCGCAGGAGCATGGGCAGATCCTTCGGCCCCACCACGATCAATGCGACCGCGGCGATGACCAGCAGTTCCATCCCGCCGACTTCAGGAAGCATAGACCACGCCTAAACGATCAAAACCCACGCCGATCAGGACCGGCGTGGGCGGATTTCCGGGAACGGCAGCCGACTAGCTGCGGGCTTCGTCTTTTTCGCGCGGCAGCGGCTTGGTCGTCTCGGCGACGACTTCATCCTCGCCCTTCAGCCCGTCCTTGAAGGCGCGGATGCCCTTGGCGGCGTCGCCCATGATCGAAGACAGCTTGCCGCGACCGCCGAACAGCAGCGCGACCACGGCCAGAACGATGACCCAGTGAACCCAACTCATTGCGCCCATGGCGACAAAACTCCTTCACGTCGGCGGCCCAACCGGCCGCGCGCCCGCCCGTTGCTCAAACCCAATATAGTCCGTCGCACAGACGCCTTCCATCCCTCCCCTGCCTTGCGGCGAAAGAACTAGAGCGTGACAGCCTGAAGTGGGTACCGTTTCAGGCGCCCGTCACGCTCTAAACATAGGAGGACGAGCCTGTTTATCCGTTTCAGATGAGTCCATCTGAAACGGACAGGCTCTAGGGAGTCTCGTCCTCTCCGAGGAAGTCTGTGTGGAATTCGGGCGCCGCGTCGTCGTCCAGCGGATCCTCCTCCAGATCGCTCCCGCCGCCCGGATTGGGGATGGCGAAGTCGGCCGGCAAATCGAGGCTCAGGAGGCCCGCGGCCTTCATCTCCGACATGCCCGGCAGGTCGGCCAGGGCCGCCAGGCCGTAGTGCTCCAGGAAGGCGTCGGTGGTGCCGTAGGTGACCGGCCGGCCCGGCGTCCGGCGGCGGCCGCGCATGCGCACCAGGCCGAGCTCCAGCAGCACGTCCAGGGTGCCGCGGCTGGCCTGGACCCCGCGCACGGATTCAATCTCCGCGCGGGTGACCGGCTGGTGATAGGCGATGATGGCCAGGGTCTCCTGGGCGGCCTTGGAGAGCCTGCGGGGTTCTTCGCGCTCCTCGGTCATCAGGAAGGCGAGGTCGGGCGAGGTCTGGAACCGCCAGCGGTCGGCGACGCAGACCAGTTCCACGCCGCGGCCCTCATAGGTCGCCTGCAGAGCGGCGATGGCGGCCTCGACATCGGAATTGGCCGGCAGGCGCTTGGCGATGTCGTCCAGGCTCAGCGGTCCGGCGGCGGCGAACAGCAGGGCCTCGACCTGACGCTCGGCGGGCTCGGTCATACGGCGGCTCCGCGACGAGCGCGCAGGAAGATGTCGGCGAAGGCCTCCAGCTGGCGGGCCTCCATCGCCCCTTCCTTCACCAGCTCCAGACTGGCCGAGAGGGTGGAGGCCACATAGGAGGCGCGGCTCGGCCCCGTCTCGGCGCTGGGCCGCAGGGGCGCGATGCCCTGCAGGGAGGTCCAGCGCGACAGGTCGGGCAGCATCTCGCGCAGGCGGTCGCGGGCCTCCTCCAGGGGATAGGCCTGGGGCGTGCGCGGGGTGTAGTGGCGGCCCTGCTCCTTCTTCCGCTGGGCGATATAGGCGCTCATCAGGCCGTAGAGATCACCTTCGAGCCGGTTGGACGGGATGATCTGGATGGCTTGCGGGTCGCCGCGCAGGAACACTTCGCGGCCCAGCTGCGGGCCATCGCGCAGGGCGTCGGCGGACTTGCGCATGGCGTCCAGCTTGGCCAGGCGGAAGGCCAGCTGCGCGGCCATCTCCTCGGCCGGCGGCTCCTCGGCCTTGGGCCGCTCGGGCTTGGGCAGCAGCAGGCGGGACTTCAGGTAGGTGAGCCAGGCGGCCATCACCAGATAGTCGGCGGCCAGCGAAAATCGGATCCGCCGGGCCTGCTGGACGAAGGCCAGGTACTGGTCGGCCAGCTTGGTGATCGACAGCTTCATCAGGTCGACCTTCTGGCTGCGCGCCAGGGCCAGCAGCACGTGCAGGGGGCCTTCGTAGCCGTCCAGGTCGATGATCAGCGCCTCACCGTCCTCGGCCGCGGTGGTGGCCGCCTCGAAGTCCAGATTGGGCTGGAAGGTGTTGCTCAAGACCAGTGTCCCTCGAAGGCCGCGTCGAACCGGGCGCGGGCCTCCTCGGCGTCGAAGGGCTCAGGGACACGGGCGATGCGGGCCAGGGCCGCGCGGGCGCGCTGGGCGGCGCGGCCGGAGAGGGCGCGGGTTCCGGCGATCACCGCCTGCATCTCGGCCATGTCGCCGTTGCAGTGGAGGACCACGTCGCAGCCGGCCGAGAGGGCGTTCCTGGCGCGGGACGTGAAATCGCCGCCCAACGCCTTCATGGAGAGATCGTCGGTCATCAAGAGGCCGTCGAAGCCGATGGCCTTGCGAACCACGGTGCTGATCACCCGCTTGGAGGTGGTGGCCGGCCCGCGCGGATCGACGGCGGTGTAGACAACGTGGGCGCTCATCGCCATCGGCATGTCCGACAGCACCCGGAAGGGGGCGAAGTCGCGCGCGTCGAGGTCCTCGTAGCTGGCGTCGACCACCGGCAGGTCGTGGTGGCTGTCGGCCATGGCGCGGCCGTGGCCGGGGATGTGCTTGATCACCGGCAGGACCCCGCCCGCGATCAGGCCCTCGCAGGCCGCCCGCCCCAGCTGGGCCACGCCCTCGGGGGTCTTGGCGTAGGCGCGGTCACCGATGATGTCGTGGGCGCCCTCGGTAGGCACGTCCAGCACCGGCACGCAGTCGACATTGATGCCCAGGGCCGAGAGGTCATGGGCCAGCAGGCGGCCGCCCAGGCGGGTGATCTCGCGGCGCAGCAGCGGGTCGTTGGCCGGCAGGTCGCCATAGGCGCGGCCCGGCGGATAGCGCCGCCAGTGCGGCGGACCCAGGCGGGCGACGCGGCCGCCCTCCTGGTCGATCAGGATCGGCGCGTCGCGCCGTTCCACACAGGCCCGCAAGGCCTCCGTCAGCGCCCGCACCTGGTCAGGGCTTTCCACATTGCGCTTGAAGAGGATGAACCCCCAGGGACGCACGTCGCGGAAGAAGGCCTGTTCCTCCCTGGAGAGGGTCAGGCCCGCGCAGCCGAGGATGGAGGCGCTGGTGCTCACTTCACGAAGCAGCTCTTGCCCGCGGCCTTGAGCTGATCGCAGAAGGCCGTGGCGTCGGCGCGGCTGGCGAAGCCGGTCACCGCGGTCCGGTAGAGGGTGGCGCCGTCCTTCTGGATGGCCTCGACCCGCTTGCCCTTGCCCGCCGTGGCGCCCGGCGCGATCCGGGCCGCGTCGCTCCAGCCCTTGTCGGCCAGGGCCGAGGACGAGAAGGCGCCGATCTGCACCGAGGCCGCGCCGCCGCCGGCGGCCGGGGCCGGCAAGCTGGGCTTCAGGGCCGGAACCGGCTTGGGGTCAGGGGTGATCGGCAGGGCGGCGACCGGTCCGGTCTGCTGCGGCTTGGCCACCACCTGCGGCGGGATCGGCGCGGGCTTGGCGGCCGGCGTCACGACCACGGCCGGGGCCGGCTGACGGGCCACGGGCTGTTCCGGCGGCGGGGTGAAGTTGGGCGCGGTCGGGGCGTCGCCGCCCTCGCTGGACTGGTAGATCTGCAGGCCCGCGGCGGGATCGACCGGCTGGGCCTCGGCGGGCGCGGGGCCCTTGATCTCGCCCACGGGGGCTCCAACCGCCTGGGGCGCGGCGCCGGCCTGGCGCACGCCGGAGCGATAGAAGACCACGATGGCCACCACCAGGCCGACCAGCACCAGGGCGCTGATGATCAGCATCATCGGCGCGGGCCGGGTCCCGCGCACCGGCTGGCGCGCGTCGAAGGACAGCGGCGCGTCGGTGGGCGGCGTATAGGCTCCGCGGTCGGGGTTGGTCATCGAAGGCTCCCAGGGGAATCGGT
The DNA here is from genome assembly GCA_040386415.1 of Pseudomonadota bacterium. Lineage (GTDB taxonomy): Bacteria > Pseudomonadota > Alphaproteobacteria > Caulobacterales > Caulobacteraceae > Phenylobacterium. The sequence goes on from JAZKFM010000094.1 coordinate 6,433, forward strand.
CAGCGCGCGCGAAACGAATCGCACGGCGTCAGGGTCAGTGTATCGAAGGGCGGCGGGCTTCGAACCGCCCGGAACGCCTAATTCCAGACGTCGAGGTGGAAAAGCCTGCGATGCTCTTCGATGGCGAAACGATCGGTCATGCCGGCGATGTAGTCACACACCACCCGGGCGCGGCCGGCGTCGTCGCGGTTCTGCGACCGGGCGAACCACTCCGTCGGCAGGACATCGGGTTCGCTCATGAACAACTGGAACATCTCGGCCAGAATACGGCGGGCCTGGGAACGGGTGCGGTTCACCTTCCAGTGCCGGTACATGCGGTTCATCAGGAATTCCCGCAGCTGGCCCAGATCCTCGAGCATATCGCGGGAGAAGGCCACCAGGGCGTGGTCCAGGTGGCGGACGTCGTCGGCCGAGCTCACCTTCGAGGACACGGCCCGCCGGGCCGTCTCGGCCAGGACGTCGTCGATCATCGCCCCGATCATCCGGCGCACGGCCTCCAGGCGGATGATGCCGGGGTCCAAGTCGGGGTACTCCTTGTAGACGCCCAGCAGGATTGGCCCGATCAGCGGCACGTCCAACAGCTCCTTCAGGTGGAACAGGCCCGCCTGCACCCCGTCGTCCACGTCGTGGTTGTTATAGGCGATGTCGTCGGCCAGGGCCGCGCACTGGGCCTCGGCGGAGGCCCAGGTGTCCAGGCCGAGATCGTACTCGGCGTCGAACTCGGAGATCGCCTTCCAGGACGGCTGGGCCAGCTTGGCCGTCACCGGGCCGTTGTGCTTGATCACCCCCTCCAGGGTCTCCCAGGTGAGGTTGAGCCCATCCCAGCGGGGGTAGCGCCGCTCCAGCTTGGTGACCACGCGGAAGGTCTGCACATTGTGGTCGAAGCCGCCGAAGGGCTCCATCTGAACCTGCAGTTCGTCCTCGCCGGCGTGGCCGAAGGGCGGGTGGCCGAGGTCGTGGGCCAGCGCGATGGTCTCCGCCAGATCGGCGTCGAGCCCCAGGGCCGAGGCCAGGGAGCGGGCCACCTGCGCCACCTCCAGCGAGTGCGTCAGGCGGGTGCGGAAATGGTCGCCCTCATGGGCCACGAAGACCTGGGTCTTCTCCTTCAGCCGCCGGAAAGCCGTGGCGTGGATGATCCGGTCGCGGTCGCGGGCGAAGGGGGTGCGGTTGCGGCTCTCGGGCTCGGCGACCTTCCGGCCCAGGGACAGGGCGGGATCTTCGGCGTAGGACGCGCGGGTCGGCAAAGCCATGTATGCTCGCAAATATCGGATGGCCTCTTGGTGAGAAGCCCTAGGACCCTCATATAGTCCACACAGGGCTTTTACGCATCATGACCACATCAGACCTCACCCTCTCCCCGACCGCGGCCCAAAGGCTGCATGACCTCAGCAAGGCGGAGGGTCATCCCGTCATGCTGCGCGTGGCGGTGGAGGGCGGCGGCTGCTCGGGCTTCCAGTACCAGTTCGACCTGGTCAGCGAGCCCCAGTCCGACGACCTGCGGGTCGAGCTGGACGGGGCCGCGGCCCTGGTGGACGAGATGAGCCTGATCCTGCTCAAGGGCTCGGTGATCGACTATGTCGACGAACTGGCGGGCGCGGAGTTCCGCATCCGCAACCCCAACGCCAAGTCCAGCTGCGGCTGCGGCGTGAGCTTCTCGATCTAAGGCCTCCGCGACCAGCTCCGCCGCTGCTGGAGCAGGAACGACCAGAGGCCGAGCCCGCCCAGGGCCGCCAGGGCCAGTCCCCCGAGGAACACCACCAAGTCATAGAGCCGGCCGCCCACCGAGGCGGCATGGATCGGATAGACCGCGTTCTGGAACCGCGCGCCGGGCCCGAGAGCCTGGGCGTCCACTGTGCCGATCACCCTGGAGGTGGCCGGGTCGATATAGACGAGGGTGCGGCCGTTGGGGTGCCACTCGGCCGGCTGCTTCATGCGGATGGCCGCCGGCGCGCCGGGCTTGGCCGGCCAGCTGGCCAGCCGCAGGGTCGCCTGCGGAAAGGCCGCCTGGGCGCCCGCCAGGGCCACGGGCCAGTCGATGTCCCCCTGGCCCGCCTTGGGTGGTTTGGGGGCCTCGATCCCGCCGGGCGCCAGCCTGGTCAGCAGCACCTTGCTGGTGTCGTTGAAGATGATCATCCCGCCGGTCAGGCACAGGGCGAGGACCGGTAGGGCCATCAGGACGCCGAGGTCCCGGTGCGAGGACACCAGGTCGCGCCGCGCCATCGACCTGGGCCAGACTCTGCCCGCGAAGCTGCGCCAGGCGGGAAACCAGACGATCACCCCGGTCAGGCAGAGCACCGCTCCGGCCAGACCCGCGACCCCCACCACCATCTCGCCGCTCTCGCCGGCCAGCAGCCGGTGATGCAGCTGGAAGACCCATTGCTCGACCCGCTCGGTGTCGGTCCAGCGGGCCAGGATATCGCCGTCGGCGGCGGCATAAGCCATGCCGTCCTCGGGGTAGCTCAGCCGATGGACGCCGAGGTGCGGCCCCGCGAACACCATGCTGCGCGGGCGCCCTTGCGCCTCCACGGCCTCGGCCGCCGCCCCCAGCAACGCCGGCGAGGCCGTCACCGCCGCCCGCGCCTCCGGCACGGTCAGCTTCACCCAGTCCTCGCGCAGCACCAGCAGGGAACCTGTAAGGCCCAGGATCACCAGGATCAGCGCGAGGATCGCACCGGCCCAGGCGTGCAGGGTGCGGACCAGGCCCATCAGAAGGCCTTCACGATCCCGAGGGTGATCGCCCGGCCCTGGCCGGCGAAGTAGCGGGTGTTGTCGGTCGGGTTGGTCGTGTCGCTGTTATAGGTGATGTACTGCGCGTCCAGCAGGTTGCGGACCCCCAGGCTGACCACGCCGAAGGGCGCGTTCCAGGCGGCCACCGCGTCCAGCAGCTCATAGCCCCCGAAGGCGTTGGCCGCCGGCTGGCCCTGGAAGCTGCGGGCCTCGAAGACCTGGCCCTGCAGACGGAAGTCGAAGTCGCCATAGGTGGCGTCTGCGGTCAGGGTCAGGCGGTCGGGCGAGATGTTGGCGCCGTCCAGGTCGGCGTCCACGCGGCCGTCGCCATTGGTGTCGGTCCGGCCCTCCAGGCGCGAATAGGCCGCCCCCAGGGTCAGCCAATCGTTGGCGGCCCAGCGCAGGGTCGCCTCGACGCCCTCGATCTCGGTGCGCTGGCGCTGCACGTCGAAGGTGCCGCCCGCATTGAGCACCAGCAGGGCGCCCTTGTCGGAGGACGAGGTGAACCAGGCCAGTGATCCGTTCACCGGCCCGCGGGTGAACTCGACCCCCAGCTCGATGTTGTCGGAGACCACCGGATTGACGTCCAGATAGGTGTCGATATCCCGGCCCGGCGTGTTGATGGCCCGCAGCACCCGGCCCACGTCAGGCATGGTGAAGCCCTGGGCGTAGGACGCGTAGGCGGTCACACCGTCGATGACGCGGAAGGTCGCGCCCACATTGCTCAGCACCTCAGTGAAGCTGGGCTCGCCGCCGCTGACTCGGGTGTTTCCCGAGGACGCCAGGGTCGTGAAGTCGCCCACCTCCAGGGTGGCGTTCTCCTGGCGCACGCCCGCCGACAGATGGATGCGGTCGTCCCAGACCGCCTGGTGCGCCTGCAGGAAGGGCGACAGGCTCTTGTAGGTGGTCTTGGGCACCCAGACGCGGCTGGTCAGCACCAATTCCTGATAGGTCTTGTCCTTCAGGCCATCGAGCCCGATCAGGACCTTGAACCCCGGCAGGGCCTCGAAGCCGCGCTCGTAGTCCAGTTTGAAACCCTGCTTCTCGGAGTTGTTGGCTGACTGGTCGAACAGAGTGTTGATCGGGGCGATCCGGACATCCTGGAAGGTGCCGGTGATCGAGCCGCCGAACACGCCGTGATAGTCGTGGGCGAAGGCCTGGGCCGTCAGGGCGCCGCCGAACAGGTCGCCGTCCTTGTAGGTGACCGCCGCCGAGGTGACCTCGTTGGCGGTGGGCAGGCCGGGCTGGACGCCCTTGACCGCACTGGCCGGCAAGCCGATGGCGCGGTTGCCGTTGACCAGGACGT
>JAZKFM010000094.1:10475-15089 GCA_040386415.1 Pseudomonadota bacterium
CTCCAGCTTGAAGTGGTTGACCATGACCTCCAGGCGGCGTTCGCCGCCCAGCTCGACCCCGGCCTTGCCGAACAGCGACCAGCTGTCGGAGTTCTGCAGCTCGCCCTGGGTGGCGTCGATGCCGATGCGGCGGCCGTCGGCGTCGAAATAGCCGCCCCGGCGCTCATAGGACGCGCCGGCCACGAATTCCCAGGCGCCGAAGTCGCGGCCCACCAGGCCCGCGGCCTTGTAGCTGAAGCTGTCGTCCAGGTTCCCGTCGTCGAAGCTGGTCTGGGCCAGGACCTTTCCGGTCCAGCCCTGCTCCGACTTGGGGGTCGGGGCGGTGACGTAATTGATCACCCCCCCGGTGGCCCCGACGCCCTGGATGGCGTTGGAGCCGAACACCACCTCCACCCGGTCGATGAAGAAGGGATCGATGGTGAAGCCGTCGCGGCTGTCGTCGCGCAGCGGCGTCGACTGCGGCACCCCGTCCACCAGATAGAGCGGCGAGCGCCCGCGCAGGGTCTCGCCGGCCCCCGACAGCTTCTGCCTTGTCGGCGAGAAGGAGGGCACCAGGGCGGCGACGGCCTCGACCGCGCTCTGCGACAGCGACTGCTGGATGCGCAGGTCGTTGGCGCCGATGATCTGGATGGTGGAGGGCACGGTGGCGCGCGGCGCGTCGAAGCGCATGGCGGTGATCACCAGCTCATCCACCGCCTTGTCCTCCGGGATCGTGACCTGGGCCTGGGCCGGAACGATCGCCGCCAGAAGGGCGAGAGCCGTCCCTCCGAACAGGGCATGGAGCGTCATAAGGTCTTCCAATTTGCGATTAAGTCTCAATCGCTGCCAAATGGCAGAGCCCGCCTGACGGGTCAAGCGGCAGCTAGCCCGGAATGAACTGGAGGATCGCCACCAGCACCGTCAGCCAGGCCAGGGGCGCGGCCATGGCGGCCCAGGCGAGCGGCTCGCGGCCGCGCTTGAACAGCACCCAGGCGCCGAAGGGCCCGAGCAGACAGACGATCCAGAACAGGATCATCATCAGGAAAGCGATCCAGGCCAGGGGATTGAAGATGTTGCCCTGGTGGTCGAACACCAGGGGGGAGAACAGCGCGCCCACGGCGCCGAACGGCAAGAGGGCCAGGCAGGCGGCGGTCGCCACGCCCATCCAGATCATTCGCGCGCGACGCGAAAGCGGCCGTCGTTTTCGGGGGGCCCCTGACATGGGCGCAAGGTCCCCATCCGACCCCCGCCCGTCAAACTGAATCGCCGGTCGGGCGCTCAAAGGTCGCGCGTCAGGCTAGCGCGCTTGTTTGCTTGGCGATCCCCGTGGCGAGAGGCTAGATCGGATCAGACCCGCCACGCCGAAGGACGCCCATGAAGATCGCCACCTGGAACGTCAACTCGGTCAACGCCCGCCTCGAGACCGTGCTGCGCTGGTTCGAGGAGGTGTCGCCGGACGTCGCCTGCCTGCAGGAAATCAAGTGCGTCGACGAGAAGTTTCCCGCCGAAGCCTTTGAACGTCTTGGATATAACGTCGCGGTCAACGGCCAGAAGACTTATAACGGCGTGGCCCTCCTCTCCAAGACGCCGCTGGAGGACGTCCGCAAGGGCCTGCCCGGCGACGACGCCGACGACCATGCCCGCTACATCGAGGCGGTGGTTTCGGGCCCCAATCCGGTGCGTGTGGCCTCCATCTACCTGCCCAACGGCAACCCCATCGACACCGAGAAATTCCCCTACAAGCTGGCCTGGATGGCGCGCCTGCACGCCCACGCCCGCGAGCTGCTGGCCTATGAAGAGCCCCTGGTGCTGACCGGTGACTTCAACGTCATCCCCGAGCCTCGGGACGCCGCCCACCCGGAGAACTGGACCAAGGACGCCCTCTTCCAGCCCCAGAGCCGGGAGGCCTTCCGGGCGCTGAAGTGGCTGGGCCTGACCGAGGCCTTCCTGGCCATCGACGGCGCACCGGAGAGCTACACCTTCTGGGACTATCAGGCGGGCGCCTGGCAGCGGAACAACGGCATCCGCATCGACCACGCCCTGCTCTCTCCCCAGGCCGCCGACAAGCTGCTGTCCTGCGTTATCCACCGCGACGTCCGCGGCTGGGACAAGCCGTCGGACCACGTGCCGGTGGTGACGGAACTGGACCTCTAGCGCCCATGAGCCGCCGCGCCTTCATCCTCGGAGGCTCGGGCCAGATCGGCCGGGCGGCGGCGCTGAACCTGCTGGAGGCCGGCTGGGAGGTCACCGTCGGCCAGCGTCACGACGAACTTCCCCAGGCGCTGGACGGCCGGGTGACGGTGACGGTGCTGGACCGCGAGGACCACCGCGCCCTGAGCGACGCCCTGGCCCGCCCCTTCGACGCCGTCATCGACACCGTCGCCTACAACGCCGTCCACGCCCGCCAGTGGCTGGCCCTGCAGGACCGGATGGGCGCGCTCGCGGTCATCTCCACCGGCAGCGTCTACCTGGACGACGAGGGCCGCGCCCTGCCGGAGGGCGCGCGCTATCCGGTCCCCCTGCGGGAGGACCAGCGCCGCGCCCCGCCCGGCGAGGCCGACTACTCCAGCAACAAGGTGGCGATGGAGGACGTCCTGCTGGACGGCGCCCGGGCGCCTTTGAAGATTCTTCGGCCCTTCGCTGTCCACGGGCCGGGCAGCCGCGCGCCCCGCGAGTGGTGGTTCCTGGCGCAGATTCTGCGCGGCGCGCAAAGCATCCCCCTGGCGTTCGACGGCCAGAGCCGGTTCCACACGACGGCCACCGCCAACCTCGCCCAACTGATCGGCGTCCCCCTGGAGCAGGCGGGGGTCCACGTCCTCAACGCCGCCGACCCGGACGCGCCCACGGTGGCGGAGATCGGTCAGGCGATCCTGAGCGCCATGGGATCGACCGCCACCCTGGTCCCCTTCGCGGGCCCGCCGAAGGGCTGGAAGGGCCGCACCCCCTGGAGCCTTGAGGCGCCCCTGGTGGCCGACATGAGCGCAGCCGCCGCCCTCGGTTATCGCCCGGTCACCGACTACGCCGCCGCCGCGCCCGCTCTCTGCGCCGCCCTGGTGGCGCAGGCGCAGGGCAAGGACTGGCTCGCGGCCTTCCCCGGCCTTTCGGCCTATCCGCCGCAGCTGTTCGAAGCGCCGCCCGCCAAGGGATGATCGCCACAACTTCTCCCAGATTCGCAGGCGAAGCTGGGACCTGTCAGCAATGGTTCAGCTTGCGAAAGCTTAACTATCGAAATCGAGGCGGCATGGTTAAGAGGCCGCTCGCAACATGAAAGACCCCGTTATGCGCTTCGTTCTGCCCGTCTCCGTCGTCCTGGCCCTGGCGGCCGCCCCCGCGCTCGCCCAGGACAGCGCCACCGACGCCTCGGGCGCCTCGGCGGCCACCTCGGAGGCCGTGGGCCTGCTGACCTCCTCGGGCGTGAAGACCGCTGTCGGCGTCTCCGCCGTCCCCGCCAGCGTGGTGGCGACGGGATCCATGGCCGGCGGCTCGGCCGTGATGGCCAGCGGCGCGGCGTCGGTGGGCGCGGGCGGTGCGGTGTCGGAGGCCGCCGCGGACTCCGGCCAGCTGATCGTCGACGACAAGGTCGTGGTCTCCCCCGATCCGGCCCCGGCGGTGCCCTACAACACCCCCGCCCCGGCCAAGAAATGAACCGCCGAGCCCTTCTCGCCGCCGGCGCCGCCGCCCTGATGTGCACGGCGGCGGTCCCGGCCATCGCCCAGGACTCCTCGGCCCGCGCCATCGCCCCGCACTTCACGGCGCCCGAGGCCGCGGCCTTTTCAAAGCAGGTGGAGCGCGACCTGGCGTCCCGTGGGGCCAAGGTGGCCATGGTGTTCCGCACCGGCCGGCCGCGCAGCCAGCTGCCGGAGGGGATCAGCTACACCCACGGCGGCTTCTGGGTGCACCGGACGATCCGCACCGCCGACGGCAAGACCCAGCACGGCTACGCCGTCTACAACCTCTATGCCGGGGACGGCGAGGCCTGGCCCAAGATCGAGAGCCGGCTGGTCCAGGACTATCCCTTCGACTTCACCCGCGGCTCCACCGTCGACGACATGGCGGTGATCATCCCGTCGCCGGAGATGCAGCGCCGGATCATCGCGGTGATCGACAGCCCGACCTATCAGGCGGTGCACAATCCGCACTATTCCCTGGTGGCCAATCCGTGGCGGCGGACCTACCAGAACTGCAACAACTTCATGCTGAACGTCATCGCCGCGGCGGTCTGGCAGACCTCCAGCCCCGACCAGATCACCGCCAATCTGAAGGACCACTACAAGCCGACCCTGGTGAAGGCCAACGCGGTCCTGCGGCTGTTTGGCCCCATCGCCGACCAGCGCCTGCGCACCGACGACCAGCAGGGCCCGATCCGCACCGCAACCTATGAATCGATGGCGGAATTCATGCGGGAAAACAATCTGTTGGAAGCGACCTATTCCATCAATTACGCGCGCTGAGGCAAGGCGTCTCGGGACTCGCGAACACCGCCGGACGGCAAACCCGTCCGGCTATTGTCTCTTGCGCGGTTTCGGGCGGCGAACCGGTTTCCACTTCGCCTGAAATCGCTCTAGCGTCGCCCTATGAACGACGTCGTCCGGCTCCTGTTGATGTTGGCCCTGGCCGGGACCGCGGTGACCTTCG
>JAZKFM010000094.1:15099-15412 GCA_040386415.1 Pseudomonadota bacterium
GCTCACCGCGCTCCTGGTCCTTGCGGTCATCGTCTTCGCCATCTGGTTCTTCGATGAGGACCGGCGCATCGGCCGGGCGCTGAAGCGCGTGCTGAAGGGCGAGCCCGAGGCCATGCTGGTGGCCCGTGGCCGGGGTCGCGGGGTGGGGGTCAACTTCGCCACCGGCCTGGCCGCCGTGGCCTGGGACGCCGGGGCCTGGTGCCTGGTCTACCGGATCGACGAGCTGATGGGCGCCGAGCTGATCATCGACGACCAGGTGGTGGCCCGCGCCCACCGCGAGGAGCCGCGCCGCGCCCTGGACCAGCGGGTCAGC
>JAZKFM010000095.1:0-6356 GCA_040386415.1 Pseudomonadota bacterium
TCGAATAGTTTAAATAAATAATGAACATTAAACATCTGGAGCACCTGCTCGCGGTAGCAGAAACCGGATCGTTCAGCCGTGCGGCGCAGCGCGAGTGCATCACCCAGTCTGCGTTGAGCCGAAGCATCCAGAATCTGGAAGAGGCGCTGGGCGCTCGCTTGCTGGACCGCATCGGCAAGCGCAATGAACTTACGCCGCTGGGGGAGGAAGTGTTGATCCGCGCGCGGCAGATCGTGCAGGATGCCTACGAGCTACGTCGTTGCGCCGAACTGTTCCAGCAAGGTGCGGATCACCAGGCGGTTGGTGGGATTGTCATCGGCCACCAGGACCCGAAGGGCCTCATCGAAGCTGGGCTCCAGGACCTGGGTCACCGAGGTGGGGGTCTCCGCGCGGGCCAGGGGGGCTGTGAAGCTGAAACAGGAGCCCTCCCCCACCACGCTGGTGAAGTCGATCTCGCCGCCCATCAGGCTGAGGATCTCGCGGCAGATGGACAGGCCAAGGCCCGTGCCGCCGAACCTGCGGGTCGTGGAGGCGTCAGCCTGCACGAATTTCTCGAACAGTTGCGGCGCGCGTTCCGGGGCGACGCCCATCCCGGTGTCGGTGACGCTGACCTTCAGCAGGTCGCCGTCAGCATCGATGCGGGCGACGACGGAGCCGGCCTCGGTGAACTTCAGCGCATTGGACAACAGGTTGGAGATCACCTGTCGCAGGCGCACCTCGTCGCCGCGACGCCAGCCCCTAGCCTCCGGCGTGATCTCCAGACGGAACTCAAGGCCCCGCTCCTGGGCCAGGGCGCCATAGAGGGCGGCGAGGTCATCGGCGAAGCCCGCCATGTTGAACACCGTTGGCGACAGCTCCAGGCGCCCGGCCTCGATCTTCGAGATGTCGAGGACATCATTGATGATCCCCAACAGGGCGCGGCCGGAGTCCTCGATGACCACCAGCCGGCCGCGCTGGGCCTTGGACAGCGGGTCGGCGGTCATCGCCTGGGCCATGCCCAGCACGCCGTTGAGGGGGGTGCGCAGCTCGTGGCTCATGGTGGCCAGGAACTCGGTCTTGCTGCGGTTGGCGGCGTCGGCGGCGCGGGCCAGATCCTGCGCCTGGATGCGCAGGGCCTGGTTGGTGGCCAGTTCCTGCTCGATCTGGCGGGTCAGGGCCTCGGCGGCCAGGCGTGCGCGAAGCTCGCGGAACACCACCCCCCGGGTCAGGGTCGACAGGCCCAGGGCGCCGAACAGCGCCGCCAGGGCGACGAAGGGATAATCTGCGGCGCCGGCAGCGCCGATCCGTTCGGCGAAGACGATCAAGGCTGTCAGAGCGATGACGACACAGGGATAGAGCACCCGGCGACTGGGTCCCACCGTGGCGAACCCAAGGGCCATGAGCACGAAGTAGATCAACATCGTCGGCTCGGACGAGAAGCTCAGATGGATCGCCACATTGGCGATGATCAGCAGGTTGGCGCCCAGGGTCAGCAGTTCGAGCCGTTGATGCCGGACGGCCGGACTGACGCACAGGCGATAGGCCGTGAGGCAGAAGATCGCGGCCCCGGCCGCCAAGCCGGTCATGATCCAAAGCACCGGTCCCGTCTCGAAGAAGGGATGGCTGCAGGCGATGAGCGAATAGTAGATGCCCGCGACAAGCAGGTATCCCCGCACCACCGGCCTGTAGACGCCGGCGAGTTCTTGCAGCGGCAGCGGCTCGACGGCTTTTGAGAACATCTGTGATTCGCGCCCCGAAACTCCCAAAACCTTAAGTGCAAAGCGATTGCGCCGTGATTAATGGTTTTCAGTTCCCCAATTTGGTTACCCGCGAATACTTGCGACCAAGCGTCGCAGTTGCTTGGTTGCAGGACCACAACCTGACCTTGGTGGGGCCACGGTTTAGCTTCCTCAAGGTCAAGCCTCCGCCATGATCGGCGCGCGACCCTGTTGTCGGTGACGATAACAAAAGGGAGGTCGCCAATGATCGTCCAACAATCGTTCCCCGCCGGACATGCGGGCAGCCCGAAGGCCCGGCGCGCCTTGACCGCGGCGGTCGGGGTTTCCATCGCGGCCCACGTGGCTCTGGTGGGCTATCTCGCCGTCCAGCGGTTCCGGGCGCCGCCGGCGCAACCCGCGCCCATCGAGGACCCGAGGTTCATCGTCGAACTCGCTGACCTGCCCAAGCCGGTCGCCGAGACCAAGCCGCAGGCGCATCTCCGCGAGACACCGATCCCGGACAGGCCGCCGCCCCATACCCTCCAGGCGCCGCCTACCGATCCGTCGACGCTGATCGCCCAGGGCCCGCCGCCCACCACCATCGCCCAGGCCGATCCGCCGCCGAGGGTGATCGAGGTTCCCGATGCGCCGCCGGTGATCACCTCGCCGACCTGGCTGCGGAAGCCGGGCGCGAAGGAATTCGCGCGCTTCTATCCCGACAGCGCCATGCGCCGGAACATCGAGGGCGGCGCGACCCTGGCCTGCCTGGTGGGCGGCGACGGAACGGTCAGCGCCTGCCAGGTGGTGGCCGAGAGCCCCGACAACGCCGGCTTCGGCCAGGCGGCCCTCAAGCTCGCGGCCTATTTCAGGATGAGCCCCCAGACCCGGGACGGCCAGCCGGTGGACGGCGTCGTCGTGCGAATCCCGATCCGGTTCAGCCTGGGGAATTGAGACGCTCTTTCCTCCCCCGTTCAGCTCCGCTTCACAGGGGAGGAAAACCTAGTAGCTCTTGGGCAGGCCCAGCACGCGTTCGGCGATGTAGTTGAGCACCATCTCGCGGCTGATGGGGGCGATGCGGGCGATCATCACTTCGCGGAAGTAGCGCTCGACGTCGTATTCCTTGGCGTAGCCCATGCCGCCGTGGGCCAGGACGGCGGCCTCGCAGGCGTTGAAGCCCGCCTCCCCGCCAAGGTACTTGGCCGCATTGGCCTCGGCCCCGCAGTCGCGGCCGGCGTCGGAGAGGGCCGCGGCCTTGAAGGCCATCAGGTTGGCGGCCTCCAGCTCGGCCCAGGAGCGCGCCAGGGGATGGGCCACCCCCTGGTTCTGGCCGATGGGCCGCCCGAACACGATCCGCTCCTTGGCGTAGCTCGTGGCCTTGGCAAGGGCCGCGCGGCCAAGGCCCACGGCCTCGGCGCCGAACAGCACCCGCTCGGGGTTCAGACCCTCCAGCAGGTAGTAGAAGCCCCGCCCCTCCTCGCCGATCAGGTCGCCGGCCGGGACCTCCAGGTTGTCGATGAAGACGCTGTTGGACTCCACCGCCTTGCGGCCCATCTTCGGGATCACCGTGGCCGAGATCTTCGAGCGGTCGAAGTCGGTGTAGAACAGGCTTAGACCCTCGGTGGCCTTCTTCACCTGATCCTTGGGCGTGGTGCGGGCGATGATCAGCATCTTGTTGGCCCGCTGGGCCATGGTCGTCCACACTTTGCGGCCCGAGATCACATAGCCGTCGTTGGTGCGCACCGCCCGGGTGGTCAGGCTGGTGGTGTCGAGGCCCGAGTCCGGCTCGGTGATGCCGATGCAGATCTTGTCCTCGCCCGAGATCAGCCGCGGAATGGCGCTGGCCTTCAGGGCCTCCGACCCGAACTTGGCGATGGGCATGGGGCCGAAGATGTTCAGGTGCATGGCGCTGGCGCCGGAGAACCCCGCGCCGGACTCGGCCACCGCCTGCATCATGATGGCGGCCTCGGTCAGGCCCAGGCCCGCGCCGCCCAGCTCGACGGGCATGGCGGTTCCCAGCCAGCCGCCGGCGGCCATGGCGGCGACGAAGGCCTCGGGGAAGTCGCCGGTGTCGTCGGTGCGCCGCCAGTACTCGGCGTCGAAGTCGGCGCAGACCCGGGCGACGCTGTCGCGGATCGCCTGCTGTTCGTCGCTCAGCCAGAAGGCGCTCATGGATCCCCCTAAGTATTGTCGAACCGCCCCGGATCGAGCCGGGCGGCATAGGGACCGACATCCCCCTCCGTCACGCAAGCGGTGATGATCTTCGCCACCAGGGGCGCCAGCAGCCAGCCGTTGCGCCGCGCGCCGACCGCCAGCAGCACGCCGTGGTGACGGCCGCGTCCGACCATGGGCAGGCCGTCGGGGGTGGCGGCGCGGACGCCGGTCTGGGCGATGACCTTGGCGTCTCTCACAGAGGGGAACAGCCGCGCCCCGGCCTCCAGCAGGCCCGCCACCTGATCGGTCTCGACGGCGAGGTCACCCGCGCCTGCCTGCATGGTGGCGCCCAGGGTCAGGCCGTCAGGCGCGGTCGTGACGTAGGCCCCCTCGCCGCGCACGACGACGCCCTCATAGGCCAGGCCGTCGGTGCGCAGGATATGACCCTTGATGGGCGACAGGAGGTTCAGCAGCGGGGCCATGACGGCCAGGTCGCGGCCCATGCCGGTGGCGATCACCAGCCGCTCGGCGCCCTCGAAGCCGTCGGCGGCGCGGGGGTGGAAGGTGACGCCTGCGGCCTCGCAGGCGCGGCGCAGAGCGATCAGGGCGGCGGCGGCGTCGATGCGCCAATCCTCCCGGGTCAGCAGGGCGTGGCCCCAGCCTGGGGCGAGACCCGGCGCCAGGCCGATCATGGCGTTGCGCGACAGCTCCGTGGGATGCAGGCCCAGCTTGCGGACGCCCGCGTCGACGGCATGCAGGAAGCTCGCGTCCCCCACCGCCATGGCGCCGGCCCGATCCACCGTGATCCCGATCCGGGTCTCCAGGGCAGGCCACAGGTCGCGCGCGGCCAGCATCAGGTCGAAGTGGGCGCGGGTCTGCGCGTCCAGAACCGCCTCGAACACCGGGGCGAGCATGCCGGCGGCCACCGCCGAAGCGCCGCCGCCGTCCGGCGACGGATCATAGACAGCGACCTCCGCCCCGGCGTCGGCCAGGGCCAGCGCCGTCGTCAGACCGAGCGCGCCGGCGCCCGCGACCGTGATCCTTGGCTTGCGGCTCATGGGCCTAAGCAGCGGGCTTCGGCGCCGAAATCAAGCAAATCTCACATCGAGGGTGAGGCGCCGCGCCGGTAGCGGGCGACGCCCAGGTGGAACAGGCCCACCGCGATGGCGGCGTAGACCACCGCTCCGAACAGCACCAGGGCCAGGGTCTGGAGGCCCGGATTTCGCACCATGCCCATCGGCGCCAGCACCACGAAGCCGGCGGGCAGGATGGTGAAGGCTATGGTCTTGACCGCGCCGGTGTAGATCGAGCCCGGATAGCTGGAGAACAGCAGCATGAAGTCGGTCAGGTCGCGGGCGAAGGTGCGCGCGCCCGCCGCCCAGAAGGCCAGGCTGGCGAAGCTGATGCTGGCGCTGACATAGACAGTTGTCCCCGCCGCGATGGCCAGCAGCAGGGCGGGCAAATCGGTCCATTCCAGCTTGGCGAAGACACCCAGGACGAAGACCGCGCCGGCCAGGTCGCCCCAGGCGGTGGCGATGCTCTCGCGGGCCAGCAGGCGCGGGATCAGGCCCTTGGGCTGGGTCAGCAGGGCGTCCAGTTCGCCCCGCAGCAGGGTGGCGGCCATGTCGCGATAGCCGCCGAAGAAGACCCCGGAAATCCCCACCACCGACATGGTCAGCCCAAACAGCAGGGCCATGTCCGACAGGGTCCAGCCGCCGATCGAGCGGAAGCCCGCGAAGAACAGCACCCACAGGGTCAGGAAGAAGATGTCGTTGACGATCATCCCGCCCACCTGGATCGCGAAGTTGCCCCGGTCGGAGAAGGAGGTGCGGATCGCCGCCCCCGACTGGGCGGCGTAGAGGCGCAAGGCCCGCATCATACCCCGCCCTCCCGAAGCACCTTGGCGAGCCCAGCGCGCCACAGGGCCAGGCACAGCAGGGACAGCAGCACGATCCACAGGACCTGCCAGGCCGCAGCCGTCAGGAACATCGCCCCCGAGGGCTCCAGCGCCTGGACGCCGGCCCAATAGAGGTGGGCGGCGAAGGGAGTCGCCTCGGCCAGCTTCCGCAGCCAATCGGGATAGAGGGTGATGGGGGCGAAGAGGCCGCCCAGCAGGAACATCAGCTTCTGGATCACCAGCATCACGGGCAGGATCCGCCGGGTCCAGAAGGCGCACAGCCCCGCCACGGCATAGAGCAGCATGCCCACGGTCACCGCCAGTACGCCCAGGACGAAGAGGTAGGGATAGGTGGCGGCGGGCGGTCCCTCGCGTCCCGTCACCGCCAACCACAACACCGCCGTCACGCCGAGCGCGGCCAGGCGCACGAGGGTCCCGCCCAGGCTCTGGGCCAGGCTCTGCAGCAGGTAGAATTTCGGCCGCAGCAGGTGCGGCTCCAGCCCGCCCGAGCGGATGTCGTCCTCGAACCTCAGGTGCACCGAGGGCAAGGCCAGGGTGATCCACTCCGTGGCCAGGACGTAGAGCACCAGGCCGCCGGCCGGCAGGTCGAT
>JAZKFM010000096.1:0-3579 GCA_040386415.1 Pseudomonadota bacterium
CAGCCCGTCGGGGCGCGGCAGGAAGTTGCGGCCGCCGCCGCCGTCACCCACCGTCGACACCTGGCCCAGCCAGCGCGACCCGTCGGCGAAAGTTATGACCCCGACGCCCGCGGCCATGCACCACGCGCCGCTGTCGCCCCGATAGCCGATCATCCGATGGTCTTCGCCGGGACGACCCTTACCGGCCTTGGGCTTGATCTCCAGCGCGACGGTGGCGGGGGCGGCCTCCCTATCGCAGGCCTTCTGGCCGAATCTGGGCAGGGTCCCGTCCGCGAGGATGGCCAGGGTGCGCTCGGGAACGAAGGTCGACGACAACAGCCGGTCTCGCCAGGCGGCGATCTGGGCGCGATCGGTGGCGTAGGGGTCGATGGGGGCGGCCGGCGCCGGGGTCGGCTTGGCGGGGGGACGCCGGCGCTTGGCGGCGGCGTCGGCCGATGACGCCATGATGCTGAAGGCCGCCAGACCCAGGACGAGCATCCCCAGGCGCCCCGGCAGGCGCCCGCCTGCATTTCCCATGACTCTGTCCCCCAACAGATACTCCGGCCACGATAGCCACGAGCTTGGCCGTGCGCCAGAACCTGTTACGCCGCCGTCAGGCTTTGCGGGGTTGGCCTTCAGGGCCGTCATCGGCCGGGACGGGCGGGGGCTCGTCTTGGGGACGATCAGGCGCGTCGGGGTCGCGGCCATGGCTGCGGTCGAGATTGCGCATGATCGGGGTGACGGTCAGGCCGTGGATCAGGATCGACAACAGGATGATCAGGCCGACGATGGCCCACAGCCGCTCGGCGTCCGGGAAGGCGGCGTGGTTGAGCGCGTAGGCCACATAGTAGATCGAGCCGACCCCACGGATGCCGAAGAAGGCCAGGGTGAGCTTCTCCTCGCGGTCGGCTTTCAGTCCGATCATGCCGATCAGGCCGGCGGCAGGCCGAACGACGAGCAGCACCGCAAGCGCGAGCCCCACATCGACCAGGGTCAGGGGCGTGAGCAGTCCGCTCACCAGCGCGCCGCCGAACAGCAGCAGAAGCACCATCATCGCCAGGCGTTCGACCTGCTCGGTGACGTCGTGCATGTCGCGGTGGAATTCATGCTGCCGATGGGAGTGGCGCAGGGTGAGGGCGGTCACGAACACGGCCAGGAACCCGTAGCCGTGCAGCATCTCCGTCGCGCCATAGGACACGAAGGTGGCGGCGATGGCGATCAGGCCGTCGCCGGTGCTGGCCAGCTTGCTCTCGGACGGTATGCGGAAAGTCAGCCAGCCGAAAAGCCTTCCGATGACCCAGCCGCCGACCACCCCGGCGGCGAGCTTCCAGGCGACGTTGTAGGTCAGCCAGTCGGCCAGCCAGGGCTCGCCGGTCTGGCCGGACAACGCCAACACAATGGCCAGGTGGACGAAGGGGAAGGCCAGTCCGTCATTGAGGCCCGCTTCCGACGTCAGCCCGAACCGAACCTCGTCCTCCTCCCCTGTCTTCGGCGGTCCCACCTGGACGTCGGCGGCCAGCACTGGGTCGGTGGGGGCGAGGCTTGCGCCGAGCAGCAGGGCGACGAGCCAGGGCAGGCCGGCCCAGGCGCCGAGCAGGGCGATGCCGGCGATGGAGAGCGGCATGGTGATGGCCAGGAGCCGCCAGGTCACCGCCCAGCGGCGGACGTGGAACACCCGATCGATCTTCAGACCCGCACCCATCAGGGCGATGATCACCACGAACTCGGTGAACCGCTCGGTGATGTCCGGATAGCTGAAGGGCAGGGGGCGCAGGCCAATCTGCGGCAGGCTGAACAGCCCGGCCCCCAAGGCGATGCAGATGATCGGCAGCGACAGGGGGAGGCGTTTCAAGGCCAGGGGCAGCCACGCGACAAGCGCGATCAGCAGGCCCAGGCCTGTGAGGGCAAGGATGTAGAGGCTGGGCTCGAGTTCTGGCATCCAGCCCTAACCCGCCTGGGCGACGTCTGTTGCAAGCGCTCGCCAGATAGCCCGGAGCGAGACCCTCGAGAGGGCCTCGTCAGTCCTCGTCGCGGACGCCAACTGGCGTGGCCCTTATCAGGGCGAAGGCGTCCAGGGCCCGCTGGCGCGCGAAGGTGTGGTCGACGATGGGCCGGGGGTAGGTGTGGCCCAGCCGCACGCCGGACCCGGCGAGAAGCGGAGCGGGCGCTGTCCACGGCGCGTGGATCACCTTGGCCGGCAGCCGCGCGAGCTCTGGAACCCAGCGGCGGATGTAGTCGCCGGGCGGATCGAACTTCTCGCTCTGAAGCATGGGGTTGAAGATGCGGAAATAGGGCGAGGCGTCGGCGCCGGAGCCGGCGACCCACTGCCAGTTGCCCGCGTTCGAGGCGTGGTCGGCGTCCACCAGTGTGTCCCAGAACCACTGCTCGCCCAACCGCCAGTCAATCAGCAGGTGCTTGGTGAGGAAGGAGGCGGTGATCATGCGGACGCGGTTGTGCATCCAGCCTGTGGTCCAGAGCTGGCGCATGCCGGCGTCGACGATGGGATAGCCGGTGGCGCCGCGCTTCCAGGCCTCCAGACCTTGAGGGTCGTCGCGCCAGGGGAAGGCGTCGAACTTGCGGTCGAAGTTGGTCTTCGCAAGGTCGGGCCCGCGGGCGATGGCGGCGTTGAATTCGCGCCAGCCCAGCTCGGCCAGGAATTTCTCGGCCTCGCCGTCGCTGGCCCGGCCATGATGGGCGGCGGCCTGGGCGGCGCGCCAGCAGGCCTTGGGACTGATCTCGCCAAAGTGCAGGTGGGGGGAGAGGCGCGAGGTGCCCTTGACGGCCGGCCGGTCGCGACCGGTGGAATAGCTCTTCAGGGCCTGGGCGGTGAAGGTCTCCAGGGCTTCGCGAGCGCCAACCTCTCCGGGCCGCCAGTCGCTGAAGCCGCCGGACCAGTCCGGGGCGGTGGGGTGCAGCCGCCAGCCCGACAGCTCGTCCGAGGCGGGCCAGGCGGCGGGGGCGGCCAGGGCCGACGGCGCGGGGATCGGCCCGCCGTCGCTGACCGCCTGGCGGGCCGTGCGCCAGAAGGGGGTGAAGACGCTGAAGTCGCCGCCCGCCTTGGTCTTCACGTCATCGGGGTTGACCAAGTGGCCGCCGTTGAAGCGGCGGGGCTCCGCGCCCTGGCGCTTGAGAGCGTCGGCCAGGGCCTTGTCGCGCTCGCCATGGCCGGGGTCGAAGATGGCGTTCCAGATCACCTCGGCGGCGCCCGTCTCCCGGACGAGCCGCAGGACGATGTCGGCGGCCACGCCCCGGCGCAGGACCAGCCGCGACCCGGCGGCTTCCAGGTCGGCCGCCAGCAAGGCCAGGGACTTGTCCAGCCACCAAAGCGAGGCCGCGCCCGGCGCCCGCAGCCCCGGGGTTTCGTCCAGCACATAGAGCGGTATGACCGGCCCGCCCGCGCGCACCGCGGCCTCCAGCGCCGGGTTGTCGGCCAGGCGCAGGTCGCGGCGGAACCAGACGATGATCGGTGGGGACATCAGAAGAACTCGTCGAGGAACCGGTAGAAGTCGAGGCGCGCCGAATCCAGATCGGCCAGGGGATAGTGGCGCGCCAGCAGTTGTACGGCGTCGACCTGCGGATGGTTGCGCCTGGCCGAGCGCA
>JAZKFM010000097.1:0-6311 GCA_040386415.1 Pseudomonadota bacterium
TCGGCCGCGATCTCGCGCACCGCGCCGCTGAAGATTTCGTAGCATCGCGCGCTCATGTCCGCCGTGCCTTCGTGCCAGATGGTCGATACGGGGTGAACCCCGGCGAACACAAGCAGATAGGCGTTCGGGTGCTCGAAACCCCAACGCATATAGGAATCCAGCATCTGCTTGACGCGCGTTACGGCGTCCAGCGGCTTGGCGGCGATGGCGGCGTTGCGTTCCAGGAGCTGGATGATGGTCCGCTCGCAGATCTCCAGGAGAATCGCGCCCTTGTCGGGGAAGTGCATATAGAGCGCCGTGGACGAGACCCCGACCTCGTCGGCGATCTTCCGGATGGTGGCGCCCTCGTAGCCCTGGGCCACGAAGATGCGTTCCGCAGCCTCGAGGATTTCCGCCCTGCGAAGGTGGCCATCGCCCTTGGGCTTGCGCGCCGAGCGCCTGGTGGTCACTGCCGTGGTCACGGGAATCCTTCCGTCATCCGAACAGGTTGCAGCGGAAAGCAAAAGCCAACCCCGCGCAAGTCAGACCTGTAACAATGCGGCATCACGGCCTCGTGCGCCATACCCGACCTTCCATACCGGGGCTCCCGACAGGCCACCGCCCGACTGGACGCCGCGAGGCCGGAACGGGTAAGGCCAGGGCATGAGCAAGCCTGCCCCCACCGTGGCCGAAGCCCCCGGCGTCATGCGCACCACCGGCTGGGCCGACTACGCCCTGCTGGACTCAGGCAATGGGCGCAAGCTGGAGCGCTACGGCCGATATTCCGTCGTGCGGCCCGAACCGCAATGCCTGTGGACGCCCTCGCTCGGCGAGGATGTCTGGGCCAACGCCGATGCGGTGTTTGATCCCACCGACGAGGAGGACGCCGGCCGCTGGCGGTTCCGCGAGCAGCCGAAGGACACCTGGCCGCTGTCCTGGCAAGACGTGAGCTTCAAGGCCCGCTTCACCGCCTTCCGCCACCTGGCCTTCTTCCCCGAGCAGGCCGCCAACTGGGCCTGGCTGGACCAGAAGGTGCGCGCCGCAGAAGGCCAGCCCAAGGTACTGAACCTGTTTGGTTATACCGGCGTCGCCAGCCTGGTCTGCGCGGCGGCGGGCGCGGCGGTGACCCATGTCGACGCCTCGAAGAAGGCCATCGGCTGGGCGCGCGAGAACGCCGAGGCCTCCGGCCTCGCCGACCGGCCGATCCGCTGGATCTGCGAGGACGCCCGCCGTTACGTGCAGCGCGAGGTGCGGCGCGGCTCGAAGTATGAGGGCATTATCCTCGACCCGCCGAAATACGGCCGCGGACCGGACGGCGAGGTCTGGAAGCTGTTTGAGAATCTGCCTGAACTTTCGACCCTATGCGCCGAACTTCTTTCGGATAAGGCGGAGTTTCTGCTGCTGAACGCCTATGCCGAGCGCATCTCCGGCGCGGCGCTCGCGGGTCTGCTCTCCGAGAAGCTCAAGGATCGCGGCGGCGCCATCGAATGGGGTGAACTGGCCCTGGTGCAGCAGGACGGCGAGCGCCAGATCGGTATGTCCTTCTACGCCCGGTGGGCGCCGTGAGCGACCGCACCGTCACCTCCCTGACCAATCCGACGGTCAAGGCGGTCCGCGCCCTGCATCTGCGCAAGGAACGCGACGAGACCGGCCTGTTCGTCGCCGAGGGGCTGAAGATCGTCACCGAGGCGATCGAGACGGGTCATGCTCCGGCGATCCTGATGTATGGCGCCGAGGCCGACGGCCACCCCCTGCTCCGCCAGGCTATGACCGCCACTCGGTCTGGCGGGGGTGAGGTCATCGAGGTCACGCAGGATATCCTCGCCAAGGTGTCGCGCCGCGACAATCCGCAGGCGGTGGTGGGCGTGTTCCATCAGGTCTTCATGCCGCTGGAGGCCCTGGCCCCGTCATCGGCGCCCTGCTTCGTCGCCCTGCACCGGGTGCGCGACCCGGGCAATCTGGGGACCATCGTGCGCACCGCCGACGCGGCGGGCTGCGGGGCGGTGATCCTGGTGGGAGAGTGCTGCGATCCGTTCTCTGTTGAGGCCGTTCGTGCCACCATGGGCTCGATCTTCGCTGTGCCGATCGTGCGCGCCACCGAAGACGCCTTCGCCGACTGGCGCGCCAATTGGCCCGGCTCGGTGATCGGCACCCTGCTGACCGCCACCGTCGCCCACCACGAGGCGACCTACGCCAAGCCCGCCCTGGTCTTCATGGGCAACGAGCAACAGGGCCTGACGCCGGAGATGGCCGCCCTGTGCGACGTCAACGTCAAGATCCCCATGCGCGGCCGGGCTGACAGCCTGAACCTGTCGGTGGCCACCGGTGTCATGATCTACGCGGCCACGGCCTAGCCGCGGTCAGGTTCCGCGCGGCTTGGCCCGGGCGGTCGGCGCGGTGTTGGCCGGGTCCTCGGGCCAGACATGCTTGGGATAGCGGCCGCGCATGTCCGAACGGACGTCCTTCCAGGAGCCTTTCCAGAAGCCCGGCAGGTCCTTGGTGGTCTGGACCGGGCGATGGCCGGGCGACAGCAGGGACAGGGTAAGCGGGACGCCGCCGGCGACGGTGGGGTGCAACGTCAGGCCAAACACCTCCTGGACGCGGACATCGACCCGGGGGCCGCCCTCGGCGGTGTAGTCGATGGTGAAGGCGTTGCCGGTGGGCGCCGTCCAGCGCAGGGGCGCGGCGGCGTCGAGACGCCGCTGCTGGTCCCAGGGAATCAAGGATCGCAGCGCGCCGTCGAGGGCGTCGGGCTTCAGGGCGGCGAGGGAGCGGAGGCCGGGCAGCAGGGGAAGGAGCCAGTCGTCCAGCTTGTCGATCAGCGCGGCGTCGGAGAGGTCGGGCCAGTCGCCGCCGCCCGCGCGCAGGAAGCCGACGCGGGCCCTCAGGGCCTCGGCGGCGGCGCCCCAGGTGATGACACGGAGGCCTTCGTTGCGCACCCGGTCGGCCAGGGCCGCGGCGATCAGCTTCGGGTCCGGGTTCTCGTCGATCTGTTCGCGCAGGGTGAGGCGACCCAGGCGGGTGATCTGCTTGGCCCGGAGACGCCCCGCCCCGCTCTCTTCCAGGCGGCTCTCGACGATCAGGTGGCCGGCGAAGGCCGCGATCAGCTCGGCCTCGTCCAGGGGGGCGGCCAGCAGGATGCGGTCGCGCCGGTCGCCGCCGCCCAGCTCCGCGATGGCCAGCCACTTCTCTCTGGCAAGCGCGTCTGTGGGCTCCACGAAGGCGCCCCGGCCGCTGACCAACTGGAACTCGCCGGTGGGGCCGCGGGCCTTGGCGATGCGCCCGGGATAGGCGAAGGCCAGCAGCAGGCCGTCCTCGAGAGGCTCGCCCTTCCCCGCCTTGCCCGCCATCCCGGCCCAGCGGTCGGCGAGCGCCTTGGCGTCCCGGGCGCGGGCGGAGCGGTCGCGGTCAAGGCCGTCGAGCCGGTGGCGCAGGTCGGCGTCGCGGCCGCCGAGGTTGCGCTCGGTCACCAGGGCGGCGATGCGCGCGGCTCGGGAGGCCTGGCCGGTCTGCGCGGCCTTCAGGATCATGTGGGCCAGGCGGGGCGCCAACGGCATTCCGCTCAACGCCTCGCCGTGTGGCGTCAGGACGCCGTCTTCGGTCAGGGCCTCCAGGCGGCGCAGCAGGGTGCGGGCTTCCGTGAAGGCGGCGGCGGGCGGGGCGTCGAGGAAGGCCATGGCCCCCACGTCCTTGGCCCCCCAACGGGCGAGGTCGAGGGCCAGGCCTGAAAGGTCTGCGTCAAGAATTTCCGGGTCGGCGAAGGCCGGGAGGGCGCGGGTCTCGGCTTCGTCCCACAGGCGGTAGGCGACGCCGGGCTCGGTGCGGCCGGCCCGGCCCCGGCGTTGGTCGGCGGCCGCGCGGCTGACGCGGACAGTGGCCAGGCGGGTCAGGCCGCTGGCTGGGTCGAAGCGCGGCACGCGGGCGACGCCTGAGTCGATCACCACCCGGACGCCCTCGATGGTCAGACTGGTCTCGGCGATCGAGGTGGCGAGCACGACCTTGCGCACGCCCTCCGGCGCCGGAGAAATCGCGCGATCCTGCTCGGCGGGATCCAAGGCGCCATAGAGGGGTGCGATCTGCACGTCGGGGCGGCGGATGTGCTCGGCCAGCAGGTCGGCGGTGCGGCGGATCTCGCCCTGTCCCGGCAAGAAGACCAGGATGCTACCGGTCTCCTCCGAGAGCGCCCGCT
This sequence comes from Pseudomonadota bacterium, assembly GCA_040386415.1. Taxonomy (GTDB): domain Bacteria; phylum Pseudomonadota; class Alphaproteobacteria; order Caulobacterales; family Caulobacteraceae; genus Phenylobacterium. The sequence goes on from JAZKFM010000097.1 coordinate 4,169, forward strand.
CGACGGCGCGAACGGTGCGGTCCTCCAGGCGCTGGCGGTCGTCGCGGCCGAGATAGCGGGTGTCGACGGGATAGGCCCGGCCTTGGCTCTCCACCACAGGCGCGTCCAGCAGGCGGGCGACAGCCGCCCCGTCGAGGGTCGCCGACATCACCAGCAGCCGCAGGTCGTCGCGCAGCAGGCCTTGGGCGTCGCGAGCCAGGGCCAGGCCCAGATCGGCGTCAAGGCTGCGCTCGTGGAACTCGTCGAAGATGACGAGGCCGACGCCCTCAAGGGTCGGGTCGCCGAGAATCATCCGGCTGAAGACGCCTTCGGTCACCACCTCGATGCGGGTCCGGGCCGAGACCCGCGACTGCATGCGCACGCGGTAGCCGACGGATTCGCCGACGCGTTCGCCCAGGGTCTTGGCCATGCGGTCGGCGGCGGCGCGGGCGGCCAGGCGTCGAGGCTCCAGCATGATGATCTTGGCGCCGGCCAGCCAGGGGGCGTCCAGCAGGCGCAGGGGAACAAGGGTCGTCTTGCCCGCCCCGGGCGGCGCCACCAGGACGGCCGCGGTGTTTTCCACCAGCGCCGCCTGCAAGGCAGGCAGGATTTCCTCAACAGGCAGCATGCAGGGGGTCTATCCGCGCCCAGGGGCCGCGCCAAGCCTTGCCGCTTGACCGCCGGGTGAGCAGACCGCAGGTTCCGCGCAAGCTTAATTCGCGCGGCGGGGGGCCCGCCGCGACTGGGAGGGAACATGTGGCGTGTAAAGCCGCTCGACGCGATCCTAGCGACCGCTGAGAAGAAATCACTGCATCGCTCCCTGGGGGCGTTCCAGCTGACCATGCTGGGCATCGGGGCCATCATCGGCACCGGCATCTTCGTGCTCACCGCCGAGGCCGCCCAGAAGGCGGGCCCTGGCATGATCGCGGCCTTCATCATCGCAGGCTTCGTCTGCGCGGTGGCCGCCCTTTGCTACTCCGAGATGTCGGCCATGGTGCCGGTTTCCGGCTCCGCCTACACCTACAGCTACGCCGTGATGGGCGAGATGATGGCCTGGATGGTGGGCTGGGCGCTGATCCTGGAATACGCCGTCGCCGCCGGCGCGGTCTCCGTCGGCTGGTCGGGCTATGTGGTCGGCCTGATCGAGAACGCCTTCGCCATCGACATCCCCAACGCCCTGGTGCTGGGACCGATGGACGGCGGGATCGTCAACCTGCCGGCCGCCGGCGTCGCCCTGCTGGTGACCTGGCTGTTGGTGATCGGCACCCGGGAATCGGCGGCGGTGAACGCCGTCCTGGTGCTGGTGAAGGTCTCGGCCCTGACCCTCTTCTGCGTCCTGGCCCTGCCGGTGATGAAGATGGAGAACTTCACCCCCTTCGCCCCTCTGGGCTTCTCGGGGGTGGCGGCGGCGGCCGCCTCGATCTTCTTCGCTTATGTGGGTTTCGACGCGGTCTCCACGGCGGCCGAGGAAACCAAGAATCCCCAGCGCAACATGCCTATCGGCCTCATCGGCTCTCTCGCCGTCTGCACCGTCTTCTATATCCTGGTGGCTTCGGGCGTGATCGGCACGGTGGGCGCCCAACCGGTGATGGACGCCGCCGGCGTCGGCCTGCGCCCTGGCAGCCCCGAGCTGACCGCGGCCTGTCAGTCGCTCGCTGACACCCAGGTGGTGTGCTCCAAGGAGGCGCTCGCCTGGACCCTGCGGGAGATCGGCTGGGTCCAGATCGGGAACCTGCTCGGCCTCGCCGCCGGCCTGGCCCTGCCTTCCGTGATCCTGATGATGATGTTCGGTCAGACCCGCATCTTCTTCGTGATGAGCCGTGACGGGCTGCTGCCCACGGGCCTGTCCAAGATCCACCCGAAGTTCCATACCCCCCACGTGATCACCATCATCACCGGGGTCTGCGTCTCGGCCTTCGCGGCGTTCTTCCCGGTGGGGGTGCTGGCCGATATCTCCAACTCCGGCACGCTGTTCGCCTTCGCCATGGTGGCGATCGCGGTGATGGTGCTGCGCAAGACCGATCCCGATCGCAAGCGCCCGTTCCGGACGCCGGCGGTGATGGTCGTCGCGCCCTTGGCGGCGATCGGCTGCGTCTATCTGTTCTTCAGCCTGTCGAACGAGACCAAGCTGATGTTCGTGGGCTGGGCCGCGATCGGCCTGGTG
>JAZKFM010000098.1:0-8926 GCA_040386415.1 Pseudomonadota bacterium
GCAAGAGGGCGAAGAGCAGGTAGGTGAAGACCAGCCCGATGGCGACATCGACGACGGGGCCCAGCATCAGCCAGGTCTCCGCACGTCACGGCTTTGAAGTGCGCGCATGGTCCCCCCAGAACATCGCCTGGGGGAAGCTTAACCATTCAACCGGAGGTGTCGCAACCCGGTTGTACGCTCGGCTAGAAGAACAGCTTCCGTAAGGTCAGTTTCACCGATCGGCCCACCGGGTCCAGCAGGTCGGGCTGGTAGCTTATGGGGGTGACACCCGTCCCATCGCGGACCTCCTGGCGGCTGTCGAACAGGTTGTCCACCGACAGGGTCGCCCTTGCGCCGCGCAGCCACCGATAGTCGCGGGCGATGGGCTGTGCGCCCAGATCGGCGAACAGCCGCAGGTTCACCGTGGTCTGGTCGGAGAACTCCAGGTCGTCGGCGGTGGGGCCGCCCTCGACCCGCGTCGCGGCCTGCCAATTGGCGTTCAGGGAGGCTCCGAGGCCGCCCTTGGTATAGTTGGCCTGCACGTCCACCTCATGGCGCGGCGAGCCGCCCCCGGCGCCGATGGCCGCGCCGTCCAGCAGGTCCAGCTCCGGCACGCCGGGACGGATCAGGATGTCATCGCGGAACGCCACAGTGTGATAGACGCCGAACTGGAAGACGCCGCCGCGCGGGCCGCCGCCGCCGAAGCCGCCGAAGCCACCACCACCGCCGCCGCGACCGCCGCCGCCGCGATAGCCACCGCCGCCGCCGCCACCACCATAGCCGCCGCCCTCGGCCCGCTCAGGCCGGGTCGCCGGAGCGCCTGGCCCGGCCGCGCCCTCGGGGCCGCGCGGCCGCCCTTCGGCGCGGCGCTGGCGCATGGCGGCGATCTGTTCCGGCGTCGGCTGCGGGCCGACATTGCGGGAATAGGTGAAGCCGTAGCGCAGCTCGTCCCGCGCCTGGCGGGCGAAGTTCACGGGCCGGGCGTCGATCTGCACCAGGGCGCCGCTGGCGTCGCGCACGAAGCGGTTCGGGAAGGCCGCCTCCACCTGGGTCGAGGCCGACGGGAAGGAGGCCACCACGTCCTCGGTGCGGCTGGAGACGTAGTTGGCCTGGAAGGTCAGGTTGGTCTCGTCGAAGGGCTTGTAGGTCACGCCCAGCTTCAGAACCTCCCGCTGCCCGCCCGTCAGGTTGGGCGACCCGCCGCTGACCCGGGTGACATCTACGGTCTCGCCGCGGCTCAGGTCGAAGACCCGGACGCCCGGCGTCGTCACCACGGGGTCACCCAATTGGTTGATCGAGGGGGCCTGGTCGGTGCGGTTGACCGAGGCCAGCAGGCGCAGCGGCTTGACCGGGGTCCAGTTCAGGCCCGCGCCCACGGTCTCCAGGTCGCCGTAGTCCGACAGGTGCTGGTAGCCAAGATTGACGTTGCCCGACAGCTTGCCGAAGGTCTCGCCCAGGCCTTCGCCGTCCCGCAGCAGGGGCACGTCGAAGCTGGCCTGCAGCTGGCCGATATTGCGGGTCAGGTCGGTGGCCGTGGCGCCCCCGGCGCGCAGGGCCTCGCTCTCCAGGTTGGTCGTCGAGACGCGGCCCGTCAGGGTCGCCCCGATCTGCCCCGCCGGCAGCTCGAAGAAGGCGCGGTTGAGCACGATGTCGGACTGGGCCGAGGTGGTCACCGACCTGGTGCGGTCGGTGTAGGCGATGGCGCCCAGGGCCCGGTCGTTGAACGACTTGGCCACGTTGCGCGAGAGGGCGCCGGTGTAGGACCACTGCCAGCCGGCATAGGCGCCGCTCATGGCCCCGGCCAGGCTGGCGTTGTCGCTGGTGGAGCGCCGGGTCAGGGCCTCGGTGGAGAAGGGCGAGAGCCCGAGCTTGGAGTCCGTGTCCGTGGACTCGTAGGTCCCGTTCAGGGTCCCCGAGACGCCGTTGCCCAGGGGCCGGGCGTAGACGGCGTTGAACACCACATTGGTGGTGTCGGGCTGCAGGGTGCGGAACGGGCTGGCCCCGATCACCTCGCGGTCGGCCTCCAGGATCGCGTCGGACTGGGTGGCCTTGGCGTCCAGGGTCAGGCGCTGGCCGCGCTGGATGCGCAGCACCGCGGCGTGCCCCGCCACCGTCGATCCCGCCGCGCCCTGGGTCGGAACCTGGACGGAACCCTCCGCCAGGGTGGCGCGGAACCGCTGGCGCAGGACCATGTTCACCACCTTCTGCTCGGCGGGGTAGCCGTACTTCAGCGACACCTCCTCGGGCAGGATCTCCACCCGGGCGATGGCCTCGGTGGGCAGGTCGCGAATCTCGGAGAAGCCTGAGGCGCGGGCCCCGTTGATCAGCACCACCGGCCGGCCGCCATTGCCCTGGCCGCTGCCGGTCTGGGGCGCAAGCGCCTCCAGCAGCTCCGAGACGCTGGCCGCGCCATAGGCCCGGATCTCGCGGGCCGAGAGGGTGACCTCCGGGGCGATGTCGCCCGCCACCGAGCCGCGCAGGGTGCGCACCCCGGCCACCACCACCAGCTCCTCGACCTCGGTCTCCTCGTCGCCATAGGCGCCGACCGCCGCGGCGGCGGCCGGCGCAGGCGTCTGGGCCTGGGCCGCGCCGGCGGTCAGGGCGACGGCGGCCGTGCCGGCGAGCAGTTGAAGCAGGAGGCCGGACGCGATGGCGCCGGGGGCATGGGAGGAGCTCAAGATGTTTGACCTGTTACTGAGGCGGGGGGCGCGGCTCTCTCTAGGAGACCTTTCCACCTGAACACGCGATGACCGGACTTCCGTCGCTTCCTCATCCCGGCATGTGACTGGACGATGTCGTGGCGGAAACCGCGGAGGTAATACGCGTAACCTCTGCTTGGGCTCCCCAGCCCCCTCCGGCCGGCCCCATCAGCTCGCCCTGGCTGACGAAGCTGTGGCGATAACTTTCCTCATCCGACCCTTCCCTTTGGCTTTTCTTTCCAAGGATGGGCGGATATGCGGCGTTCCGACATCCGGCGCGTTGTTGTCTGCGGTTAGCGGACGCGGCCTCGCCGTGATAGTCCCCCCGCAGCGCCGCCCGCGGGCGGCGATGTTCTAGAAGTTTGTTCCGCGTCAGAAGGGGCACAGATGAGTAGGGTGCTTGTTATCGGCGCTGGCGGCGTCGGCTCGGTCGCCGTCCACAAGATGGCCATGAACCAGGACATCTTCTCGCACATCACGCTGGCCAGCCGCCGGCGCAGCAAGTGCGACGACATCGCGGCCTCGGTCAAAGCGCGCACCGGCGTCACCATCGACACCGCGCAGCTGGACGCCGACGACATCGCGGCCACCACGGCGCTGATCAAGGCGGTGAAGCCCGGCCTCGTGGTCAATCTCGCCCTGCCCTATCAGGACCTGGCGATCATGGAGGCCTGCCTGGCGGCCGGGGTGAACTACCTCGACACCGCCAACTACGAGCCCCGCGACGAGGCCAAGTTCGAATACAGCTGGCAGTGGGCCTATCAGGAGCGGTTCAAGGCCGCCGGCCTCATGGCCCTGCTGGGCTGCGGCTTCGATCCGGGCGTGACCTCGGTCTTCACCACCTATGTCGCCAAGCACCTGCTGGACGACATTGAGACCCTGGACATCCTGGACTGCAACGGCGGCGACCACGGCCACCCCTTCGCCACCAACTTCAATCCCGAGATCAACATCCGCGAAGTCACCGCCCCCTCCCGCCATTGGGAGAACGGTCAGTGGGTGGAAGGACCGGCCCTGGCCCACAAGCAGACCTTCGACTTCGACCAGGTCGGGCCGCGCAACATGTACCTGATGTACCATGAGGAGCTGGAGTCGCTGGTCCGGTTCTATCCGGAGATCAAGCGCATCCGCTTCTGGATGACCTTCGGAGATTCCTACCTCAAGCACCTGGAAGTGCTCACCAATATCGGCATGACCCGCATCGATCCGGTGATGTTCGAGGGTCGCGAGATCATCCCGCTGCAGTTCCTGAAAGCCCTGCTGCCCGAGCCCTCGACCCTGGGCGCGGTGACCAAGGGCAAGACCAATATCGGCGTCATTGCCACCGGCGCGAAGGATGGCGCGGAGAAGACGGTCTACGTCCTCAACATCTGCGACCACGAGGAAGCCTATGCCGAGACCGGCAACCAGGCGGTGAGCTACACCACCGGCGTCCCGGCCATGATCGGCGCGGCCCTGATGCTGACCGGCCAATGGAAGGGCGAAGGCGTGTTCAACATGGAACAGCTCGATCCCGACCCGTTCATGGACATGCTGAACCGGCATGGCCTCCCCTGGCAGGTCAAGGATCTGCCGGCGCCCCTGGCCTTCTGAGGCCCATGGAGACCCAGGCCGGCGGTCCCGGCGCGTTTTCCCGGTTCGACCTGGCCCGCGTGCCCTCCCCCTGCTTCGTGGTGGACGAGGCCGCCGTACGGCGCAATCTGGCGACCCTGAAGGACGTGGGTCAGCAGGGGAACGCCAAGGTGCTGCTGGCGCTCAAGGCCTTCTCCATGTGGGCCCTGGCCGATGTGGTGGGGGAGTACCTGGACGGCGTCTGCGCCTCGGGGCTCTGGGAGGCCCGGCTGGCCCGCGAGCACTATCGCGGCGAGCTCACCACCTATTCGCCGGCCTACAAGGCCGCCGACCTGCCTGAGATCCTGCACCTGTCGGACACGGTGATCTTCAACTCGCCCGACCAGATCGGCCGGTTCGGCCCGCAGATCGCCGAGGCTCGCGCGCAGGGCGAGGTGTTCGAGATCGGCCTGCGCCTGAACCCCGAGCACAGCGAAGCCGAGGTCGCCAAGTACGACCCCTGCCAGACCGGCTCGCGGCTCGGCTTCCCGGTCTCCCAGCTGCGCCCCGAGCACCTGGACGGCGTCGACGGCCTGCACATCCACGCCCTGTGCGAACAGGGCTTCGAACCGCTGCACCGCATCTGGAAGTCCCTGGAGCCCAAGCTGGAGGCCCTGCTGCCCAGGCTGAAGTGGCTCAACCTCGGCGGCGGCCACCACATCACCCGCGCGGACTATGATATCCAGGCCCTGACAGCCTTCCTGCGCCAGGTCCACGAGCGCTACGGCGTCGAGGTCTATCTGGAGCCCGGCGAGGCCATCGCGCTGGATACCGGCATCCTGGTGGGCGAGGTCCTCGACACCTTCGACAACGCCCTGCCCGTCGCCATCACCGACATCTCGGCCACCTGCCACATGCCCGACGTCATCGAGGCGCCCTACCGCCCGGCCATGCTGAATGAGGCCGACACCGGTGTCGCCACCCGCCTGGGCGGCCCGTCCTGCCTGGCTGGCGACATCATCGGCGACTATGTGTTCGCGAGCCCGCCCCAGCCCGGCGACCGCATCGCCTTCCTCGACCAGGCCCACTACTCCATGGTCAAGACCAACACCTTCAACGGCGTGCCCCTGCCGGCCATAGCCCTGTGGAACAGCGACACCGACGCCCTGCGCCTGGTGCGCGAATTCGACTACGCCGACTTCCGCGACCGGCTGTCCTGAATCGCCGCGCCGATCCGCGCCGCCAGGTCCGCCATCTCCTCAGGCTCCATCGCCAGGAACCCGGCCCGCTCCACATCCAGGGCCGCGAACTGCTGCTCTTCCAGCGGCACGCCGGGCGGCAGGGCGGCTACATGCCAGTGGACATGCCGATTGGCCTGCTGGCTGCCCAGGGACAGGATGTAGACCCGCTCCACCTCCAGAACCGCCCGCAGCGCCTCGCCGACGTCGTGGACGAGGGCTTGGAGCCGCAGATAGTCGTCCCGGCTGAAGTCCCGCGTCACCTGCTCCAGGTGCGCCTTGGGACAGACCAGAACATAGCCCGGCAAGGGCGGGAACTTGTTGAGGAAGGCGATGGCGAAATCGTCCTCCGAGACGACGTGGTGGGCGAACGCCGGGTCGCCGGACACCAGGCCGCAGATGAAGCAGGGTCGGCTCTTGACGGAGGCCACGTAGCTCGCCACGTCGAATTTCTGTCGTTTGGCCAAGGCGATCTCCCTAGCTAGCGCTTCGCAGGCTGCACGGTCATCTCGACGGTGATCTTGTCCCCCGCCGTCACATCAGCCTTCTTCCGCACCGCGTCCTTCAGCGGCAGGTAGTAGGTCCCGTCCCTGGCGAACATCGCGGTGGTGAAGACCACGCCATTGATCGCGACCTCCACCGGGATCATGCCCCAGCCATAGGTCACCAGCCGCGAGATGCGCCGGATCTCCTGCGCCTCCGGGGCCGGGAGCGGAGCGAAGAAGAAGGGCGACGGGCCGCGCCAGTGGATGACCTCGGCCTCGAAGCTGAACGGGCTCACAGTCCTGTCCGCACCTGGAACAGTTCGGGGAAGAACGAGCCGTCCAGGGCCTTGGCCAGGTAGCTGGCGCCCGACGAACCGCCGGTGCCGGGCTTGAAGCCGATGATCCGCTCCACGGTCTTCAGGTGGGCGAAGCGCCATTGCTGGAAGCGGAACTCCAGGTCCACCAGCTTCTCGGCCAGTTCGTAGAGGTCCCAGTACTGTTCGGGGTCGCGGTAGACCACGGCCCAGGCCGCCACGATGGCCGGGTCGGCGACGTGGACTTGGCTCCAGTCGCGCTCGGCGGGCACGTCGAAGCCGCGCCGTTTCAGCAGCCGTATGCACTCGTCATAGAGGCTGGGGGCGGCCAGGGCCGCGGCGAGGTCGGCGTGGGCCGGCGTCCCCTCATGGACCGCCAGCATGGAGGCGTCCTTGGCCCCCATCAGGAACTCCAGCATCCGGTACTGGTGCGACTGGAAGCCGGAGCTCTGGCCCAGGTGCGGGCGGATGGCGTGGTATTCGCTGGGCGTCATGGTGGCGAGCACGTCCCAGGACTGGATCAGCTGGCCCTGGATGCGGCTGACGCGGGCGATCATCTTGAAGGCGGGGCCGAGGTCGTCCTGGGCGATCTGCTCACGCGCGGCGGCCAGCTCGTGGATCGACAGCTTCAGCCACAGCTCCGAGGCCTGATGGATGATGATGAACAGCAGCTCGTCATGCTCGTCCGACCGCGGCCGCTGGGCGCTGAGGATCTGGTCGAGCGCCAGGTAGTCGGCGTAGCTGATGTCGGGCCGGGTGTGGATTTCGCTCATGTCACCGCCGCCACCTGGTTGAAGCGGGGTTCCCGCCATTCCTCGTGCGCCATCACCTGGGCCAGGTGATCGACGGCGTCCCAGACATCGACATATCGCACATAGAGCGGGGCCAAGCCGAACCGCAGCACGTCGGGCGCCCGGAAGTCCCCCACCACGCCGCGGGCGATCAGGGCCTGTACGATGGGGTAGCCGTTGGGATGGGTGAGCGAGACCTGGCTGCCACGCTTGGCGGAGTCGCGGGGACAGCCGACGCCGAACTCCGGGCAGCGTTCCGCCACCAGGTCCAGGAACAGGTCCCCCAGGGCGCGGGACTTGGCGCGCAGGGCCGACATCTCCAAGCCTTCAAAGGCCGCCAGCGCCGCATCCAGGGCGGTCAGGCCCAGGACCGAGGGCGTGCCGCAGAGGGTGCGCAGCATGCCGGCCCCCGGCGCGTAGTCGTCGCGGAAGGCGAAGGGCTGGGCGTGGCCCATCCAGCCGGTGAGCGGGCTCTGGAAGTCCGCCTGATGCCGCCGGGCCACAAAGGCGAAGGCCGGGGCTCCAGGGCCGCCGTTCAGGTACTTGTAGCCGCAGCCGACGGCGAGGTCCGCGCCGGCCCCGTTCAGGTCCACCTCCAGGGCGCCGGCGCTGTGGCTGAGGTCCCACAGCGCCAGGGCGCCGACCTCGTGGGCCCAGGTGGTGAGCGCCGCCATGTCGTGCAGTTCGCCGCTCTTGTAGTGGGCGTGGGTCAGCAGCAGCAGGGCGACGCTGTCGTCCAGGGCGTCGGGCAGGCCGCCGGGCTCCACCAGGCGCAGCTCCACGCCGGGCAGGAACTGGGCCAGGCCCTGCAGGATGTAGAGGTCGGTGGGGAAGTTGCCGGGCTCGCTGAGGATGACCTTGCGGCCCGGCCGCATCGCCAGGGCGCCCGCCGCCAGCTTGAAGAGGTTCACCGAGGTGGAGTCGGCCGCGATCACCTCGTCAGGCGCTGCGCCGATCAGGGCGGCGATCTTGGCCCCCACGTGGCTCGGCAGGTCGATCCAGCCGGCGCTGTTCCAGCTTCGGATCAGGCCCCGGCCCCATTCGGCCTCGACCGCCTGCACCAGCCGGCCCTTCACCGCCTTGGGCAAGGCGCCCAGGGAATTGCCGTCCAGATAGATCAGGCCCTCCTCCAGTTCGAAGAGGTCCCGGCGCGCGGCCAGGGGATCGGCGCGGTCGAGGGCGAGAGCGTCGTCGCGGGTCATCGGGCCGACGCATAGTTGGGCTGGTCGATGGCCACCTGATCTTCCGCGTTGGCGCGCAGGGCGGCCAGCAGGCCGGGCGTCTCGGCGTCCAGCTCGCCGGCCTGCAGCCTGGCGCAGAGTTCGGCGGTGAGGTCCTCGTAGCTGCCCGTGTGGCCCAGCAGGCCCGACATCCGCTCGACGGCGGCGGCCTCGGCGGCGGGACCAAGGGTCAGTTCGCGTTGCACGACGCCCAGCACATTGACCGCCACCCGGGCCAGGAAGGCGTCGCGGGGTTTCAACTCCGGGCGGATGCTGTCGATCCAGCGGGCCACGGCCTCCACCAGTTCCTCGGTGCGCGGATGGGTGATCACAGGCCGGCCTCCAGCAGGTTGGCGAGATCGATCTCGGTCTCCGAGACCCTACGCCCGATCATCGGCCGCTCCACCGAGCTCTCGGCGCCGGCGGCGTAGCTGGAATACATCATCAGGCACATGACGCCCCACTTCAGCGAGCCCAGGGCCTGCCAATAGCGGAGGCGGCTGAGGTCCACCGGCGCGCCGCCCGCCTGGGCATAGCCCGCCAGCAGGTCGCCATAGTCGCCGAACCCGCCCACCGGCCTGTCGCTGCGTCCGAAGCGCCAGGAATTGACGCATAGCCAGCCCAGGTCCTCGGCCGGGTCGCCGAGGTG
>JAZKFM010000098.1:8936-15096 GCA_040386415.1 Pseudomonadota bacterium
GGCTGATCATCAGGTTGCCGTTGCGGAAATCCCCGTGCAGCAGGACGTCGGCCACCGGCGGGGGGGTGTGTTTCTTCAGGTGCTGAAAGGCCAGCTCCAGGATCGGCCGCTGGGCGCCCGACTGGCGATAGACCGCCTCGTAGCGGTCCAGTTCCTCCGCCGCGTCCGAGCGCTTCAGCGGGATGCCGTCCGGCGAGGCCGAGTGGATCTGCGCCAGGATCTGGCCGCACTGTCTGGCGAGCCTGGGCCGCACCGCTTCGAACCTCGGATCGGTGACGATCTTGCGGCCCAGGGCCTCGCCGCCGATGCGGGCGGTGATGTGCGCCTCCCCCAGGCCGTCGACCGGTTCGCACAGCCGGATCAGCGGCGCGACGGGCGCCCCGACCTTGGCGGCCGCCGAGATCAGGGCGGCCTCGGTGGCCAGCGAGGTGGAGCGCGCCGTCGCCTCGTCGAAGGGGCCGGAGCGCCGGCGCAGGATCATGTCCCGGGGGTCGCCCGCACCGGTCAGGGTGAAGGCCCAGGTCTCCATGCTCGCCCCGCCGGACAGGCGCTGGACGGCCTCGACGCCGGTTCCCCCGAGGGTCGGCGCCAGGCGCGCAAGCGCTTGTAGAATATCGACTTCCATGACGTGGCGGAACCTCAAGCTGACTCAGGCTTGACGATCTGCGGCCCTCAGCGTCGGCTTGTAAATCGTCAAAATGATCGGCTGCCGGTTCCAAAAACAGGCCGAAGGGAAACGCCATGGACTTCAACCTGCCCCCCGAACTCGTCGCCTATCTGGCCGAGCTGGACAGCTTCATCGAGGCCAAGATCAAGCCTCTGGAGCAGCGCGACGACAACATGCGCTACTTCGATCACCGCCGCGAATATGAGCGCACCGACTGGGACGCCGGCGGCCTGCCGAAGAAGGAGTGGGAGGACCTGCTGGGCCAGGCCCGCAAGCTGGCCGACGAGGCCGGGCACCTGCGCTACGCCTGGCCCCAGGAGCTGGGGGGCAAGGGCGGCTCCAACCTCGACATGGCGGTGATCCGCGAGCACCTGGCCGCCAAGGGCCTGGGCCTGCACAACGACCTGCAGAACGAGCACTCCATCGTCGGCAACAACCCCTTCATCCTGATGTTCAAGGAGTTCGCCACCAACGCCCAGTACGAGCGCGACGGCGAGAACCTGCTGGCCGGCAAGATGCGCACGGGGTTCGGCCTCACCGAGCCGGAGCACGGGTCGGACGCCACCTGGATGGACACCACGGCCGTGCGCCAGGACAAGGACGGCCAGCCGGGTTGGCTGATTAACGGCGAAAAAATGTGGACGACCGGCATGCACGTGGCGACCCACGTCATGGTCTTCGCCCGCACCAGCGGCAAGGACGGCGACGCCACCGGCATCACCTGCTTCATCGTCCCGGCCGACACCCCCGGCGTGAAGATCGAGGAGTACCTCTGGACCTTCAACATGCCCACCGACCACCCGCGGGTCAGCTTCACCGATGTCTGGATCCCGGAGGACAGTTACTGGGGTCAGGTCGATCGCGGCCTGGGTCTGGGTCAGAGCTTCGTGCACCAGAACCGCATCCGCCAGGCGGCCTCATCCCTCGGCGCGGCGGTCTACTGCATCGAGGAAAGCGTCAAGTACGCGCGCGCCCGCAAGCCCTTCGGCAAGCCGCTGGCCGAGAACCAGGCCATCCAGTGGCCGCTGGTGGAGCTGGCCACCCAGTGCGAGATGCTCCGCTGGCTGATCCGCAAGACCGCCTGGGACATGGACCATATGGAGCACAAGGAGATCGAGCGGCAGATCTCCGACAAGGTCTCGATGTGTAACTACTGGGCCAACCGCCTGGTCTGCGAGGCCGCCGACCGCGCCATGCAGGTGCACGGCGGCATCGGCTATTCGCGGCACAAGCCCTTCGAGCACATCTACCGCCACCATCGCCGCTACCGGATCACCGAGGGCGCCGAGGAGATCCAGATCCGCAAGGTCGCCGCCTTCCTGTTCGGCTTCATGGGGCCCAAGAAGAAGGCCTATGCCGAGGCCGGGCTCTGAGGCTTCCACCAGGGCTCGCCCGTCTCCTGACTGAGATGGGCGAGGTGGGCCATGATGCTCATGCTGCCGGCGAAGTGCAGGAAGTAGGCCTTGGAGAGCTCGTTGCTCAGGTGGTTGATCAGCCGCCACACCTCAGGGTGCTCGACGGTCTCGATCTCGGCGAAGTCCAGGATGCGGCGCTCATGGATCACCCAGTTGAAGCGCGGGGTGATGGGGACCAGCAGGCCCGCCCGGTGGATTTCCCGCGACAGCAGCGGCTGCTCGTAGAGGCGTGAGGCCGACTCCGAGGCGTAGATCTCCTTGAGCAGGACGTTGTGATGCTGCGGGCTCATCACCAGGACCCCGGTGTTGAGCATCGGGGCGCCCTCCCCGTCGATCTCGGACTCCGAGAAGCCGTTCTCCTCGGTGAAGCGCCAGGCCAGGGGGGCCAGCTGCGGCTCCACCACCAGGTTGTGCAGGCGTTCGAAATAGATGTGCTTCTCTGCCTCGGAGAACTGGGCGCCCGACAGCGAGGCGCCGATCTTCGCCGGGTCGGGAACCTCGCGCAGGATGTCGGGGGCGTGGGCGGCGATGACGATGTCGGCGTCGATCCAGACGATCCGCTCATAGGCGCCCGACCAGGGCTGATCCAGCACCAGCAGCTTCTGCCAGGCCGGCGACCGGCCAAGCCCCCGCGGAGAGGCGTCCGGCAGGTGGGCGATGACGATCAGGTCAAGGCCCCAGCGCTCGGCATAGGCCCGCCAGTTGGCCTCGCACATGACCCGCCACGTCTCCACATAGGCCTGCCCCACCAGGACCGTGACGATGGCGTTCCGGTGGGCCGGAGACACCTCGTCGGCGGGGCTCTCCAGGAAGAACATCAGACGCCGGCGATTTCGCGGGCCAGGGGGGCTGGGACCTTGGCCTGGTCTGGCGCCGTCAGATCGGTTCCCTGAGGGCCTGGGATGGTCTTGGCCTCGGTCCAGGTGACGCCGCCGTCGGCGGTGTCATAGCGGAACCATAGGGGGGCCTTGTCCTCCCGCTCGGCCTTGGCCACCAGGGACCCCTCACCCGCCCGGCTGATGGACAGGCTGACGAATTCCGGATGCTCGGCCGGAGCGTTCAGCGCGTCTGGAGAGGCGAGCCCGGCGCAGACCAAGGCCCCGCCGCCGGTGGGCAGGAGGGCGATCCCCAGCGGCCCGCCGCCCTCGCGGGTGACCTTGGTGATCAAATAGAGGCCCGCCGGGCCGTAGCGCACGGCCTGGACCTGCGAGATCGGGTCGATCATGTAGCCGGCCCAGCCGCCGCCGGTCTTGCGGAACACCGTCGCCCCGGTGGCGCCGCCGATCACCACCGGGCCGGGGAAGCCCGCCGGCGAGACCACGTAGGCCTCCGGCGCCTCCACCAGCAGCCGGCGGCTGTTGCGGTCGAAGGGCGCGTGGCCTGAGCAGTCCCACTCCCCCTCGTGCGCCAGCAGGGCCTCGCGGGCGGCGTTCTGCTCGGCCTCGGTGAGCGGCGCGACAGCCGGGGTCGGGGGCAGGACCGGCGCGGGCTTCTGGCAGGCCGCGAGGCCGAGAGCAGCGATCAGGGCGATCATCGGCAGGCGCATGGCGGTCCTCATCCGTAGAGGCGGTCCATCACCGCAGGCAGGCTGTCGGGCAGGCCCAGCAAGGGGCCGGAGGACAGCAGCAGCACGATCTCGTCGCCCTTCAGGTGCGAGAGCTGCTCGGTCACCGCATCGGCGCTGGTGGGGCCGTCAACGCTGACGCCCGCCGCATAGACCCGCTCCAGGATCTCGGCGTGTGTCGACTGGTGGTGGGTCTCGGCGCCGTGCCCCGGCGGCGGGATGATCAGCACGCGGGAGACGCCCGAGAACACCGTGTCGTACCAGGCCAGCGCATCTTTGCTGCGCCAGGAGAAGGTGTGGGGCTCGAACACCACGATCAGCGGCCGGTCAGGATAGTGCAGCTGGAGGGCGTCGATGGCCGAGCGCGCCTTCTCGTAGGACGATCCGAAGCCCTCGATCAGCGGGACCTTGGAGGTTCGGGTCAACCGGTCCAGGCGGCGGCGGATGCCGTCGAAACTGGCCACGCCCTTGGCCAGGTCGGCCTCGCTGACCAGGCGCCGCTCCCGCAGGAAGGCGCTGACGCCGACGATGTTCTCGATGTTGTGCGCGCCCAGGAGAGTGGTGGCCAGCGGGAGGCGCTCGCCGTCCGGCTGGACCAGCTTGAAGGTCGTGGTCTCGCCATAGGCCACGTCCTCGCTGAACCAGCCGTCGCAGGGCACGGTGTCGTACCAGACCGTGTGGGCCTGGGTTTCAGCGGCGATCTTGTGGATGGCCGAGTGGTCGCGGGCCACCATCAGCCCGCCCTTGGGCAGGTCGTGCATCAGCCGGATGAACGGCGCCTCGTATTCGCGGAAGGTCGGGAAGACGTTGACGTGGTCGTGGACCAGCGAGGTCAGCAGCAGGTGGGCCGGGTGATAGAGGTCGAACTTCGACCGAGTGTCGCCATTGCCGACGATGTACTCGTCCCCCTCCAGCACGATCTCGTGGCGGGTCCCCCAGTGGCCGGTGGCCGGCAGGGAGGGTGAGATGGCGCCGATCATCCAGCCTGAGTCGTGGCCGGCCTCGCGCAGGATATGGGCCATCAGGGCCGAGCAGGTAGACTTCCCGAAGGAGCCCGCCACCACGATGTTCTCGCGGCGCCTCGTGGTCTCCCCCACCAGTTCGGCGAAGGTGGTGATGCGGGCGCCGCGGGCGCGGGCGGCGGCCACCTCCACATTGTCGTCGCCCCCCAGTTTGGCGCTGGTCCCCAGCACCAGGACGTCGAGATCTTCCGGGAGGTTTTCGGCGTCGAAGCGGTAGGTCACCGGGAAGCCCAGTCCGGCCACATAGGTGGACATCGGCGGGAAGACGTCCTCGTCCGAGCCGGAGACCTCGTGGCCCGCGTCGCGCATCATCAGCGCGACTGCGCTCATGCCCGCCCCGGCTATGCCCGTGAAATGAATGCGCATCGCGATTCCGCCTGAGACCGGCCCTGAGTTAGCCGACCCCCTGCCCGTCCGTCGAGGGCGTCGCGCGCGCCGTCGGTTAAGACCTGATTAACCATAAGGGCGGAGTCTCTGGTGGTCTTCCTTGAAGACACCCCACCATCACCACTTCACAGCCCGGCCTCGGCCGGGCTCTTTTTTTGCCCGCGCGCCAATTTGGTTTGGCCGCCCCGGCGTCAAGGCGCGCAGGCTCCCTCCAAAATCGCGTGTGGAGGATGCGCCATGGCCAAGGCCCCGACCGGCTTCAAGACCCGCCTGGAACCCCAGGACGAGTTCACCCACGATCCGGGTGACGTGAAGAACTACAACGAATCCATGTACTTCAACGTCTTCGATCCGAGGTCGAAGACCGGCGGCTGGTTCCGCATCGGCAACCGCGCCAACGAGCACTACGCCGAGATGACCATCTGCCTCTACCTGCCCGACGGGCGGGTGGGCTTCATGTTCGCCCGGCCCGCCATCACCGACAATTCGGAGATGAACGCCGGAGGACTCAAGGTCGAGGTAATCGAGCCCTTCAAACACCTGCGGGTGACCTATTCGGGCAAGGCGCTGATTCTCGAGCGGCCCCACGAGATGGCGGACCCGAAAAAGGCCTTCCGCGACAATCCGTCCCTCCCCTGCACCATCAGCCTCGACTACGAGGGCGTCTCGCCGATGTATGGCGGCGAGACCGTGCGCGAGGACGGGGTCCCGATCGAGATCGACCCGGAAAAGTCCTTCGCCAAGGCCCACTACGAACAGCACTGCTCGGCCAAGGGCGCCTTCACCATCGGCGACGAGCGCTTCGAGATCCAGGGCTATGGCCTGCGCGACAAGTCCTGGGGCCCGCGCCACTGGCAGGCCATCGACTGGTATCGCTGGTGCCCGATGAACTTCGGTCGCGACTTCGGGATGATGCTGTCGGTGATCGGTGACGGAAAGGGCGGCGCGCGCCAGGGCGGCATGGTGTTCGCTGATGGCGCCTACGACCTCATTTCCGAGTGCGTGATCGACTCAGACTGGGACGAGCGCGGCTACCAGACCGCGCTCCGCGCCAAGGTGAGGACCGAGGGCGGCAGGAGCTATGAGGTGACGGGCAGGGTCATGT
>JAZKFM010000099.1:0-6341 GCA_040386415.1 Pseudomonadota bacterium
CTTAACGGGCGGTCAAGCGCCCGCCCCGCCCCGCGCGACGGATGCAACTTTCTGGCGTAGCGAACGGCGGTATGTGAGTTGGCCGCCCGCAGGCCGCAAATGACTGATCGATAAGCGAAACTGGCGCATCTGCACCGTTACGGCTGGACGCAGGTTCGGGCCCGCTCTTAACTATCCACCTTATGGGCGAGCACTGGAAATGACCGAGGACCCCGTCGAACTCCTCACGCCGCGCGAGCGGGAATGTCTTCGCCTGGTGGACCGACATCTGAGTTCCAAGCAGATCGCCCGTGAACTGGGCATGTCCAAGACCTCCGTCGACACCTATTGCGACCGCGCGCGGCGCAAGCTGGGGGTCGATGACCGCTATACCGCCGCGCGGCGCCTGGCTGACCACGACCGCGGTGTCCTGATCGCGTCAGGACACGATCCGATCAGGACAGACAGCCGACCTCCCGCAGCGCCTTCTCGGGGCGACAGGGGAGGACAGGCCGATGACCGACTGGATGAAAGCATTGCTCGAGGTGGACCCGTCCCAGCCGGACTGGGAGGGCCAGGAGCAGAGGGCGGCGGTGAACCGGGTGATGCGGTTGCGCCAGGAGGTGCAGGCCTTCGAGGCCCGCTGGCCGGCGCTGGAGGACGAGGCGCCGCCGACCCCGAACTTCACCTGGAGCCAGCTGGAGCGGCAGCTCGCCGACCTGGCGGGCTGTCCGGTCAAGGCGGGGATGGCGCGCGACCTGGTCTCGGCCACCCGCAAGATGTCGCGGTTCAAGCCTCCGGAAATGGTCCTGCGGGAAATCCTCTGCATGACCTGGGCGCTCTTGGACGAGGGCTTTCTGCCCCCGCTGGAGGGATCGGCCGAAATGCCCTGACCCCCGCCCTCCGACTGGGGCTGATCGGCCTGATCGCCATCCTCACCGCGCTTGCCTTCGGCGGCATGCTGGCCGGCCTCCACGCCCTGCAAGACCTCGCCTAGCTAAGATCCACACCCCACTCGTTTTTCAGCCGCACCGCGCCGGGGTCTCCCGGCGTGCAGGAGATCCCTCATGCTCAAGCAACGCCGTCTGGTGGCCGACCAGGTCGCCGCCAGCCTCTTCGAAGCCGAAGCCGCCATCGACATCGCCCTGGCCAAGGCCGCCGCCCTGGCCGGCATCATGCCGGGCCTGCGCACCGAAGCCGGCATCTCGGCCCTGATCGGCCAGGGCGCCGTGGAGCGGGCCAGCGAGGCCTTCGCCGCCCTGGCGACGGCGCGGCGCGCCATCTGCGAGACCCACCTGGAGCTCAGCATCGCCCAGAAGCAGATGGGCCTGGGCGCGGTGATGTACGGCGACTCCCTGCCCAAGCCGCAGATGACGGCAGAGGCCGCCCCGACCCTGCGCGCCGTGGCCCGCGCCGCGCGCGCCGCCTGAACACACCGCTACAAGCCAAGCCCGACTTCTGCCAAGGTCGGGCCCTCAGTCGCTGGGGGCCCGACGCCTTTGGTCTTCGCCACCCTCGCCCAGCAGACCTGGATCGCCCTGATGCTGCTGGTCTCGGCTTTCGCCCTGTGGCGGGGCAGGGGGCCTGAGCGGGCCATCGCCCTGGCCAACCTGGCGGCCTGGATCCTGACCCCGCTCGCCTACCGCAACAGCCTGATGGACCCCCAGTGGGGGGTCTTCATCGTGGACGGCATGTTCATGCTGCTGCTGGTCTGGTTCGCGGCCACCACCGACCGGAGCTGGCTGCTTTTCGCCGCCGCCTTCCAGCTGCTGGCGGTGATCACCCACATCGCCATCGCCGTCGATCCGGGGGTCCGCACCCTGGCCTATTTCCGGGGCCTGGTGATCTGGAGCTATCTGGTGCTGGGGGCGCTCGCGGTCGGCGCCTGGAACATGCACCGTGAACGGCTAGCCCACCGGGCTTAGGCCGCCCGCGCCGACCCGCCGATAGATGAGCGCCTCGGCCACGTGCACCCGCTTGATCGGCCCGGCCCCCTCCAGGTCGGCGATGGTGCGGGCCAGGCGCAGCGTCCGGGTCCAGCCCCGTGCGGTCAGGCCATTGGCCTCGGCGGCCCTGGCCAGCAGGGCCTTGGCCGGGGGCTCAAGCTCGGCGATGGTCTCCAGCCATTCCCCCTCGGCCCGGGCGTTGACCGGGGCGGCGTGCTCGTGGCCCGACTTGCTCGCGCGCTCGGCGGCCAGGTCGCGGGCGGCGGCGACCCGGGCGGCGGCTTCGGCGGTGCCTTCGGAGGGCGCGGGCAAGGCCAGGTCAGCGGCGCTGACCGGGGGCACGTCGATCTGCAGGTCGATGCGGTCGAGGAAGGGGCCCGAGACCTTCATCTGATAGTCGGTCTGACAGCGGGGCGCGCGGCCGCAGGCGCCGCGTCCGGGCCCGCCATGGCCGCACTTGCAGGGGTTCTGGGCGGCCACCAGCTGGAAGCGGGCCGGATAGCGGACATGGGCGTTGGCGCGGGCCACCACCACCTCGCCGGTCTCCAGGGGTTGGCGGAGCGAATCCAGGGCCTGGGCCGAGAACTCCGGCAGTTCGTCCAGGAACAGCACCCCGTTGTGCGCCAGCGACACCTCGCCCGGCTTCACCCGGACGCCGCCGCCGGTCAGGGCCGCCATGGTGGCGGAGTGATGCGGGGTGCGGAAGGGCCGCGCCCGGGTCAGCTCGCCCTTGGCGATCAGGCCGGCCACCGAGTGGATCATCGAGGTTTCCAGCAGCTCGGCGGGCGAGAGCGGGGGCAGGAGGCCAGGCAGGCGGGCGGCCATCATCGACTTGCCCGAGCCTGGAGGGCCGGTGAAGGCCAGGTTGTGGCCCCCCGCCGCGGCGATCTCCAGGGCGCGCTTGGCGTTCTCCTGGCCCTTGACGTCCTTCAGGTCCGGAACCCGTTCGCCGTCCAGGATCGCGCCCGGCTTGGGCGGCCCCAGCATCTGGGTTCCGCGGAAGTGGTTCACCAGGGAGATCAGCGAGGGCGCGGCCAGGATCTGGGTGTCGCCGGCCCAGGCGGCCTCCGCCCCGCAGGCCTCGGGGCAGATCAGGCCCAGACCCAGGGCGCCGGCCGCCACCGAGGCGGGCAGGGCGCCGGCCACCTGGACGATGCGGCCGTCCAGGGAGAGCTCCCCCATGGCCGCCCACTCGGTCAGCCGGTCGGGGGGGATGATGCCCATGGCCGCCATGACGGCCAGCGCGATGGGCAGGTCGTAGTGGCTGCCCTCCTTGGGCAGGTCGGCCGGCGCCAGGTTGACGATGATCCGTTTGCTGGGGAGTTGCAGGCCAAGGCCGGAGAAGGCGGCCCGCACCCGTTCGCGGCTCTCCCCCACCGCCTTGTCGCCCAGGCCGACGACAATGAAGGCCACCTGACCGCCTGAGAACTGCACCTCGACATCGACGCGCTGGGCCTCAACCCCTTGAAACGCCAGCGTGACGACCCGTGCGGCCATGGCTCATGTCCCCGGTTTGAGCATGTTTTATCCACAACCCCAGCACGGCGCGCGGGTCGGATCAAGAACAAAAAAGGAACTTAAAGAGAAGATGAGAGGATTCCGTGGCCTAGACCACTCTCCTCATCTCACAAGCTAGACCTTGGCGCGAATCGCTTCAACGCGTTCCCAAAGCAGAACTGTCGCATCGACGCCGGTGAACTTTTTCAGGGCGACGGCCCCCGTGGGAGACGTCACATTGATCTCGGTGAGGTAGTCGCCGATCACGTCGATGCCCACGAACATCAGGCCGCGGCGCTTCAGCTCCGGTCCAATGATCCCGCAGAGTTCCAGGTCCCGCGCGGTCAGCTCGACGGCTTCGGCGCGACCGCCCACGGCCAGGTTGGAGCGGATCTGGCCCGCGCTGGGCACGCGGTTGATGGCGCCCACCGGCTCGCCGTCCACCAGCAGGATGCGTTTGTCGCCCTTCACCACCGCGGGCACGTACTTCTGGGCGATCACCGGCTCGCGGCTGATCATCCGGTGCAGGTCCAGCATGGCGTCCAGATTGGGGTCGTCGGCCAGCAGCCGGGCCACGCCCGAGCCGCCGGCGCCGTTCAGGGGTTTGAGCACGATGTCGCCCTGGCGGGCGCGGAACTCATAGATGGCCTCGAGGTCCGAGGTGATCAGGGTCGGGGGCTGCACGCCGGGGAAGGTGGTGACGAACAGCTTTTCCGGCGCGTTGCGCACCTCGGTGGGGTTGTTCACCACCAGGGTTTTGGGGTGGATCGCGTCCAGGAAGTGGGTCGAGGTGATGTAGGCCATGTCGAAGGGCGGGTCCTGGCGCAGCAGGACGACGTCGAATTCCGACAGGTCGCGGGTCTCCCAGGGGCCGAACGCAGCGTGGGCCCCCTTCACCGGCTGGACGGTCACCGCGCGGCCCTTGGCGGTGAGCCTGCCGCTCTCCAGGGCCATGCGCTCAGGCGTGTAGACCCACAGGGTGTGACCCCGTTCCTGGGCCGACTGCATCATCAGGAAGGTCGTATCGCCTTCGATATTGATCCCCTCGAGGGGGTCCATCTGGACGGCGACCTTCAGGGACATGGGCGGACTTCCTTGCAAGCTGAGGCGTTCAGATAGGTCGGGGCGGGCGCGAGCGCCAGCGCTGCTTAGTTGAGTTGCAGCCGCACGCGCTCGCGGTGGGCGCGGGCGGCCAGGGCGGCGCCGCCGTCCAGGGTCGAGGCCTGGGCCAGGGCCTGGAGGGCGCCGGCCAGGGCGCCCTGGCCCTCGCGGGCGGCGGCTACGTCCAGCCAGGGGCGGTGGTCGCTGGGGTCCAGCAGGGCGCGGCGGAGGGCGGCGCGTTCGGCGCGGCCGAAGTCGCGGGCCGCCACGGCGCGAGCGAAGATGTTGTTCTGCAGCCGCATCAGCACGGCGCGGTCGGGGGCGGGCGCCATCAGCCGGTCCAGGCGGTCGGCGACATTGGGGGTGAGGCCGGCGTGCAGGGCCCGCCGGGTGAGCTCCGAGGGCAGGACCACCCGGCCCTCGCTGTAGGGGTCCAGCGCCAGGGGCCCCTCGTGGGTCTCGATCCGCAGCAGGAAGTGGCCGGGGAAGTCGACGCCCTGAACGGTGAGGCCGCATTTGCGCGCGACATGCAGGTAGTAGATTCCCAGGGCCACCGGCAGGCCCTTGCGGCGCTCGGCCACCGACAGGATGTCGGCGTTGTCGGGATGCTCGTAGGTGAAGAGGTCTCCCCCCAGGGCTAGGTCCCCGGCCATGGTCTCGGCCAGGGCCTCCTCGGGGCTTTCCGTGGCCAGGCGCTGGGTCAGGTGCTCGATCCCGGACTCGCCGAGGTCGCGGGCCTGCTGGGCGTTACGGGAGGGGTCCTCGTGCAGGGCGCAGGCGATGGCGGCTTCCAGCAGGGGGAAGTCGCCGTCCACGCACTGTCCCGCTTGGGTCAGATAGGCCTCAGCGTCTTCGCGACTCATGACTGTTCACGCACCTCTCCAGGCGTCTGGACTATGTCTTGGAAGTCTGCCCGGCGCGAGGGCGATCAGGTCCAGACGCACGGCGGCGTTGTGAAGGGCCGGTCGTCGGGCGGCGAGCGTGGCGCCTGCGCGCCGCAGGCGGTCCCGCTGGTCGGCGCTGACCGCCTCCATCGCCGCCAGCATCGTCGTGCGCGACTTGACCTCGACCACCGCCAGGACCCCGCCCCGGTGGGCCAGAAGGTCGATCTCGGCCTGGGGGGTCTTCAGGCGAAAGCCCAGAATGCGGTAACCCTTCAGCAT
The DNA here is from genome assembly GCA_040386415.1 of Pseudomonadota bacterium. Taxonomy (GTDB): domain Bacteria; phylum Pseudomonadota; class Alphaproteobacteria; order Caulobacterales; family Caulobacteraceae; genus Phenylobacterium. The sequence goes on from JAZKFM010000099.1 coordinate 5,687, forward strand.
CAGCCAGATCGCCGCCCAGACCTCGGCGCGCCGGCCCGAAAGCCTCGCCGCGGCCCCGCGGGCCTGGCGGATGGGGTTCACGGCTTGGCGTCCTTCATGGCGATGGCGCGCTGGTAAAGTTCGCGGCGGGGCAGGCCAAAGGCCTTGGCCACCTCGCTGGCGGCGTCGGCGGCGCCCAGGCGCTCCAGGGCCTGGGTCAGGGCGGTATCGACATCGGCCTGCGTGGCGGCTTCCTCGCGGCCGGGGCCGACGATGATGACGAACTCGCCCTTGGGGGACGCAAACCGCTTGTCGGCGGCCAGCTGGTCCAGGGGCGCGCGGGTGACGGTCTCATAGAGCTTGGTGAGTTCGCGGGCGACGGCGGCCTCGCGCGGCCCGAAAACGGCGGCCATGTCGACGAGGCTGGCGGCGACCCGGGAGCCGCCCTCGAAGAACACCAGGGTGGCGCGCAGCCCGGCCAGCTCCTGGAAGAAGGTTCGGCGCGCGGCGCTCTTGGGGGGCGGGAAGCCGGCGAACAGGAAGCGGTCGGTGGGAAGCCCCGCCACGGTCAGGCCCGCCAGCAGGGCTGAGGCGCCGGGGATCGGGTAGACCGGCAGCCCCTCCGCCATGGCTTCCCGGGCCATGGAGATCAGGTCCGCAAGACGCCGCGGCAGTT
>JAZKFM010000100.1:0-3053 GCA_040386415.1 Pseudomonadota bacterium
TGGCGTCCTGGTCGCCCAGCCAGTCCGACCCCTTGACGGTGTCGTACATGTGCCAGCGCCAGTCATCCTCGCCCATGTTGCCGAGACTGGCCGAGATGCCGCCCTGGGCCGCCACGGTGTGCGAGCGGGTCGGGAAGACCTTGGTGATGCAGGCCGTCTTCAGACCGGCCTGGGCGCAGCCCAGGGCCGCGCGCAGGCCGGAGCCGCCCGCGCCCACGACAACGACGTCGAACTTGTGATCGATGAACTCATAAGTCGCCATGGGACCGATCAAGCGCCTCCCAGCGCGACCTTGAGGATGGAGAAGACCGCCAGCGCACCCGCCAGGCCGCAGACGAAGAGGTTGAGCAGCAGCAGGGCCGACTTGGTGAGGGTCTTGTGGATGTAGTCCTCCACGATGACCCGCATGCCCGAATGCATGTGCAGGAAGGAGATCGCCGTCAGCAGCACCATCAGCACCGCGTTGACCGGCTGGCTGATCCAGGCGACCGCGCCGTAATAGTCCGTGCCGGCCAGGGTGAGCGCGCCGAACACCGCCCAGAGGACGAGCGGAACCAGGGCCACCGAGGTGATCCGCTCCGAGAGCCAGTGACCCACGCCATGCTTGGCCGAGCCGAGGCCGCGGGCGCGGCGAAGAGGGGTGCGGTAGTTGTCCATCAGAGCGCTCCCGTCATCCAGGCGATCGCCCAGACCGCGAGGGTCGCGGCGAAGGCGAAGGCGAAACAGGCGACCGTCGCCATGTTGGCGATGGGCAATTGGAAACCCTTGCCGGCGTCCCAGAACAGGTGCTGCACGCCCTTGGCCAGGTGGTAGAAGATCGACACCGTCAGGCCGAACATCACGACCTTTCCCAGGAACGATCCCAGCAGGTCCATATAGGCCTGATAGGCGTCGGGCCCGGCGGCCAGGGACAGAGCCCAGCCGGCCAGGATCAGCGCGCCGACATAGAGCGCGACGCCGGTCGCCCGGTGGACGATGGACCCCGTCATGGTGACGTGGAACCGCCAGTGGAAGGCCAGCGGGCCGCCGGAGGTCAGGTGCGGCGACAACGGGCGCTCGCGAAGGCCAGTCGGGGTTTCAGCCATGACGGTTTCCAAGAGGATGAAGCGGCTCCGCTTTTAAGCGCCGGTCGCCGGGTGTCAACGAAGGGGCGCCGCGCTGGACGCTTCGATCACCCGGGTGATGCGACGGACGGTTATGTCTTGTCCGCTGATACCGGCCGCGCGCTGGAACTCACTGATCGCCGCCTCGTTGGGGAAGACGGTCACCCCGAACAGGCTGTCGCCGGCCACATAGGTGCAGATCCAGTGGATCGGCCGGCCTGTCGCGGCCATGGCGTCGACGGCGATCCGCGCATGGCGGGAGACCTGCGCCTCGTCTTCGCTGTCGAAGCCCGGCGGGATCTTGCGTTCGGTCAGGACCTTGATCATGGCGCGCTCCTTCGCTTGATCCGAAGGTTGAGCCCCATTCACAACCGTTTCAATGCGTCTTATCTAGACCCATCCTTCGCGGGAGACGAAGATGCGGTTTGATCTGGTGGACTTGAGACTGTTCGCCGACATCGTCGAGGCCGGCTCCATCACCCATGGCGCCGTCCGAAGCCATATCGCCCTGGCCGCCGCCTCCACCCGCGTCCGGGCCATGGAGGAGGAGATCGGCGCGGCGCTGCTGACCCGCAGCCGCCAGGGGGTGGTCCCGACCCCTGCCGGCCAGACCCTGCTGAAGCACGCCCGCCTGATGCTGGAACAGTCGGCCCGCCTGCGAGAGGACCTGGGCGCCTATGCGGGCGGACTCTCCGGCGAGGTTCGCCTGCTGGCCAACACCAATGCGTCGACCGAATTCCTGCCGGAGGCGCTGGGGCGCTTCCTGGCGGACAATCCCAAGGTCCGGGTCGACTTGGAGGAGCGGCTCTCCGACGAGATCGTCGGCCTGATCGCCGAGGGGGTGGGCGACATCGGCATCGTGGCGGGCACCGTCGATGTCGGGGGTCTGGAGACCTTCCCCTTCCGCTCCGACCGCTTCGTGGTGGTGGCGCGAAGGAACCATCCCCTGGCGGCCCGCGCCCGCGTGGCCTTCGCCGAGGTGCTGGCCTTCGACCTGGTCGGGCTCGAGCGCACCAGCGCCCTGCAGCGCTTCCTGGCCGACAAGGCCGCGCGCCTGGGCTCAGGCCTGAACCTGCGGGTGCAGCTGCGCAGCTTCGACGCCGTCTGCCGGCTGGTGGAGGCCGGGGTGGGGGTCGGCGTCGTGCCCCAGTCCACCGCCGCCCGCGTCGCCAAGACCACGCCGCTCGCGGTGATCGAGCTGGCGGACGAATGGGCCGTCCGCGACCTCACCCTCTGCGTCCGCCGGTTCGCCGACCTGCGGCCCTATGCGCAGGACCTGGTGCGCAGCCTACGGGCCTAGCTCTCCACGCGCTCCGCCAGCCAGTCGGCCGAGCGCATCTCCTGCAGGCGCGAGGCCGTGCGTTCGAACTCGAAGGCGCCGTCGCCCTGCGGATAGAGGGCCACGGGGTCGGCCTCGGCCAGCACGATCAGGCGGGTTCGGGCCTCGTATAGGGCGTCGATGAGGATCACCAGCCGCCTGGCCTCCTCCCGCCGGTTGGGCCCCAGCCTCGGCACGTCCTCCAGGAACACCGTGTGGAAGCGCTCGGCGATGGCGACATAGTCGTTGGGGCCCAGGGCCACCGCGCAGAGGCTGGCGAAGGAGGCCCGCACCATGCCGCCGGCCGCGTGAGGCAGGTGAACCTTGCGGCCCAGCACCTCCAGGGTCTCACCGATCTCGGCCTCGTTGCCCAGCATGTCGCACCACAGGGCCGCGAAGCTGCGCTGGTTGTCCGGGTCGTTGGGGGAGAACCAGACGCCCGCCGCCCGCAGGCGGTCCAGGCGGTAGTCGTGGCTCCCGGTCACGCTCACCACGTCCAGGCGGCCCTTGATCATCTCGATGAAGGGCAGGAACAGCTGGCGGTTGATGCCGTCCTTGTAGAGGGCGTCCGGGACCCGGTTGGAGGTGGCCACCAGGGTCACGCCGCGGGCGAACAGGGCCTCGAACAGCCG
>JAZKFM010000101.1:0-3138 GCA_040386415.1 Pseudomonadota bacterium
GGTCGAAGCCGATGATGGTGTGGTTTTCCAGGTCCTCGAGGCTCTCTGGCGCGCCGCGTCGGTCCAGATAGGCCTGGGTGGCGTAGAAGCCGACCCCGAGCATGCCGACCTTGCGGGCCACCAGGGCGCCCTGGGTCGGGCGGGCCATCCGCACGGCGATATCGGCGTCGCGGCGCGACAGGTCCTCGATCTTGTTGGAGAGCACCAGCTCAATGGCGATCTCCGGATGCTGCTCCATGAAGCCGGCCAGGATCTGCGGCAGCACCTCGACGCCGACGATCAGGCTGGCGGCGATGCGGACGGAGCCCTTCTCGCTGTCGGCCGCGCCGGAGGCGTCGCGCGCGGCGGCGGCGGCGGCGGCGTGCATTTCCTCCAGGTGAGCCTTGAGGCTCAGGGCCAGGTCGGTGGGGGTCAGCCCCCTCGGGCTGCGCAGGAACAGCGGCGCGCCGAGTTGCTGTTCCAGCGCCTCGATGTGGCGGCCGATGGTGGGCTGGGTCAGGCCGCGCGATCGGGACGCCGCCGACAGGCTGCCCGACTGCAGAACCGCGTGCAGGCTTTGATACAGGTCCCAGGTCGGATCGCTCATGCGCTTATGAATAGCTGAGTCACGGATAAGAGCAATTTCGTCTGAGCTCCCCGGGGCCGATCTTCTCGGTCACTCAAGGAGATGGCGAGATGGCGACGTTAGACAAGACCGCCCTGGTGATTGGCGCGACGGGATCGGTGGGCGGGGAGGTGGCGGCCGCGCTGCTGGCCCATGGCTGGCGCGTGCGCGGCCTGCATCGCGACCCGGCGCGGGCGGCCCGCGAGGCGGTCGGCCTGGAGGCGATCGAGTGGGTGAAGGGCGACGCCATGTCGGCCGCCGAGGTGACGGCGGCGGCGCAGGGCGCGCGGCTGATCGTCCACGCCGCCAGTCCGCCGGGCTACAAGAACTGGGCGGGCTTGGCCATGCCCATGCTGGAGGCCAGCATCGCGGCGGCCCAGGCCACCGGCGCGCGGATCCTCTTCCCCGGCAATGTCTACAACTACGGCCCCGACGCCTTCCCGATGATGGCGGAGGATGCGCCGCAGAACCCCGGGACCCGCAAGGGTGCGATCCGTGTGGCGATGGAGAAGCGGCTCGAGAGCGCGGGCGTGCGGACCCTGGTGGTCCGGGCCGGCGACTTCTTCGGCCCGGTCAGTGCCAGCTCCTTCCTGACCGAGGGGCTGGTGGCCAAGGACAAGCCGCTGAGGAGCGTCGCCTATCCCGGCCCGCGCGAACTCCGCCACTGCTGGGCCTATCTTCCCGACCTCGCCGAGACCATGGTGCGGCTGGCGGATATCGAGGCCACCCTGCCCGACCACGCGGCCTACCAGTTCGGCGGGCATCAGGTCACCGGCGACGAGATGATCGCCGCCCTGGAGCGTGTCGCGGGCCGCAGGCTGACCGTGAGGCGCTTCCCGTGGCTGGCCCTGCGGGCGCTTGCCCCCTTCGTGGAAATGCTCCGCGAACTCTTGGAGATGCGCTACCTCTGGGACAACACCGTCCTGCTGGACAACACCAGGCTGGTGAAAACCCTCGGCGCGGAGCCCCACACACCCCTGGAAACCGCGCTTCGGACGGCGCTTCAGGGTCAAGGTTGCCTCCCGCTCGACCAAAAAGCTGCGGCCTGAGGCAAATCCTTGCGCGGGCCTGGCGGAATTCGTCGCGGGGCGCTGGACTTAAGGCCCCCTGCGACCCTACATGCCGCCCATGTCCGGCAAGACCCTTTATGACAAGATCTGGGATGCGCACGTCGTTGCAGAGCAAGACGGCGAGGCGATCCTCTATATCGACCTGCACCTGATCCACGAGGTGACGACGCCCCAGGCCTTCGCCGGCCTTCGCGCGGCGGGCCGTCCCGTGCGCCGTCCCGACCGCACGCTTGCGGTGGCCGACCACAATGTCCCGACCGAGGGCCAGGCGCTCGGCGTCGGCGCGGTGGCGGACGAGGAGGCGCGCCTGCAGCTCCAGACCCTGGAGCGCAACGTCAAGGACGCCGGCATCGAGTTCTTCCCGATGGGCGATATCCGCAACGGGATCGTCCACGTGGTGGGGCCCGAGCAGGGCCGCACCCAGCCGGGCATGACCATCGTCTGCGGCGACAGCCACACCTCGACCCACGGCGCCTTCGGGGCGCTGGCCCAGGGCATCGGCACGTCCGAGGTCGAGCACGTGCTGGCCACCCAGACCCTGCGCCAGAAGAAGTCGAAGAACCTGCGCGTCACCGTCAACGGGACCCCGGGTCCGGGCGTCGGCGCCAAGGACTTCGCCCTGGCCATCGTCGGCGCCATCGGCACGGCGGGCGGAACCGGTTCGGTGATCGAATATGCGGGCGAGGCGATCCGTGGCCTCTCGATGGAAGGCCGCATGACCCTGTGCAACCTGGCCATCGAGGCCGGGGCGCGGGCGGGTCTCGTCGCGCCCGACCAGACCACCTATGACTACATGATGGGCCGACCGGCCACGCCGAAGGGCGCGGCCTGGGAGATGGCGCTCGCCCACTGGAAGACCTTCTTCTCCGACGACGACGCGGTGTTCGACCGCGAGGTGGTGCTGGACGCCGCCCAGATCGCCCCCACCGTCACCTGGGGCACGTCTCCCGAGGACGTGGTGGCGGTCACTGGAAACGTGCCGGCGCCGGAGAGCTTCGCCACCCCTGACAAGCGGATCTCCGCCGAACGGGCGCTGGACTATATGGGCCTCACCGCCGGCCAGCCGATCACCGAGGCCAGGGTGGACGTGGTCTTCATCGGCTCCTGCACCAACAGCCGCATCGAGGACCTTCGCTCCGCCGCCGCGGTGGCCCAGCACGCCTTCCTGAACGGCCGGCTGGTGGCGCCCCACGTGCGGGCCATGGTGGTGCCGGGCTCGGGCCTGGTGAAGGAACAGGCCGAGGAGGAGGGCCTGGACGCCATCTTCAAGGCCGCCGGCTTCGACTGGCGCGAGCCGGGCTGCTCGATGTGCCTGGGCATGAACCCCGACCGACTGGCGCCGGGGGAACGCTGCGCCTCGACCTCCAACCGCAACTTCGAGGGCCGCCAGGGCCGGGGCGGACGCACCCACCTGATGAGCCCGGCCATGGCCGCCGCCGCCGCCATCGCCGGCCACATCGTCGA